>NZ_JBXAHA010000005.1:0-416606 GCF_058794615.1 Cupriavidus sp. GW823-FHT07A04
AGTGCCTGCGACAGCTGCTTCGCGCCGCCGCCATGGTCGCCGGTCGCGCAAGGCAAGACTGCCACTGGCGCGGCTGCCGCCGCGCCCAGCCAGGTCACTACCAGCTACCAGCTCGGCAAAGCGGGCCAGATCACCGCCGGTGGCAACCTGAATCTCACCGGCACCGGCGACCTGACCAATGCCGGCGACCTGGCCGCGGCGGGCAAGGTCGCCATCAAGACACCAGGCACCTTCACCAACAAGGGCGTCTACGACAGCAAGATCACCACAACGCCCGGCTGCGTGGCGGGCGCGCCGGACTGCCCGGGCGACAGCAATCCCCGCGTGGATTCCCTTGCCTGGCAGCAGACGCCCGGCACGGTGGCCGCTGGCCAGACGCTCACGATCAGCGCGGCCGACATCCAGAACCTGAACGCAACGCTGGCCGCGCAGGGCGATATCACCCTGAACGCCACCAGCAGCGTGACCAACCGCTCCGGCGCCATTCAATCACTGACCGGCGATGTCTCGATCACCGCGCCGACGCTGGTCAACACCACCATGGATACCGCGCGGCTGTACAAGAGCTACGGCGGCCAGAACCCACCTTACGCCGGCGGCTGCAATCCCGGTGGCACCTACGGCAACAGCCAGTGCGCGGCGAATGAGGACGCCGCCGCCGGCCCAGCCGGCGTCATCTCCGCCGCGCGCGACGTCCAGCTGTCCGGCACGAACCTGACCAACAAGGGCGCCCTCATCACCGGCGGGCGCAACGTCACGGTCGGCATGGCCGGCAGCATCGACAACAACAGCATCCCGCTCAACGCCGACTGGGTAGGACGCTGGCAGGAAGACCACAGCGGCGGCGACCGCTGGCACGACACCGGCGGGCGCGCCACGCTCGGCAGCCTGGAATCCGGCATCCAGGCCAGCAACGCGCTGTCGGTGACGGCCGGCGGCCAGGTGCTCAACACCGGCAACCTGATGGGCAGCCAGGTCGACGTCACCGGCGCCGCGCTGGTAAACGGCTACACCAGCCCCACGCAACCCACGCCGCCCGCAACCGGCGCGCAGCAAGTCATCCCGCTGGGGCCGGTGACAGCACCCGGCGGCGCGGTACCGGCCGCCACGCCGGTGAACAACCCGACCACCCCCTGGCAGTTCAACCCGGTCATCGTGGCCACACCGGCAGCGCCCACCACCGGCAGCAGCCCGACCATCGACTGGCACTTCAACGCCAACCTCGGCGGCAACCCGGTCACCGCACCCAGCGGCACCACAGACCGCGCGCAGTACCTGAACAACAGCCCGGCCACCGCCGTGCTGGCCGGCGTCACGCCCGACAGCCTGCTGGCGCAGCTGCCCGCCGAACTGCGCCCGGGCAAGGTCAGCTTCTATTACGACCCCTACACCGAAGGACAAAGGCTCCAGCAAGCCGCGCTGCAACAGACCGGCCAAGCCAGCTTTGTGAGCGGCCTGGCCTGGGACAGCCAGAACCAGCTCTCGGTCACCGACCAGGAAAAGCTCAGCCTCTACAAGAACGCGGCGGACTACGCCAAGGCGCACAACATCGCGCTGGGCACGGCGCTGACGCAGACGCAGGTCAACGAACTCGACAAGCCCCTGCTCTGGTACGTGCAGCAAGCCGTACCCGACCCGAACTGCAACACGGTCGCCAGCACCGCGTGCCCCACGGTGAACGCGCTGGTGCCGCAGGTGTACCTGCCCGAGGGCTACGCACAGGCGCTGACCAAGCCCACCGGCGGCACCATCGCCGGCGACAAGGTCTCGCTGGACATCGCCGGCCAGCTGCGCAACAGCGGCGCCATCACGGCCGCCGACACGCTCAACGTGAAAGCCGGCAGCATCGACGCCGGCCCCAACGTGGTGGACATCGGCACCTCGGCCTACAAGGCCCAGGGCGGCTGGAACGTGATCACCGGCACCGTGGTGCAGCCCGGCGGGTTCATGAGCGCCATGCGCATGAACATCGAGGCCGACAGTATCCACGCGGTCAACAACGCGTTCCTGATCCGCAACGCCGACGGCACGGTCGACGAGGCCGCGACGGTGGCGCTGGTGAATCAGTTGAAGGCCAACCTGGGGTTGAACTACACCGAAGGCACGGTCGCTGACGATATTCATACGCAGTTTATTAAGGAGAAGAAGGGGTTCGGACCGCTTGGTCAGATTGTGATGATGGTGGCGGCGGTTGCCATCTCGATCGTGACTGCGGGGGCTGCTGCGGCGGTCATGGGCGTGGCCTTGGCGCAGATGACGCTGGCGCAGGCGATGATCGTGGCCGCCCTCTCCAGCATGGCCAGTAGCGCTTTCACCCAACTCGTTTCCGGCCAAGGGTTGAACTTCGGGAAGCTGGCGACGGCCGGCGCGATTGGCGCGATCACGGCGGGCTTGACCAAGGGCATCACCTTTGACGGCAGCAGCTTCGGGGTGAGTGAATGGGGGAAGCCCCTGGAGGGAACGAATACCCTGGCAAACCTGGCGGGCACGAACAACGTCGGTGGCGTGGTGCAGGCGGCCCAGAACGGCGCGACCGGCACGCTGGCACAGCAGGCCGTGGGCTTCGTTGGCACGGGCTTGATCAATGCCGGGGTCAGCACGGTGTTCAACGGGGGCAGCTTTGGGAATGCGCTCAAGGGCAGCCTGGTGGCGCAGGCGGGGGCGTTGGGTGCCAACAGCATCGGCGCGAATACCGAAGCGGGTTCCTTCGAGAGCATCGCCAGCCATGCGGCGCTTGGATGCGTCGCGGGCGTGGCCGGAAGCGGCGATTGCGCGGCCGGCGCCATTGGTGGGGCTACCGGTGCGGTCATGTCGCCGCTGGTTGGCGGGGCGCTGGGAATCGAGACGAACGCTGACCGGTCCAATATGTTGAATCAGGTTGTCGTGATCGGTGCTTCGATGTTGGCCGGCGGTGCCCTTGCCAACGCGCTTGGGCAGAATGGCATATCGGCGGCAGGTGCTGCCCAGAACGAGGCCGCAAACAACTACCTGTCGCCAAAGCAAGCCGGCGCGCTAGAGCGAGCCAAGGCGCAATGCGCCGCAGGTGACGCGTCCCAGTGTACTCTGCGGGATCAGCTATTGTCGCTGGACGCGACTTCACGCAAGCAATTGAATGCGTTGGCGGACGCTTGCGCGAACGGAAGCGCAGTTGCATGCCAAACCGCACAATCGGCGGTGTCGCTTTTGAACAAGATCGCGAAGGGAGACGTGAAAGATTGTGGTGGTGGGGTGGTTGATTGTCTGGCAGCCTATCAGCCAAGTGCGCAGGAGCTTTCGGGGGTCGCGGCCAAGCTGCCTGGAGCGGGTAGCGGAGCTGTGGTGCCGACGGCAGATCCCATTACTGCAGCGGCGTTGATTCGCTTAGGGCTTGCCAACCCCACAGTTGGCCTAGCGACCGGATTTGGTGCTGGCAGCGGCGAAGCGCTAAATCAATTTCTGTTTGGCGACGGCTCATTCAACTATGAGCGCATAGTTAATGCGTCAATCATTGGCGCCGCGACGGCGCCGTTCGCCGGCGTCTTTTCCGGCTATGCTGGCACCGCACTGCTTGGTGGCGGCGCCAATGCGGCTGCCACGGCTTATAACAATAGTCAATCTGGTTCGAATGATTCAATCTTGGCGGCCGGAGCAGTAGGCATGACCTTCGGAGCCGGAGCCAAATTTCTCGGGGATACCACAGGACTATTTGCGGGCCGCGTACTGAACTACACGAGACAATACGACCCTTCTCTTGGTGTATTGCTTCAGCCAGCAGGAGGGCGGTTGATAGTCAACCCCGTTCAAAGTAGTTTGCCAAGTATCCTACGCGATATGAATGGCATGCTGTTGCCTGCCGCCGGCGGGGGCGTGCATCTACCGGAAACGCCTGCAGCTAATGGGAGGAAACCATAGTGGATAAACATATTCGAAAAATTTTCGCAGAATTGTACTGTCAACCCAAACGTGATGATCGCGATCCGGGGATTATGTGGGGGGTAAATAGATTTATCGGATTGCTTCTGATGTATCCGGTTGGATGGTTGTTTGTTGCGATTGTCAGGGTGTACCGTGGCGATGGATGGCAGTGGTTCTACGTTAAATATCTATTAAATGGTGAAATATTTATTTTTCTCGGATTTATTTTGTTAAATATTTATGCAGTATCCCGATACGGGTGGCGAAAATTCATTCGTTTGATACGTGACACCCGGTGAGTTCGCTATGAGACCAATGATTGGTAGCATGGCTCGCTGCCCGCTACGATGGTTGATGGCTTTCAGAAACTAAATCCAAACATACGCTCCTATGAACACCTTAGCTCTGATGCGTCTGCGCCGCCTCTGGGTGCTATTTGCCTGCGGCGTGGCCTTGTCCGGTTGCGCCCCGATGATCGCAACAACACCGTCATCCGTCGAACTTGCACAGGATGGGACCACGGCGCGATCCATCACGATCCAGGCACCAGCAGTGATCCAGCTCGATACGGGGTACTCGCGAACATTGGCTGCCAAATCCGTATGGAAGCCGGTGGGACGCGTGCCGCAAGGGGCCGTCTACCGGCCGGTCGGAACGATCTTCACGATCGAGGGCCGTCAGGTCCACGAAGCCTACCTTGTCCTCAAAGACAAAAAACTGGTGGGCTTCTATTTGCCGGGGGAGCAGAACTACTCCCCGCTTTCAACCGTAGTACCTCTGACCTTTGGAGAAACCGAATGAAACGAGTTGTACGTATGGCAATGGGTGGGATGGCGATGTCGTTGCTGATGGCGGGTTGCGCATCGGGTGTGAAGCATTCCGATATGGCGGCCTCGATCCCGACGATCAAGCCGGGCGAGGGGCGTATCTACTTCCTGCGCTCGGCGTCCATGTTCGGCGCCGCGATCCAACCGGACCTTCGCCTAAACGGCCAGGTTGTGGGGGAATCCAAGCCAGGCGGCTTCTTCTTCGTGGACCGGCCTGCCGGCAAATATGTGGCCTCGGCGGCGACGGAAACGGAGAAGACGCTCAGCTTCGCCCTGGACGGTGGGGAAACGAAGTATGTGCGCAGTTCGCCGTCAATGGGCCTGATGGTGGGCCGCGTGGTGCTGGAGCTGGAAACGCCCGACAAAGCCAAGGAGGAGCTGTCGTCCTTGAGCTATACCGGGGACGTGGTGAAGGCGTCGGCAAAGTGAGCTGGAAACTCAGGCTGGGCGACGTCATGCTGGCATCGCTCGATTGATCGAGGAACAAGGGTGGGCGAACAGTTTTTTTAGCGCCGTCCACTTCCCTCCGCTTTACGGGTGACCTTCCGCCGCGTCCTTCGTCGCGATCGCCCGGTGGCTGGAGGCTGCAATCCCGGTGGCACCTACGGCGACAGCCAGTGCGCGGCGGATGAGGATGCCGCCGCCGGCCCAACGGGCGTCGTCTCGCGCTGCACGCGACGTCCAAATTCCCAATTGTTCAAAGTTCTCCCATGACGTCTTTCTTGCCCCGCCGGTCATTGTTGGGTGCGCTGATAGCGCTACCGCTTTTGCTCACCGGATGTGCCGTAATGCCCGAATACGCGCCAAAAGGCGCCCCTGACACGCAGGCACGCCTGCGCATCAAAGCGATGGATATGTACGCGTATCCCGCCATCATTCTTGGGACCGTCGAGCAGGACAACGAACCCAAGCGGCAGTTGCTTGCCGTCTTTTCGAAGGGATGGGCAGGGATCGGCAAGACCCCGAAGGAAAGCGAGCGCATCGGCATGCCGGCCTCGACAGATCAGGATACCAACATGCCCGTGCTCGAGCGCTACGTGAGCGCGGGACAGCCGCTCTCGCTAATGTTTACGGCCACGCTTGACGGCAGTCTTGTGTGTCGCGCGGCGGCAGTGATGACACCTGAAGCAGGGCACGATTACGAGCTCGTCGTTCTGCTGCAAGGGACGTCGATTGGCGGCAATGGACGATGCGGACTGCTCGCTTATGAGCTCAAGCCTGGCGCAGGCCCGGACAACCGCGTGCCGTTCATGCTGCGGCCCCGGGCGGTGGCCGAGCGCTAACTTCGCGAAATGAGCAACATTGATATGAGTGAAAGCCAACCTCCATGCCAGGAATGATGAGAACCTTGATTTTGAGCGCTTGTGCACTCGTCCTGACCGCTTGCGTGACGAGATATCCGGAGCCCACGTCGGGCGACCGTGCCAGGATCCGGATGGTGAAGACAGGTCCGTCGGCAAGCACAAGCTTCCACACTTTTTCCAACATGCCGGCGGGAGACTGTATCAAGCAGGGCGTGGAGCTTGGCGAGCAGCGTATCGCTCTGTTTGACAACCCATTGGCTCATTACAACGCCAGCCTTGGGATTCCCGGCAATGACGCCCAGGCTAGCCAGCGTTTCTCGGAAGCCTACATTCATGCAGGCAGGCCTTTCCTGCTCGATGCATTTGTCATAGGCGCCAACGTTCAAAATTCATATCAATGTCGTGTCGCCGCATTGTGGAGCCCGGAGTCCGGGGCAGCCTATGAGGCGGTGCTTCACTGGACGGGCAGCGCGTGCCAATTGACCGTTTCCAAGGTAGAGGCAGGCGGGCCTGATGGCGTTGCTCTTAAGCGTCCGGTAGACGCCAGATTTCTGAAGACTTGTGAAGCGCCGGGCAAGTGAACACCACGACGTGACCGGACGGGCAATCCTGTGTGTGTGAGGGAGCGATTTTCCCTGGATTTAGGGCCGCACGGCTCGGCGTGGAGCCGCCGTGGCGGCGGGGGATGGCTGTAAGGTGCGCAATGAATATTCAGATAAATGGCGAAGTGGTGAGAAGCGAGGTGGATTTTCATCGAGAACTAGCTTCCATCCTTGGGGTTGAGTCATCCTACGGCTTCAATACGGACGCGTTATGGGACCTGCTTAGTTCAGGTGTGGGGAGGCCCATTTTTTTAAGATGGGTGAATGCAGGTGTCTCAAAAAAAATCATGGGTAAATCGTATTTTGATATTTTAAACATCCTGGAGAGAGTGAAAATGCAGGATGAGGGATTCGGTTGGGTTGAAAAATTTACTTATAAGATCGATTTTTAGGGCGAGAAAATACTGATCATCTCAATTTTGTTACATGTACTTCTTACGCTCGGCCTCCATGTTCGGCGCGGCGATCCAACCGGACCTTCGCCTAAACGGCCAGGGGCCTGGCAGCTATTCCGGCCCTCCGGCATTTGGCTCGCCAATCGGCCGGCAGATCAAATTGCGACTGGAGATTGTGCATTTATGTACTGGACGGATCATTTCCTGCCTTCGACGAAGGGGCAATTCAAGCGCCTTGCCAATCTGTTGGTGGTAGCCGCAATGCTGGGTGGCACGCAAGGAATCCCGCGTGCCAATGCGGCATCCGGCCAGCCTGACGGCGCGATGGCGGTCGTGCGGAGCTGGACTATCCTGCAAAAGATCCAAAGCGAATGTCCGGGGGGGCCCGATGAGCGTTGGCGACTCGATCGCATCGATCAGGCGGTTGCCCCGTCCCATAGGTTCTCTGCCCGACGATATGCGGAGGAGCTGATTAAGAGTTCCGCGTGGCAATCCATCCTCGGCAAAGACATTCAGGCGCTGCTGAACATGACGAATGGCTGTGGGACGCCTGCGATGCTGGAGTGGCAAGCGGGTATGCGCCGACAAATCGATGCATTAACGCAAGCGCTTGCTGGCGATGTTGTGAGCCACTGGCCATCTGAAGCGCTACAGACGCCCGTCAAAATCTCTGTCGGTGCGCTGGAGGCCGTTGATGACGACGATCCTGGCTATCTCCGTGTGTCCATATCCAACCCTGGCACCGATGTATTAGAGATTGCACTATCAGGCAAGGACCTGCACACCGGGCTCTGCAGGGATCTCAGCTCTGCAGATTTGCCGATTACCGCTGGCACGGATCTCCCGACGCAGCTACTTACGCTGCGCCCGGGTGCGGCCATCGCAGCGCGCCTCGTGCTCGATGCGGCCTGCATGCCTGCAGATTCCGCCGCGCTGGTTGGTGCGTTGATCGTTGTCCGAGACGGGGTGATGGAGTATCGCTCCTTCGGACAGGTCGACATTCCCCGAAAGGCAGTGTCCAGGCAATAATTGTGGTCCGGCGGCGCGATACGCCAGCCTGCCACTGGCGCGGCTGTCGCCGCGCCCAGCCAGGTAACCACCAGCTACCAGCTCGGCAAAGCCGGCCAGATCATCGCCGGAGGCAACCTGAATCTCACCGGCACCGGCGACCTGACCAATGCCACGCCGCACGCAACCGGCACGCAGCAAGTCATTCCGCTGGGTCCCGTGGCAGCCCTCGGCGGCGCGGTACCGGCCGCCACATTGACGGGCGGATCTCCTTATTTGACTGCCTGCTCGCGGTTCACGGGGTAGACGGTGCTGATTGAGGCAATGAAGGCTTTGCCAGCGGAATTCAGGCCCTTTGCGCCAAATTGGATGCCGATCTCGACGAATACATAGCCCGTTTTCACAACCTCGGTCTTGTTGACGCGGCTGCCGATCGGAAGCTTTACGTAGAGGCCGCCAGGGCTTTGCAGAACACACTCGCCGATCGCATCGACATGGAGAAGCCGGGCAAGCTCGGAGAGCTCTTCCTTCCCGGAAATAACATGGAGCTCTGCCGATTGGGCATCCATCCGGAGCACGTACTCGCCGCCGCTGTTGCGTTCAATATGAAGCAGGTCTTCGCGCTCTTCTCCAATGAAATACGCCATGAGAAATGGGGCGCACGCGCTTGCGACTTGCGCCCGGGGCAGGGTATCGGCTGCGGCAGGCGGCGAAGCAAGCGCAAGCCCGAGCATCATGGTGAGGGCACCAATCCATCTCTGGTAACGTGCGGCCTCACCTGGGCGCGTCTCCCGACTGATTCCGGCACGCACTTCGTCACCTCGGTCTTTCATCGTTTTCCTTTCATCGTTTTCCTTGCCTCTTTCCGGTCAGAATTCACGCAATACCCAGCCACTGATAAACGCAAAATACTCGCGCAGCCAGGCGTTGTAACGCAAGTAAAGCGGCGTTGGCGCTCCTGCGCCAGACACTGCCTGGAACCCAGCCTTACGCGCGATCCGCTTTGCGCGCACCAGATGAAAATCACTGGTCACCAGCACCAGCGGATCTGCGGCGCTCACGCCCTGTTGCGCAAGCAACCGGTGGCTGAAGAGCAGGTTTTCCTCCGTGCTGGTGCTCCGGTCCTCCCGGATCAGGCGCTGCGGTGCCAGGCCGTGCGCGATCAGGTAGTCCGCCATGATGTCCGCCTCACTGCACCGCAGCCCGAAATCCTGGCCGCCGCTCACCACGACTCGCGCTGCCGGCCATTGCCGCGCCAGCGCCAGCCCTTTGTCCAGCCGTGCAGCCAGGGTGGGCGACGCGGCGCAACGTGGCGTGCCGGAGCCCAGTATGAGGATGGTGTTTGCCGTCGGTCCCGTTGCCGGGAAGTTCGCGTTGCTGGCGCTGATGAAATAGAAGAACATCCCGAGCGTCACCAGCCACACGGCAAATGCTGTGCGGCCCAGCGCCCAGATCCATCGATGCCGTGGGCTGGCCGCGCGCCATCGCGCTACCCGCTCCCAGCGCCATGAGAGCGCGAGAAAGGCCGCGCCGATCGCCAGAGGGAGGACGACCCCGAAGTTGAACAGCCCCATCAGCATCAGGGCGATGGCATCGGCCACCAGCAGTGCGCCAAGCAGGGCAAGGCAGGCGCGCCGCCAGAATGCGCCAGTCTTCAAGTCATGCATTGTTGTTTGGACCCATATCGTTAGTCAGTATGTTTAAGCGTGATGCAAGGCCAGGCGCTGGCTGCCTGGCCATGCGGCCTTCAGATCAATCGACAATGACGGGCGTGTCACCTGCATCCAGGCAAACGGTCAGTTGCGAGCCTGCTTTGCTGAAGGCGCAATGCGGTAGCGGCGCGCGCAGCGCGTTGGCGAGGGGGATGGCGACGAAGATCAGGATCAATGAGCCGGCAACCACGGACCGCGCGAGCATCCTTGTGCTTGATATCGGGCGATGGCGCTGTGCGCGGGCCGCTCTGACATGCAGGAATACCCCGCCAATCAGTAGCGCCACGCCGACCAGCATCGCCGCGGCAATCTCTTCCCGCTCTGGCGATAGCAACAGGTTGCCATCGTGCGTTGCGGGATAGTGCACCAGCCACCAGGCCCCCGCGCCTGTCTGCACGATCCCGGCCATGCACCAGGCTGCGCGGTGCCCGTCCAGACGAAATGCCGTTGCCAGGAGCAAGCCCGCCATCGCCGCGATCCAGGCGCCGGCATACATCATTTGATTGAAACTACCGCCGAACAGGGTGCCGCCCACGTCCAGTGGCCGCATCCCATGGAAGTCGATCAGGCCAAGACACGTCAGGATGCCCAGAAGGGCAATCCAGCTCAGCGCGGTGTCCAGCCATAACCACCGCTTGGGCACAGGATGCGTCATTGCGTCACGGGTGCATTGCCGGCGTTCGGCCCACGCATCATCGAGCCTGGCTCTCGCCCAGCGAACGCAGGAGGGCCGGCACCTTGGCGCTGCTGGTGGCCTGCACGCGGGTGATGAGATCGTAATCCACCCGGCGCATGCCGTAAGTCTCGGCGATATCGTGCTGCAGGCGGTGCCAGAGGTGGCAGGTCATCTGCGCGTCGGCCATGGCCCGGTGGGCGCGCCCGGCCTTCGGCAGGCGCAGCATATCCACCAGCGTCGACAACCTGTGGTTCTGCGCATGCGGGTAGACGCGCCGCGAAACGAGCATCGTACAGGCAAAGGTCTGATCGGCCGGCATGCCCAGCAGCGAGAGCTCGGCTTGCCAGAACCTGCGGTCGAACCCCGCGTTGTGGGCTACCACGGGATGCTTGCCGACGAACTGGGCCACCTCCCGCATCACCTTCGACGCTGCGGGTGCCGATGCAATCATGTCGTTGGTGATGCCGGTAAGGTGCACGACGTCCGAGGGAATGCGTCTGCCCGCGTTCATCAGGCTTTGATACTGGTCGACGACTTCCCCGTCGCGCAGCAGCATGACTGCGATTTCCGTGGCACGGTCGCCTTGACGCGGTGACAGTCCTGTCGTTTCAAAATCCAGAACCGCAACGGTCTGCATGGTGTTCTTTTCCTGTTTCCTATGGTTAGTGAATCGCCCGCCCCGGGGTGGCGGGTCAGGACGACTGCGTCTGCGCTGCCGGTGCGGGCTGCATCGCCCGCCGCCGCGCGCGCGCCGCCAGGCCGCTGCCCAATGCCCAGCGCAACGTGGGCGCCAGCACGCGCATTCCGGCCAGCGAGACCGGACGGCGGATCGCGGTGCTGCCATGCAGCCCGAGCTCGCGCTGCGCCCAGCGCGGCAATAGCGCAATGCCAGCGTCTCCCATGACCCGCACCGCCGGCACCAGCAGCGGGCTGGCCACCGGCATGGCCATGACCAACCGCACCACTTCGCGGGTGCGCTCGCTCACTACCAGTTGAGGGCGCATGCGCTCCAGGTAGCCGGCGATGGCGTCGGCGCTGCGTGGCACGCCGGTGGCGCCCAGGCGCTCGGCGATCTGTGCCACTTCCGCGTAGTAGCGGTCCTGCTCGGTGACCGAGAGCGGGCCGACATAGCGCAGGTAGGCGGTGAGAAAGCTCGACACCTCCGCCACATGCACCCAGGTCAGCAACGCCGGATCGTCGGCCGCGTAGGGGCGGCCATCTGGCGCCGTGCCCTTGATCGCCGCGTGGATGCGCCTGACCCGGTCAATCAGCGCCAGCGCATCGGCGCGGTTGCCGTAGGTGGTGCCGGCGATGAACTGCGCGGTGCGGCCCAGGCGGCCCTGCATATCGGTACGAAAGGTGGAATGATCCCATACTCCGGCCAGCGCCAGCGGATGCATGGTCTGCATCAGCAGGGCGCTGACGCCGCCGGCCAGCATCGCGGGGAAATCCGCGTGCACGCGCCAGCAGACTGCGTCCGGCCCGAACAGGCCGGAATCCCCGGGCGGGTTGTCGTAGTCGAGGCTGAGGCCGGAATTGCTGCGGGTCAAGCCCCGCACCTGCGCGCCGGCACGGGCGCGCAGGCGGTCGAGCAGCCGCCGGGGGAGGGGGACGGCCTGGGGCGTGGAGGGTGGGGTGCCGGGTTGTTGGCCTTGTGAGCCGCTCATAGGTGCCTGGGGTGCGAGATATGCGAGGTTGATCGAGCGCCGCTCAGTCAATGCTCAGTAGTAATGCAGGTCGGTCGCCTTCCCCCAGAATACACGGTAGGCATACACCGTGTAACCCAGGATGGTCGGCAGCACCACTGCCGCGCCCACCAGGATCACCCCCAGCGACTCCGGCGCGCTCGCAGCTTGCCAGATATCGATCTTGTCCACCACCAGGTAGGGGAAGATGCTGTAGGCCAAGCCGTTGAACGCCATCAGGAAAATCACCGCCGTGCCGGCGAAGGGCACCCAGCACCAGCGGTCGTTGCCGCGGTCGTGCATGGCCGGCAGGCGCCGCAGCAGGCGGTCGATGAGGATGAACAGCGCCACCGTGACCAGTGGGATCGGCGCCAGCAGGATGATGTTGGGCAGCGAGAACCATTTGTCGAAGATGCGCTGGCTCACCATCGGCGTGACCAGCGAGATTGCCGCCACGCCAATGCCCGTCAGCCACAGGCTGCGGCGCGCCCAGTACATGGCGCGCCGCTGCAGGCTGCCGCTGGTCTTCATGATCAGCCAGCCCGCGCCCAGCAGGCAGTAGCCCGCCACCAGGCACAAGCCCACCACTACCGCAAAGGCCAGGTCGAGCCAGCCGTGCTGGAATCCCGTGATATACAGGCCGAGCATCAGGCCCTGCGAGAACGCGGCCAGCAGCGAGCCGGCGTAGAACGCGCGGTTCCACCACGGCTTGTGGTGCGCGCGTGCCTTCACGCGGAAGTCGAACGCCACGCCGCGCAGGATCAGCCCCGCCAGCATCAGCGCCACCGGCAGGTAGAGCTGGGTCAGGATCACGCCGTGCGCAATGGGAAAGGCCACCAGCAGCAGGCCCACGCCCAGCACCAGCCAGGTCTCGTTGGCATCCCAGAACGGGCCGATTGAGGCGATCATGGTGTCCTTGTCGGCATCGTCCGCGCGGCGCAGCAGCACGCCCACGCCCAAGTCGTAGCCGTCCAGGATCACGTAGACCAGCATGGAGATGCCCATCAGGGCCAGGAACACCAGCGGCATCCAGCCGGCGGGTTGGGTCAGGTCGGTCATTCTGCGCTCCGCAGTTCGCCAGGCAACACGGCTTGAGGGGGTTCGGTCCGCGGGTTATCCGCCTTCGGGTCGGTCCCGGCCTTGCGCGCCAGGTGGAACACCACCGAGACATAGGCCGCGATCAGCGCCAGGTAGAGTGCCAGGTACATCGCCAGCGTGGAGGCGATCATCGCCGCCGGCACCTTGGACGCGGCCTGCGCTGTGGTCAGCACGCCGTACACCAGGTAAGGCTGGCGGCCAATCTCGGTCACGTACCAGCCAGCCACCAAGGCCACCCAGCCGGAGAAGGTCATGGCAATCAGCACGCGCGCCATCCACGGCGCGGGCTGGCCGCCACGGCGCAACTGCCACGCCGCCACCCAAGATGCCGCCAGCATCAGCAGGCCCACGCCCACCATGATCCGAAAGGCGAAGAACAGCGGCGCCACCGGCGGGTGCTTGTCGCCAAAGGCATCGATGCCCTTGATCTCGCCATCCATGTGATGCGTCAGGTAGAGCGAGGCCAGCTTGGGAATGGCGATCTCGAAATCATTGCTTTGCGTGCTTGCGTTGGGCACGCCGAACAACACGGCGGGCGCGCCCTTCTCCGTCTTCCAGATCCCCTCCATTGCGGCGATCTTGGCCGGCTGGTGGTGCAGCGTATTCAGGCCATGCAGGTCGCCCGCCACGATCTGCAGCGGGATCAGCACCGCGGCAATGGTCACGCCGGTGCGCAGCGACGACAGCACCTCCGGCGCGCGGTCGCCACGCAGCCAGCGATAGGCCGAAATGCCTGCCAGCAGGAACGCCACGGTCAGCCCCGACGCCAGCAGCATATGCACGAAGCGGTACGGGAACGACGGGTTGAAGATCACCGCCAGCCAGCTCGTCACGTGCGCGCGGCCATCGATCATCTCGAAGCCCGCCGGGGTTTGCATCCACGAATTCAGCGCCAGGATCCAGAACGCCGACAACGTGGTGCCGCCCGCCACCAGCAAGGTGGCGATGGTATGCGTGCGGTTGCTCACCCGGCGCATGCCGAACAGCATGATGCCGAGGAAGGTCGCCTCCAGGAAGAACGCCGTCAGCACCTCATAGGCCAGCAGCGGACCGGCCACGTTGCCCACGGTCTCCATATAGCCCGGCCAGTTGGTGCCAAACTGGAAACTCATGGTGATGCCGCTGACCACGCCCAGCGCAAAGGTCAGCGCAAAGATCTTCACCCAGAAACGGTACGCCGCCATCCAGCGTTCATCGCCGGTTTTATTGAAGCGCAGCTTGAAAAACAGCAACACCCAGCCCAGCGAGATGCTGATGGTGGGAAACAAGATGTGGAACGTGATGTTGGCGGCAAACTGCACGCGCGCAAGCACCACCGGGTCGAGCGACGAGAACATGCAACTACTCCTTCCGGGTGCGGGTCGTCTTGGCTTTCACGGCACTGGCAGGGGGCGTGCCGGCGCGGGCTTTTCCGCCGATGGCAAGGCTGAGCTTGTCCTTCACGTCCAGCAGCTTGTTGACCTTGGAGCCGAGCTTCATCAGCTTCTCCAGCGTGGCCACATCCAGCTTCTGGATCTCGCCGAACCAGCTCGTCACCAGTAGGATCAGCCCGTACATCTCCTTCATCCGCTCCTGCGCATGGCGATCGTCCGGATCGCTCACGGTCTCCAGCTGGACTTCGCGCAGCATGGACAACGTGGGGTCGATCTCGCGCCGGCGGCGTTCCTCCGCCAGGGTGCGGAAAATCGCCCAGACATCGTCAGGTGCCGAGAAATACTCGCGGCGGTCGCCCGGCTGGTGAGATAGCTTGACCAGGTTCCACGACTCCAGCTCCTTCAGCCCGATGCTGACATTGGAGCGCGAGAAGCCCAGCGCCTCGGCGATTTCGTCGGCGTTGAGCGGGCGGGAGGCGGTAAACAGCAAGGCATAGATTTGCCCAACCGTGCGGTTGATGCCCCAGCGGCTGCCCATTTCACCGAAGTGAAGCACGAAGCGCTGGATCAGGGGCGACAGATGCATCTTGTTTGTTTTGAATTTTTAGGAAGTTGTGAAAGTTTAGTACGAAAAGGCGATCTATGCTGCGGTGCGGGGTGCGACAACGGGTCGCTGCTGTCTGGCGTCACTGTCACGTGTCAAAGTTAGTGGGTAAGAAGCGCTGGCGATGTAGGTTGCGCCACGCATAGGCGGGGCTTAGGATGTGTCCGTCCCGCATTCCAAATATGCGCCGCGCAGGAGTATTGATAGTTCACCGATGCTGGCCTTATCCGTGCAATCTTCTCCGCAGACGGAGCGGCGATATCCCGGAAAATTCGCTGTCTCCTTGACTAGGGCTGCTCAGATTCGGAATTCCTTTTGCTGAGGTCGAACGCCTGTCTCGCCTTTTCAATGGCCGGGAGATGCGCGATGGCCCATAGGCCGAGTGCTTCCACAGGTGTCCTTAGCGAGTGGCCGAGGGAGGTCAATGCATTCCTCACTTGTCCGGCGCATACTTCGCCGCATCCCGTGATCCCAAGGCGCCGAACGACGCAGCGCTTCTGTGGGATATTGAGTTGGGACGCGCCATCCTGGAAGAATTCCTGGCGGTCGACGTGGTGGTCATTGGTGTCGCATTTTACAATTTCAGTATCGCCAGCCAACTGAAGGCTTGGATCGACCGCATCGCCGTCGCGGGAAAGCCCTTTCGCTATACGGACAGAGGTCCAGAAGGGCTCGTGACCGGCAAGCGCATCATCCTGGCCGTTGCACGTGGCGGGTACTATGGCCCCGGTTCGCGCAACGCGGCACTGGAGCACGCGGAAGCCTATCTCCGGAGCGTATTCTCGTTCGTTGGCGTGTCCCAGCTCGAAGTGGTCGCCGCCGAGGGGGTATCTGCCGGTGCTGAACAAAGGCAAGTCGCTATCGAGCAGGCACAGCGAAAGATAGGCGATCTGCTCCCGACCTGAGTGCAACCAAGTCGTCGGGCCGGGGGGGGCAGGGGGGCCAGGGGAAACGACGAGACACGATGGCAGTTGTCTCGCCATCGTCGTCAGAATAGCTTGATCAAACGGATCTGGGTCATGCTCCCGACCTTTGCATTGCGCGAACTGGTTGTCGCCATGTATTGCAACGTCAACGCAGCGTCAATGCCGGGCACCATCGCGGTATAGAACGCACCGGCATTGAGGGATCGGTAGCGGCTTGGGCCCCAGGGGTTGTTCGAGTCGTCCTGGTATTGTTGAACGAAGACAGTGTGCAGTCCGAGCACGCCAATCCCGGTCTTGTATGCCGCCGCGCCTTCCAATCCAATCCAGTTTCCGCTGCGGAGGTCATTGTCCCGATTCTTCGTATTCAGGCCCAAGGTCGCCTTTGCCGCGATGGCGATGTCCGGCGTCGGCAGGTAGGCCACTTGCACCGACGGCCGCAGCGTGTAGAAATTACCGGTGCCTATGTCGGGTGCAGGCGATGCGTTGTAGCGCCCTGTCGGAATGACGAGGGATGCGCCCAGCAATACGCGCAGCTGTTCGGTCGTATAGAGCCAGCCGCCTTGCAACTCCAGGTCGCCGATGCCCGATACGTCGCCACTGGAACTGGCTGCTTCGCCGGCGAGGCTTGACTGATATGTCGCGCCGAACTGGCTGGCGATGGCCTGCTGTGCGGCCGCGGGGACCGCGGGGTTCGCCTGCACGGCTGGCGTTGCGGCAGTAGCCCTGACCGATTGGGACTTGACGCCATACGGCAGAACGCCGCCGAATGCGAAGCGACCGCCGCCATAGTCCGCGTTGGTAATGTAGCCAATGCCGAGGTTGAACAGCTTGAAAGTGCCTGAGGCAGGGATCTGGGCGGTATTGGCGCCATACGTGGGATACGCCGTCACGGGGGTAGGGGATGGAAGTGGAATGGCGCCACCGGGGATCGGCTTCGTCAGTGTGTTGCCATCGTTGCCGGTCACCTTCCTGATGTCGATGTAAGTCGCTGCGACACCAACTGCGAGCCCGGCGGCATCCGGGGGGGTGAACATTTCCCCTCCGATGCTGCCTGCGACGTTGTACCGCACCTGAAAGTCTTCTCCGGCATGTGCGGTCATGCTTGCAAGGCAAGTGATTGCCGCGATGGAAAGGCAATAAGCAGAAGTCTGCAACACAAGGGTCTCCTCCTTGTTATTGAAGCGGCGTAAAAGAAGCCCCGCCCGCAGGCGCCATGAACTGGCGCCAGAAGGTTTGTTGTTTGTTATCTGTCTGTGGGGCGACGGGTGCCTTCAGGCAGCCTTGGGGAGGCGTATGTCGAGGCGTACCTGCGGCGGATCGATCAAATCAAGGGCGCGCTGGAGGATGTGCTCGGCTTGAGAGGCCGGGCCTTCGGCGAGCACGCATCGGTCCGGGCGGACCACCACCATCCAGTCGAGCGGGGCCACGCGGGGCAACACGACCTCGTCCAATGCTTCAAGGCGCCGGCCTTTGGGCGCGAGATGCTGCGCCTGGGCACGTTGGCACCATTGCCACACCTTGCCGCCGGCGAGGGACCAGCGGACCATGAGCTCGGACGAGAGGCGCGTCGCGGGGTCAAAGCCAAATCCGATGACTGCACACTCAAGCCCCAGGCAATCGTCGCTAAGTGTCGGGATTCCGCATTCTGCCGGTCGGACCCACCCCTGTGGAAAGCTCGAACCGGCACGCAGCTTCTCGGTGCCGCGCACGCGCAAAAACAGGCCTTTGTCGAACGTGTTTGCGGGCTTCACTTTCAGGTCTTCGAACAGGGCACGGCCGCGCGGCAACAACCTTATCGCGCTCATGCATCCGTGTATGGCGAGTGCGGCAGCTCTGTTGCGTGGCATGACAAGTGCTCCAAGAAAGCGCGCCAGGTTGATGATCTTCCTTGCGTGAGGCCGGCGTTCCTGATCATAGCTGTCGAGAATCTGCTCGCTCGCCTGACCGCGTAGCACCCACGCCAGCTTCCACCCAAGGTTTGCCACGTCTCGCAGGCCGGCCACCAATCCTTGCCCGGCAAAAGGAGGCGTAATGTGAGCGGCATCACCGGCCAGGAAACATCGGCCTTTCGAGAACGATTTGGCTTCACGTGCGTGAAACCGATACACGGCGGTGCGTTCTATCTGGATCTTGTCTACATCGCACCACGGCGCGAGCAGCTTGCGCACCGATTCAGGCCGCTCCATTTCAGCAGCGCTTTCGCCCGGCTTCAACATGAACTCCCAGCGCTGGCGGCCTCCTGGGGCGACCATATGCGGCGTTGGCCGTGCCGGGTCGCAGACGAACTCGCAATGGTCAATGGGATTCGGCACGCCAAGCGCGTCGACAATCAGCCAGTCCTGCTGGAATGTGCGGCCCTCGAAATCAAGCCCCAGCTCACGCCGGACCAGTGAACCTGCGCCATCGATGCCCACCATGTACTTGGCCCTGATCTGCTGGTCGGAGGCGCCAGCTGATTTCACGACGGCATGCACACAATGACCGTCATCGACGAAGGACTGGAGTTCAGTCCCGAGGCGAACGTCGACGGTGGGGTGCGCTGACAGCTTCTTGCGCAGCACGGCCTCCAGCTCTGGCTGGTAGAACGTGACGAGCGTCGGATGGCCGTCGACAATTCTCGCGCTGTTGATGCGCGCAAAGCGGCCGAACAGTGGCGAGCGGTATTGCACCTTCGGAATCGCCACCGTGGCGAATTCTCCCTCCGCTACGCCCACGAGCTGCAGAATGCGCAGGGCCTCGTTGTCCAGCGCGATTGCGCGCGGTTTGGCAAAAATCTCCGTGGCGCGGTCGATGGCCAGGACGCGGATCCCGTAGCGGCCAAGCAGGTTGGCCAGCGCTGCCCCCACCGGCCCCAGTCCAACAAGCAGGACATCCGTATCGAGCATGTTCCCCTGCGGGGTCTTCGTGGTGTCCGTCATCATTGCTCCTGCCATGCGGGAATCACGGGATAGCGGGCTACCAGTGCTATCGCCGCCTCACGTGACGCGACCGGACCGGAGATATCGGCTATGGCACCGCGCTCGGGGCAGAGGCGGGCCTTGACGCGGGTGTCGGACATACCATGCTCGGCAAGCGCCGCCTGGATGACGTGCTCGATGGTGAGCAGCCGCAGGTCCGGCTTGGAGACCTTGCCGACGGCGGTAAGGGGCAGTGCTGGCATGATTTCGATGCGCACTGGCACCGCCGCACGCTCAGGAATCCTCTCCCGCGCGTATGCCATCAATGCTTCGGTGCAAGCTTGTGCGCCTGGCCTGAGTACCGCGAAGGCTACCGGCAATTCACCCGCATGGGTGTCAGGCTGTCCGACCGCAGCGACCATGGCGACTTCGGGGTGTGCGGCGATCGTATCCTCGATCATCGACGGATCGATGTTGTGGCCGCCACGGATAATCAGGTCTTTCGCGCGGCCGCACAGCGTTAGAGATCCATCCGCGTCAAAGCGGCCCAGGTCGCCCGTGTTGAACCATCCGCCCTCGATCCAGATGCCACGGTTGTCGGCTTCCCTTAGGTAGCCGGGAAACACATTGGGGCCGCGTATGCCGATCACGCCGGTCGTACCGGCTTCGGCAAGCTCGGCGGGCCTGCCGTCTGCATGTAGCTTGAACAGCTTCAATTCCTGATACGGAATGCGGATGCCAACCGTACCCGCCTTGGGCGCGGCTTGTGGCGGGTTGACGGTCGATACGCAACTACCTTCCGTCAGGCCATATCCCTCGTGGATGCGAACACCAGTGAGCGTTTCAAACTCGTGTGCAACCTGACTGGGTAGCGGCGCGGCACCACAGAGGACGTGGCGCAAGGTCGGGATCCCGTCCGCAGGCAGCGGCCTGGAAAGCAGTGCCGTCAGGATGGTTGGCACGGCGGAAAACGTGGTGGCCCCAAATCGGTTGGCAATCTCCCAGAAGGCGTCCAGCATGCCCGGCGTCCGATACCCGCCTGCTGTCAGCATGACGATTTCCGAACCGCTGTGAAGCGCACCGAGTCCGGTCACCATGGCGCCATTCACGTGGAAAAGGGGCAACCCCGCCAGCATCACGTTATGCCGGTCGTCAATCCTTTGAAGGATCCATGCCATCACGGCTTCGTTCAGGTGACTGTGCACGGCCACCTTGGGATACCCGGTGGTGCCACCCGTATGAAAATAGGCGCACGGCTCGGTGGGCGTGAATCGCCGCCCGCTGATCAGCCGCGTACTGTCGGATTCGGCCAGCGCGTCATGGAAGTCAAGCACCTGCACGCCGGGGCGGGTCGGCATCTTGCCGCACGGGATGTGACCGCCGGATCCGGTACGCCGCCCCATCGCGGCCGTCGGGTCGACCTGCAGGATCGTCTCGACCCGAGGCAGCCTGTCCGCGACTTCCACGGCTTTTTCCCAGATACCCCCTTCCGTGGTGGGCCCCAGGGCGATGACAACCTTGGCTCCCGTCTCTTCGCAGATCCGGGCAATGTAGCTGGACTCCAGCATCGGGTTGATCGGGCTGGCAATGCCGGCAGCCTCGGCGCCCCATAGTGCCAGGTGGCTCTCGATCAAGTTCGGTAACAGGATGGCAACCGGCACGCCCGACCTCACGCCGAGGCGGTGGAGTGCATTAGCGGCGCGATGGATGCCTTCCAGCAATTCTGCATAACGGGCGTCACGCGTCGGCGCGGAGGCGCTGCCATCCAGTAGTAGCCGCAGGGCCACGCGTTCCGGCCAGCGCTCGCAGGCGGTCCGTAGTACATCGTAAGTGTTTGTGGCGCGGATTACGTACTGCCAGGGCATCCGTTCGATCTGTTCCACGTCCTCCAGTCGCCTGACGACCTCTGGCATGGCGCTGATTGCAAGGCTACTCATAAGACTTCACTCTCATTCCAAATACTGCGATGGGATGTGCCACATGTTTCGTCGCCAACTGGCGTAGTCGTCATGCTGGGGCGATAACGGTGGTCTGCTCGCCCAGGTCGATGGTGCCGTCATCCGTGCGAATCGAGGCCCGGATGCTATCGCCGGGCCGAAGGTAGGCGGGATTCGTCATGCCGCGGCGCACAAACATGCGCCATTTGCCGGCGTCGCTGAGAAAGTGTTTCGCCAAGAACATGGCGAGCTTTCCCGGCGCGCGCGCCGCGCAACCGGCAGGCGTACCGGTGGCGATCAGGTCGCCTGTGTGAACGTCGTGCATGGATGCCAGTTCCGTCAAGGTTGAAGCCGGCGCGTGGATCATATCGGCGCAGTAGGCGTCCTGCCGGGGCTGTCCGTTGACATCCAGGCGCATCCGCAATTCCGGCCAACGTTGCCACTCTTCCGGTGTCAGCAATATGAGCCCAGGGCCAACAGGCCCGAAGCCGCGATAGCTCTTTCCCTTGTAGAACTGACCCTGCGGCAATTGCACGTCACGCGCAGACAGGTCATTGACGATGGTCACGCCGCCAAGCCAATCACCGAGAGCGTCGGGGCTGACCTTCACGCCAGGTTGCAAATCCCGCCGCAGCACCAGCCCGAGCTCGATCTCGTAGTCGAGCAGCTTGACGTGGGCTGGGGAGGCAACCGGAGCATCCGCGGCCGTGATGCATGAGGATGCCTTCGTGAAGATGGTGTTGAAGGGAAAATTCTCGACACGCAGACCGGATTCCATGACGTGGCTGCGGTAGTTGATGCCTTGGCAGAGGAATTGCTGGTTCTGCGTGACGGGTGCGAGAAGCTGGACGGCCTAGCGCGGAATCGTTGCCTGCGCCGCTGGCACTTGCCAGATGCTTTGCCAGTGTTTGGCAAGCAACTCGCCTGTGGTCGCGGCGTTGGCCTGCAACGGCGCGATGCGTGCGCCAAAGAGAATGCCCCATTGCGGGCCATCCGTATGGATATAGCGAATTACGGTACGAGACATGATGCTTCCTAGGGAATTGCTTAGTTCTAAAGCCAGGGTCTGGCGGGTGCACCCAGCGCCGTTTCGATCAGCTTGAGCCGCGCCGGCGCTATCGCCTTGCGCCGTACCAGCCTCAGCACCTTCAGCACATTGCGCAAAGTCTTTCTTGGCTTCATGGAAGCCGGTGCGTCGGCGCCCCAGGCCCAGATGCCGCCGAAATCAAGCGGCGAGTAAGCGGTTTCGAAATCCGCGGTGAACAGGTCACCATCGGTGTAGTGCTCCAGTTCGAAGCCGTCCGGATCGCGCCAGTAGTCGAACAACTGGCTTCCCAGCAAATGCCGCCCGATGCCCCACATATGCGAATGGCCTTGCGCACGCAGCACCTGTTGACCTTGCCCGAGCGCATCGAGATCGATGACTTCGTACGCGCTGTGCTCGTATTTCTCTTCGATGCCACCCACCAGTACGAGGGTGTGGTGGTCGGCTGGCGCCTGGCCAAGGTCGAGCCGGCAGAAGGCCAGGTTGGGACTGCCATCCGCGAGGTACTGCACATCGGTCGGAATGACACCCAGTACGGTCATGTACCACGCCGCCATGGCGGCAAAGTCCACGGTTTGAAATACAACATGACCCAGCCGGACAATACTGGCCGGCTCAATCGGGGTGCGAACAGTGCGGTTGACTCGCGGCGCATGTTGCGCCGTGTTGGTCAATGTCATGGGTGGGCGCATGGGCAGCGCTTCGACACGCTGCTGGCCTTGCACGAGCCAGACACTGCGCCCGGAAGGATCGAATAGCTCGACACCGCGCCCGCCTCCGGGAATCTGCTGGTCGGACAACCACATGGCGCCAAAGCGATCGGAATACCGATGCAAGTCGGTATCGTCGGACATGCGAAAGGCAGGCCCAACGAAGCGGCTCGCCGCCGAACGTTCGGCCACCGCAATGCAGGGGGCCGTCCCGACGCCACGGGCCGTGAGCCGCTCAGGCGAGTCGCTGGCCACATGCATGCCGAAATCGCGCCAGAAGCGTTCAGTCGCCGCCAGGTCTTTCTTTTCCCAGCGAAGGAACGCCAGTTCCACGGCTCTACCGAACGGCTTTGGGCGAGTGAGCCGTTGCACGCCAGGTGGCAGCCGGCTCTCCGGGTAAGACTCCGGCTGGCGGAGCATGACGGTCGATTTGGGCATGAGGTCTCCAACCGCTGAGCGGTCCGTTTGTGATTGTTTTGGATCGACGCCGTGCCTGCAGGTGCTGCCAAGGAGGTGCCACGGCGCTTGCGACGTCGGAATGCGGTGTCAAGCGACGTCGTTCATGGTCGTGATAATAGTCTATTTGTCAGGATGACTAATATCTCGTTAACACCTAGATGGTGTGACAAGGTGGGTTGGTTGCAGCGCCCCGCCGTGCGCAAGGTGCGGGGCGTTTCACGTCTAGCCGCCAAGGGGTGCACTCCGCTTGCAATATGAGCCGCAGTTTCCCGATACACATTCGCCACGCCCCCCAACTGCCCGGGCGCTGGCACCTTTGTTTCGGTGCGGCCGCTCAGGACCTTGGCTCTGGGCTGCATGCTTTTCCTGAACGCGGGAGAGTCGGGCGCTATCTATCTCACGGCGGCCTATCAGCTGGCATTGGCGCATGATCTGCCGAGCCTCGCTGCAAGTGATGCACTCACGGCGGGACGGGAGATGGCTGTGCGGAGGGCGACGCCTTGCTGCGTCTCCGCGTAAGCCTCCAGGCGGCACTTGACTGGATCAACGATTGTTCGTCCGGCAACCCGCTGGCCGACCTCGCGCCGTTGGTATCCAACGATTGTTCGGGAACTGCGCGGCAGGCCGGCGTGATGCTGATTCAGCCGCTGTAGGACTTGACCGCTGCGATCGCTTGCAGCACGGCAGCCTGACCATCACGTTTGCCGACAAC
Organism: Cupriavidus sp. GW823-FHT07A04; assembly: GCF_058794615.1. Taxonomy (NCBI): domain Bacteria; kingdom Pseudomonadati; phylum Pseudomonadota; class Betaproteobacteria; order Burkholderiales; family Burkholderiaceae; genus Cupriavidus; species Cupriavidus sp. GW823-FHT07A04. The sequence continues at coordinate 23,865 of NZ_JBXAHA010000005.1, forward strand.
CAGGCGGTGTGGCGAGTCAGCCTGGTCACGCTCTTGGTCAGGCGATGCCCTTCACAAATCTGGCTATGTCGCTAACGCCTGATCGGTCGATATGCCGGGTTGGTCGCCGCGCCACTCCGCTAAAGGTGGGTAACGGCACACATTTAGCGACTAAGCGACTCCACGCCGACTGCTATATCGGCAGCGGTTGCTGCGAGGATTTCCCGATACGCATTCACCACGCCCTCCATCTGCCCGGGCGCGGGCACCTCTGTTTTGGTGCGGCCGCTCAGAACCTTGCCGTCCGGCAGTCGCCGCACGGTCCAGGTGATGGTCGCCGCTGCCCACTTGCCCACATTGGCGTCGAGGTTTACCACCTCGGTCGTTACCCGAAAGGCCGGCTGCGTCGCCGACAGGCCGTGCTGGTAGACATCCAACGCGTCAAGCGTCGATTGCAGTTGCTGCGACAGTGCATCGCGTAGCTCGTCGGGCAATGGGGACGTCCAGCGCGATGTGTCGAGCAGCTTCACCTCCCCGCTGGTGCCGTCACGCACCACCAGCTGAATGCGGTTCAACCGCTCGGGCACGCGCACCGGCGTGACCTCGATCCATAACGGTTCGCTGCGACGGCTGGCTCGCCCTGTCACGGCCGGCGCGGCGTCGGAGCGATTGGCAGCCAGCGTGTAGTAGCGCGCCTCGGGTGACGCGCAGCCGCACATCATGGTCGTGGCCGCGGCGGCCAGCGTAACAAACAGCGTCATACGTTTCATCATTTCTCTTCCCTCTTGCCTTGCAGCAGTGCTTCGGGATGCCGCTCGAGATAATCGGTCAGCGTGCGCAGCGAGACTGCCGTTTGCGTGAGTTCCTGCATCATCCGACGCGTATCCTGCTGCAGCGATGCGTCGGGCGCCAGCGCGCCATTGGCCGTGGCGAGCGTGCGGCGCACATCCTTGAGCGCGGCGAGCACTTCTGGTGCCACATCGCCATTGACCTGTGCCACGAGCTTGTCCGCGTTGACGAGCATTTTGTTCATAGACACCATCGCCGTGCGCGCGTCCTGCCCGATCTGGTCGAACGGCACTTTGCCGATCTTGGTCACAATGTCGCCAAGCTTGGCTTGCAGTTCGTCGAAGGTGCCCGGCGTGGTGGGGAACTCAGGCAGCGACCCGTTCAGGTCCAGATCAGCCGGCAGAGTTGCCTTCGGAAAGAAATCGAGTGCCACATAGAGCTGGCCTGTCAGCAGGTTGCCTGTGCGCAACTGCGCACGCATGCCGCGCTGTACGAGGCTATGCACGATGGCGAGCTTGCGCGCGTCGTCAGCCACGTCTTTCTCGTGCAGACCCATGCGAGACGGATAGAGTTCCACCACCACGGGCATGCGGAAGGCCTTCTTGTCACGCTGGTATTCGATACCGATCGAGCGCACTTGCCCGACGGTCACACCGCGGAAATCGACTGGCGCACCTGGAGACAGGCCGCGCACGGACTGATCGAAGTTGAGCACTGCCAGTGCGGGGGCGAGTTCCTCCGGCTCTTTCATGGCTTCCGATTGGTCCGCCGCTAGCAGGAACTCGGTGTTCTCGGCGGCTGTGGCGTGCGCAGTCGAGTGCTCCGGCGCCTGGAAGGCCAGGCCACCAAGCATCACGGTGACCAGCGACTGCGTGGACAACTTCAGCCCGTTCGCATCGAGCTTGAGGTCGACGCCGCTGGCATGCCAGAAGCGCGTATCGGCGCAGACGAGCTTGTCATAGGGCTTGTTGACGAAGATCCGCAGCGTGATGTCGTGGCCGTTCGGCTCGAGTTGATACGCTACGACATGGCCGACCTGCACGCGACGATAGTAGACCGGTGAGCCGATGTCGAGCGAGCCCAGGTCTTGCGCACGCAGCACGAACTGCCTGCCTGAGGCGTCGGCAGTGACAGTCGGCGGGACTTCGAGCCCGGTGAAGCTACGCGTCGTCTCGCCTGACTTGCCGGCATCCACGCCGATATATGCGCCCGATAGCAGCGTCTCGAGCCCCGACACGCCGCTGGTTGCAAAGCGAGGCCGCACCACCCAGAAGCGTGTGTCGGCCACGGCGAAGGTCTCCGCGTCCTTGGTCAACGCAATCGTCGCGATCACATGCGAACGGTCCGCTGCCAGCCGTGCCGTCTTGACCAATCCGATATCGACGTCCTTGTAGCGCACGGGGGTCTTGCCCGGCGTCAGGCCTTCGGCGGTGCGAAATGTGACGGTGATCTCGGGCCCGCGCGATGCTAGCGTGTTGATCAACAACGAAAGCCCGACTACCGCCGCAACGAGGGGGATCAGCCAGACGAGCGAGGGTAGCCAACGCGCGCGAGGCTTGCGCCCGGGCGGCGGTACATCATGAGGTGGGGGATGATTAGTGTGTTCTGGCATGATCGGAGTGCGGAAATTCGATGGGGGGAGGCGACGTCTCAAGCGCATCCCACAGCAGACGGGGATCAAAGCTCAGTGACGCGAGCATGGTCAGTACGACAACCGAGGCAAAGGCCAGGGCCCCGCCCCCGGGCGTAATCGTGGCCAGCGCCCCGACCTGCACCAGCGAGGCCAGCAGTGCCACGACGAAGATGTCGAGCATGGACCATCGGCCGATGACCTCGACCAGCGCGTAGAGCCGGGTCTGTTCTCGGATGCGCCAGGTCGATCTGCGGCGCACCGATACCAGCAGCAATGTCAGGATCATCATCTTCAGCAGCGGGACAACAATGCTGGCGATCAGCACCACGAGCGCCAGCATGTGCGAGCCGGACAGCCATAGATAGATCACGCCGGACATGATGGTGTCGCGCTGTGTACCGAGAATTGACTGCGTCACCATCACCGGGAGCAGATTGGCTGGGATATACAGAAGGTAAGCGGCCAACAGGAAAGCCAAGGTGCGCGACGCGCTGGCTGGCTTGCGATGATGTAGTACGGCGCCGCAGCGGGGACACGGTCCGGCCTCGAGCGTCATCGGGCTGAGCCGGTCGCAAGCGTGGCATGACAGCAGTCCGCGCGAAGCAGCGGTAGCGTAAGGCAATTGAGTCGCGGTCATGTTGCGGCGTCCGGCGAGCAGGTTTGTATGTCATCTGCACCGTTCGCATCGAGGTGATGCCACAGGTCGCGCGGATCAAAGGACAGGATGGCGGCAAGTACGACCACGAGGGCACCGAATGACCAGAGCGCGACGCCAGCAAGCACCTGCGCTATGGTCGACAGCTTTACCACCGTCACCAGCACGCCGATCATGAATACCTCGATCATGCCCCACGGCCGCGTCAGGAGAATGCCGCGCACAAGGCGGTCGAATCCGGGGGGCATGCGGTGCTGCGCCATTGGCACGAGCAGGTAGCACATCATGAGTAACTCGGCCAGCGGAAGCAGGATCGTCGTGGCGAACACGAGCATCGCCACCGGCGACATGTCATGCGCGTAGAGTGCTTGCACGGCGCCCCATAGCGTGGTCTCCACGCGCGAGCCCTTGAGTTCCATAGCGACAATCGGGTACGCGTTCGAGATCATGAACAGGATCAGAGCGGTCACAACGAGCGGCAGCAGGCGGCGATAGGCAAGTGAACTGTTGCGATAGAGCGCACCGCCGCAGCGCAGGCAGGTGGCACGTTCGCCCGGTTGCAGTGTCACGCGCATATGGAGTGCGTCGCAATGCTCGCACGCAACCAGCCGGTGCATGTCCTGTGGTGGATCTGGCGGCGGGAGGTGGTTCTGATGCACGACGTGTCCTGGGATGGTTATCGGCCTCGTTGCATGAGGCAAGCAGTGCGTCGAGCGCACCGGAATCTTTCGAGATTCCCGCATTCTGCTACAAAATGACTTGCGTGTCATCATGACAATAAGTATCTTATAGGGAATGCAACGGGCACTTTTTCTGAAAAACACCTCCTTGTCCCACCGTTTCCAGCTGTATGCAGGCTCTTTCTTTCCTCAGAACGCTGTCCATGAAAGTTGTCTGCGAAGTCGAAATTCGCGATGGCCTGCCGCATGACATCTTTGCCGTGGCCGAACGGCTGGTCGTCGTGGCACAGACACTGCACAACGCTGCGCACTCGGTGCGCAGCCGAGGACGGCACTGAGCTTGTTCGTATCAAGGAGGGCGGGACGTGGCCTACGCCATGGTGTCGGCGTTGCAGCGGCGTATTGATATAATCATCCAATCACATAAGGTCCTCAAATTGAAGATGCCTGCCGCCCCTGATCTTAAAGACCATCGCCCTCGCGTTGCAGCCGAACGGCGTGCACGGATGCGCATGCGTCTCATTGAAAGCGCGATGATCGTCTTTGCGCAAAGAGGTATCGGAGTCAGCGTGATTCCGGAAGTCATCGCGGCAGCTGGCGTCTCACAAGGTTCCTTCTACAACTACTTCCGTACTAACGACGATCTGCTGGCGGCTGTCAGCGAAGCGCTCAGTCACGACATGGTGCAAATGATCGAGAGCGTGGTCGGCAATATCGAAGACCCGGCGTTGCGTGTTGCAACGGGTATTCGCTTGTATCTGCACCTTGCGCGATCCTATCCTGTGGTGGCGCAGTTTCTTTCCGGCACAGGCCTGACCTTGGTCGGCAAGAAGAGTGCCGTGTACGAGTACCTGCCCTCGGATATCAAGGAAGGCCTGAAGACGGGCACGTTTGACGAGGCCTCGGCCGATGTTGCATTGGACATGGTGGCAGGCGCAGGGGTAATCGCCGTTCACCGTATGGCCCAGGGAAAAACGACCAAGGATTATCCCGAGCGGATTGTGCGGGCGGTGTTGCGGTCGCTCGGCGTGTCTGCATCGAGTGCCACAAAGTTGACCTCTGCGCCTTTGCCAAAGCTGGTCGTTTCGCCTGAGTCACTGCTCGAAAAGGCACAGGAGAAGCTCGCCGAAATGGCCGAGCCCTCCAACCTGCGCGCGTAGCCAACACTACGGTGCTTCGCCGCTCGCTTGGGCGAGCAAGCCATCGAAAAGCACCTCACTCGCATCCAGCGGCGACTTGGATATCGCATCAGCCACCGCTTCTTCCACGCCTAAGGCGCGCAATGCCACGGCGGCGGCGAGCTCCGAGAAATCTTCGCGACATTCGGTTTCAAGCATGCGGTGCATTGCGCTCATTGCCGCGCCGGCAACGATATTGAACCCCAGGGCGATCGGCATGCGCTTGAAGCGCTTGCGTCGAACACCTTCCTCTATGTCCCTGCGGACAAACTCCAGCATATTGGGTGCCTGGTAGCCAGCCCAGCCCAGCCGGCCCAGGATTGCAGCCACACCCGGCTGGCGTATCGTAAGTATCGACGCAAGCCGTATTCCCCTGGCGATGTGCTCGGCCGGGTCGTCATGGCTGCGCACAATGGGGTCGGCGGCCCGCTCCCATTGTTCAGCAACCTTCCCGACAAGCTCCCGCACGATCGCGTCGGACGACGGAAAGTACTTGTAGAACGTGCCACGTGACACCCGTGCGGCCGAAATGATGTCGTCGATGGAAGGCGTCTCGGCGCTGTTCTCTACCATCAAGCGCATCGCACTGTTCAGCAATAGCGAGCGCATACGCTGCCGCCGCTTTGCCGCAACTCGCTGACGGTGGTCGCGAGTCTCCGACGGTTCTGTTTCAGCTGCCAATCTCTTCTGTATCGGGGTCATTGATCTGTTTTTTCCTTATGGTCAATGAGTCGGCATAGCCGCGCGCGCAGCACTTCCTGCGCCTTCGGTCTATGCCCGTCACGTCACTTCGCGTCCAGTGCTTGTCTCTGCGCGTCCACTTGCTTGTGGTCGCCACGCACCTTCTTCGTCTGATGTGGAATCCGGTACGTCATAGTCGTCCCGTTCCACTCATAAAATAAATTGTACGTCATCATGACATTCAAGTCAGTATGATGTATATTCCGGGCTATCGGGAAGGGAGAAATCCCTAACAGGCCTGCCGTCGCTGACGCCAGCACGAGTCCGTGGAGCGCCTCGGTGGCGTGGATCTCTGATGACTCGCAGGGGAGCGACGGACCTTACTGGAGGGCAGAAATTGAACAGGAACTATCGAGCGGCAGCTCTTATCATCATCGCGGCACATCTGCTAGCCGCCTGTACACCGCACCCCACATCCGGACACGCGGACGTAAGGCCGGTGCGGACAGTGGTCGCCGGACGTACCGCCGGGTCGGTCGGCGCGACCTATTCAGGCGAGATTCGCGCGCGTTACGAAAGTCAACTTGGATTCCGCACAGCCGGCAAGATCGTCGCGCGCATGGTGGAAGTGGGCAGCCACGTCAAGCGCGGCCAGCCGTTGTTCCAGCTCGACCCCACCCAGGAGACGTTGCAGGTGGCTGCGGCGGGTGCGGAGGCTGATGCGGCAAGGGGCCGGGTAGCCCAGGCGCGGGTGGATGTTCGGCGTACCGAGCAATTGCTCGCGCAGAACTTTGCCTCGCAAGCCGAGCTGGACCAGCAGCGGCTGGCGCTCAACCAGGCGGAGGCACAACTGCGCTCTGCCCAGGCGCGCCAGCAGCTGAATGCCAACCTGCGCGGCTTTACCACGCTCGTGGCCGACCGCGATGGCGTGGTCAGTGCCATCAACGCGGAAGCCGGGCAGGTGGTCGCGGCCGGGCAGTCGATCGCTACCGTTGCGGCTGACGGCGAACGCGAGGTCTCGATCAGTATTCCGGAGTCGCGAGTCGACGAACTGCGTAAGGCGTCGATGCTGAAGATCACGGTCTGGGCGCATCCGGGCAAGTCCTGGACGGGCAAGCTCCGGGAGCTTGCGCCGGACGCGGACAGCGTCACGCGGACGTACTCGGCCCGCATTTCCATTCAGGACGCGGATTCGGATCTCCTGCGGCTAGGCATGACCGCGTCTGTCCTAGCACCCGACGTGGACGGCAACGGCGTTGTCCGCGTGCCGCTGACCGCCATTGTCGATCATGAACATGGCCGGCAGGTGTGGGTGGTTGACCCGAAGACGTCGCGGGTGATCGCGCGTGAAGTCAAGCTGGGCGCCGCGCAGAACGACAGCGTCATCGTGGTTGGGGGACTGGCGGGCGGAGAGACCGTTGTGAGTGCCGGCGTGCATATGCTGCAGCCTGGCCAGCAGGTGAAAGTGGCCGAGACGGTGTCTGTCGCCAGGGCGGGAGGTGTTAAGTGAAAGGCATCAACCTGTCCGAATGGGCGCTGAAGCACCAGCAGATGATCGGGTTCCTGCTGTTGCTGTTGTCCGTGGCCGGCGTACTGGCTTACAGCAGCCTGGGTCAGAAGGAGGACCCCGAGTTCACGATCAAGACCATGGTCGTGCAGGCGTACTGGCCGGGGAGCTCCGCGCAGCAGATGGCCGATCAGGTGACCGACAAGATCGAGCGCAAGCTGCAAGAGGTGGCGGAGATCGACTATACGTCCACCTACGTGAAGCCGGGCGAAACTCAGGTCAAGGTCAACCTGCGCGAGGACGTACCACCGGGCGCCGTGCCGGATGTGTGGTACCAGGTCCGGAAGAAGATGGAGGACATCCGGCATACCTTGCCACAGGGCACGCAGGGCCCATTCTTCAACGACGAGTTCGGAGACACGTTCGGCAACCTCTATGCCATCACAGGTGATGGCTTCGACTATGACGACCTGAGACGGATCGCGGACGCCGCACGAAATGAGTTCCTTCGTGTCGGCGACGTCAACAAGGTCGACCTCGTAGGCAAGCAGGAACAGAAGATCTATGTGGAAGTCTCCACCGCCAAGCTCGCCTCGCTGGGGATCGACCCGGCGTTGATCGCGTCGACGCTCGCACAAACCAATGCCGTGACATCAGGCGGGACTGTGCAAACCACCGCGGAACAAGTGCGGCTGGCCGTCAGTGGCGAGTTTGACTCTGTCGAAGGGATTCGCGCCATCGGCATCCGTGCTGGCCAACGTACCTTCCGTCTTGGCGATATCGCAGACGTCCGTCGCGGCTTTGTGGAGCCTGCCACGTCGAGGATGCACTTCAACGGCCGCGAGGCGATTGGACTTGCGGTGAGCATGCGCAAGGGCGGTGACGTGATCCGCCTTGGAACAAAGCTGGAAGAAACGGTAAAACGCATCGAGTCCAACCTGCCGGTGGGCGTGCAGATCCATGCGGTCAGCGACCAGCCACGTATCGTCGAGCATTCTGTCTTCGAGTTCAAGAAGAGTCTGGCCGAGGCTGTGGTCATTGTGCTCGTCGTGAGTTTCCTGTCGCTAGGCTTGCGGACCGGACTGGTCGTTGCGCTCAGCATCCCGCTCGTTCTGGCCATGACATTCCTGGCGATGTACGTGATGGGCATCGACTTGCAGCGCATCTCGCTCGGTGCGCTGATCATTGCGCTCGGACTGTTGGTGGACGATGCCATTATTGCCGTCGAAATGATGTCGCTGAAGCTCGAGCAGGGCTGGGACAAGTTCCGCGCCGCCACATATGCGTACACGGCCACCGCCTTCCCGATGCTCACGGGCACGTTGATCACAGCTGCGGGCTTTCTTCCCGTCGGCTTTGCGAAGTCGGGCACGGGCGAATATGTGTACTCCTTGTTCCAGGTGGTGGGCATTTCGCTGGTGCTGTCATGGATCGTGGCCGTCCTCTTTACACCTTACATCGGCTTCAAGCTGTTGAAAGAGCATGCGCACGCGTCGCATGATGAGGAGGCGGTCTACCAGCGCGGCTTCTACGTCAAGTTCCGCCGCTTCATCAATTTCTGCCTGGAGCATCGAGTGTGGGTGATCGGCATCACGCTCGCTGCGTTCGTGGGCGCACTGGTGCTGTTCAAGGCAGTACCCCAGCAATTCTTTCCGGCATCCGACCGGGCCGAACTGATTGTTGACCTGTGGATGCCGAGGGCGTCGACCTTCGAGGCGAGCCAGCGCGAGGTACAGACGCTGGAAGGCCTGCTCAAGGGCGATCCGGACATTGCGGCGGTGACCAGCTTTGTTGGCAACGGTGCGCCACGGTTCTACCTGCCTCTCGATGCGCAGACGCCTAATCTGAACCTCGGCGAGATGCTGGTGATGACGAAGGGCGGTGAGGCACGGGAGCGGGCGAAGGAGAGGATCGAGAATCTGCTCGGCGAGAGATTCCCGAATGTGCGGGGCCGCGTCAATCGGCTGGAGAACGGTCCGCCTGTCGGATACCCGGTGCAGTTTCGCGTGTACGGGCAGGACAACGTCAAGGTTCGTGCGATCGGTCAGCAGGTGGCGGACATCATGCGTGAAGAGCCCCATGTGCGGCAGGTCAACCAGGACTGGGGCGAACGCATCAAGCGCGTGCAGGTCGATGTGGACCAGGATAAGGCGCGTGCACTGGGCATCAGTTCAGGCCAGATCAAGGAAGCCCTCGAGGCCTCGTTGTCGGGCACGCCAATCACGCAGTACCGTGAGGAGGACCAAGGAATCGACGTGGTCTCGCGCCTCGTCGCGGCGGAGCGCACGGACCTGAACAACCTGAAGGACGCCAAGATCTATGTGCGCGACGGCAAGTTTGTGCCGGTCTCGCAAGTGGCCCGGCTCACGCTTGACAGCGAGGACAGCGAGCTGTGGCGGCGTAACCGCGTGCCAACGTTGACCGTTCGCGCCGATATCGCAGGGGCGCAGGCACCTGACGTCACGCGTGCACTACAACCGAAGATCGACGCACTGGAAAAGGCGCTACCGCTCGGCTATGGCATCGAGATCGGCGGCGCTTACGAATCGAGTGCGAAGGCCCAGCATTCCGTTTTCGCGGTGATGCCTGTGACGATCATCGCGGTGCTCGTGCTGCTGATGATTCAACTGCAGGACATGAAGAAGATGGCGATGGTCCTGCTGACGGCACCGCTCGGGCTGATCGGTGTCAGCGCGATCATGGCCGCGTTCCGGATTCCATTCGGCTTTGTCGCCATGTTGGGCGTTATTGCCCTCGCTGGAATGATCATCCGCAACTCGGTGATCCTGGTCGTACAGATCGATCAGGACGTGGGCGCGGGCGTCGCACTGTGGACGGCCATCGTCGAGGCGGCGGTGCGGCGGCTGCGTCCGATCGTGCTGACTGCTTTGGCGGCAATTCTGGCGATGGTGCCGCTTACACACTCCGTGTTCTGGGGCCCCATGGCGTGGGCAATCATGGGAGGGCTCGCCGTTGCCACGGTGCTGACGCTCGTCTTCCTTCCCGCTCTGTATGCGACCTGGTACCGGGCCAAGCGCCCTGCGACCGTTTGATCGCAGATGTGACGTTAAGAGTAAATGCGATGAATAGAATGAGTATGGCCTTGCGGGCCGGGCAGGTGGCTTTGGGCTGCATGCTTTTCATGAACGCTGGAGCGTCGAGCGCTATCGATCTCGTGGGGGCCTATCAGCAGGCATTGGCGCATGATCCGACGAGCCTCGCCGCAAATGATGCGCTCACGGCGGGACGGGAGAAGGCTGTGCAAGGCGACGCCTTGCTGCGTCCCCGCGTAAGCCTCCAGGCGGCGCTGGACCGGATCAACAATCGGTCGTCCGCCAACCCGCCTGCCGAGCTCGCGCCGTTGGTCTCCGCTGATAGTTCGGGCACTGCTCGCCAGGCCGGGGTGATGCTCGTGCAGCCGCTGTACGACAGGAGCGCTGTGGCCACGAGACGGCAGTTGCACGAGCAATCCAACCTGGCGCAAACGCAATTCGACCAGTCTCGCCAGGACTTGGCTTTGCGGGTGGCCGAGGCATACTTCGGCGTGGTGTTGGGCGAGGAGACGCTCCGCGTGGTGCAGGCCGAGAAGGCGGCGTTGCGACAGCAACGCGACCGCGCGAAGGCACGCTTTGACATCGGCCAGGGCAAGATCACCGATCTTCATGAAGCCCAGGCGCGCCTGGATGGGGTGGAGAGTCGCGAGGTCACGGCACAATCTGCGCTCGAACAGCGACGCACGCGATTCCTGGAAACCGTCGGCATGCCGCCCGATCGGCTCAGCGGGTTGGCGCCTGGCTTCGCACCGCGGCCGCCGGAACCGGACAATCTCACGGCGTGGCAGGCAAAGGGTGAAGAACAGAGCTACCTCGTCAAGACCAGGCAGTCGGAGCACGACATTGCCGGCGCGGAAATCGATAAATACCGCCTCAGCAGTCGCCCGACCGTCGCGCTCGTGGCGCGTTATGGCGCACAAGGGCAAACCGGCAACCTGGCTCCCTGGATTGCTGGCAGCAACACCCGAACCGCGACGATCGGCTTGCAGCTCAACATTCCGTTGTACGCGGGCGGCGGATTGGATTCGCGCGAGCGGGAATCGGCCGCGAGGAAGAGTCAGGCGGAGCAGGAGATTGCCGCCGCCCGGCGAGACGTGCGTTTGAGGGTGCAGGACGGATTCCTCTCAGTGAAAACGGGCGTGTCGCGCGTTGCTGCACTCGAGCAGTCGTTGACTTCGGCGCGTAGCGCGCTCGCGGCAACGACGCTTGGCCGGGACGTTGGCACCCGTACGCAACCCGACGTACTGGATGCGCAGCAGCGCGTGTTCGCCGCTGAGCTTGACCTGGTTCAGGCACGCCTGGACTACCTCCTTGGCCGTCTGCGGCTTGCCGCCGCGGCGGGGGAACTGAGCGAGGAAACCTTGCGCTCGCTGAATGCCTGGCTCGCAGCCTGATCGCGAAATCCTATGCTAGGAGATCTGCAGCACTATTGGAGCGGCGCCTTTCTCGCCGCCAACGCGTTCATCGGGCTGAACATGGTGGGCGCGCTGCTGCTCGGCATGCTGGTAGGCTACGAGCGCTCGTACAATGGCCGCGCCGCCGGCATGCGCACCTACGGCCTCGTGTGCATGGCGTCCACGGCGCTGACGGTGTTCGTCGGCCACGCGCCGCTCTGGTACGGCGGCGCCACAGCGCACATCCAGGCAGACCCGACCCATACCATCCAGGGCGTGGTCACCGGCGTCGGCTTCCTCTGCGCCGGGGTCATCATGAAGGACGGCATGCGCATCCGCGGCCTCACGACCGCGGCATCCATCTGGGCTGCCTCGGCCATAGGCGTGTTGCTCGGCGTTGGTTTTTATGCCGCCGCGTTGCTGCTCGCCGTGCTATGCGTGAGCTCGATGTCTCTGTTGCACCGACTTGAATCCAGGCTTCCGGGGCGCACGACGCTGGATGTGTCTCTGACTTTCCAACCCGGTGAAGCGCCGGATCTCGATCTACTGATCGACAGGGCAAAGTCCCGCGGCTATCGCGTGCTGCACGACAGCCTGACTATCACGTTTGCCGACAACCAGGCCGTGTGGCGAATCAGCCTGGTCGCGCCGGACAAGGCGCGCGCACTATCGCCGGCAGGACTGGCGGCCGAGATGGCTGCAACCCAGGGTGTCTCCCGGTTCAGTATCGTGCCGGTGCGCAGTTGAGCAGGGTAGCGTCTTGGCCATCGCCGCCGCACCGCGCAGCGCATCTGACGCACGTTTTCCAGTCCGCGCTGGACGGCATCACGTCTCCATATGCGCATTAACTGTGAGACAAATCGTGCCGTTCGCCCACTAACTTTGAGAATCCTGCTCAGCTTGTTTGAAACTCGGCAAGCTAAGTCATTGATCCTTTGTACACCCGTTGCCTAATAGATTTGAGACGGAACAGTCACGTCTCACGGTTAGTGGGTTTTGTCTCACAGTTCCTGGGTCCAGTTCTGGCGAACCAGGAACCCGTGCGGTCCGAGCCGTGCGAAAAGGCGTACCATCAGGAGGTGATCGAGCGCTAGGTTCGTCCGTGCCTGAGCGTGTTACGCCTCCCCAGCCAAGTGGTCCTGCCATGATCCTGTATCACACTGACCCCGATTCCCCGGTCGTCGAGATTTCCGTCGAAGGCAAAATCACTGACCGCGATCTGCGCGAAGCCATCGAGCGCCTGCGAGGGGATCTCGAACTGAACGGCAAGACCCGCGTGCTCGAACGCATCGAGCATTTCACCGGCATCGAGCCAAAGGCACTGTGGACCGACCTGACGCTCGGCGTTTCCGTGGCCCGCAAAATCACGCGCGCCGCCGTGGTGGCCGACGCGGGATGGATCCACGCCTCGATGCATCTGGCGCGGTTCTTCACGAAGGCCGAAGTCAAGGTGTTCCACGTCAACGAGCTGGATCAGGCGCGCGCCTGGATCAACGCCTGAGCGCCGCCCGGCGAATCTCGTATCGTCCCAGGCTATCGCCGAGTTGGGGCCAGCCCGCATTGCGAGCTAGGTCACGGATCGATCGGTAGGGGACATGGACCCCGCCAAGCGGCCCGGCACTGAAATGCCCGTGTCAGGTGTTGTCCTCATCCCGCAAGCGCTCCGGATCCATCACGCGAATGCTCCGGAATGCGATCTCGATCAGCCCGCGCTTCTCCAATTGCTTCAGGAGCTTATTCAATGTCTGGCGGGACACACCAATCATCGCGGCAAGATTGACCTGCGAAACCTTCAAGGTGACGGGACCGCCTTGAGGCACCAGCGGGCGCTGCAACAGCAGGAGTTCCGCCAGCCTCGCGCGTACGCGAGCCTCCGGGGCCATCAGTTTTGTATCTGAGATATAGCGAAGGACGCCGGCATGCCGCTGCGCGATGAGCAGCGCGAAGTAGCGGTAGGCCGTTGGTCCTTCCTTGACGCTCCGCGCGAACTGCGCCCGCGAAAGGACAAGTAGTCTTGCGTCCGTGTCGGCAGTATGACGGCGCCGGCGTGCCAGTCGAATCGGTGGCCGACTATCTGATCAAACCGGCGCCTGGCGCCATCAATCCTTTCTTGCCGGGGGCTGAGCGCGATGCCAGCGCCCGGACATACTCGCTGGCGGTTGCTGATGGCGTACCGCCGGCCGACCAGCCGGTCGGCATGAATCAGGTTGGCCAGCAGCGTGCGACATTGCATGCTCCCAAGTACGGAGCCGCATCTATGCGCGTGACAAGGGGACAGACGAGACCGGCGGCGCCGGGCTGCCAGTCCCAGTGCTGACGTTGGCAGACGGCAAGGTGTTGAAAGGCGATGCGGCTTGCCCAGCCTTGCGGAAAAAGCAGCCGCTACATGTCGACGTCCGCATTTGAAATTTCGCATGCCTTGCATGCCTGCCAAGCCCTGATCCGAGGCGCTGCGGACGCGCCCCCAATGCAGCGGCCGTAACGCGCCTCGATCAAGGCGCTGATCAAGATGCCAGGCGATGCGAAGTTGAGCTTCGGCATGGCGAGGGGAGCGGGCGGTTTCATGGCGCTAGGGTAAACCCATGGTTGTGAATATGTTTGAACATATTATAGTTGGATATGTTCGAACATATTTGAGCGTGTTCGCGAAACCAGCAATTACCTCAGAGGCCGATATGTCCACTTTTTCCGTCCCCATGGCTAGCACCGTTGTTGATTCGATTCTGTTCCGCGATGCCTTCGGCACCGCCAAGATGCGCGAGATTTTCTCCGACCGGGCGCTGATCCAGCGTTACATTGACGCCGAGATCGCCTTGGCGAAGGCCGAAGCGCGCGTCGGCGTGATCCCGGCCGAGGCGGCGGAAGTGATTGCGCGCGAGTCGCGCATCGAGCGTATCGACTTTGACCATATGCGTGAGGAGACGGACATCGTCGGGTACCCGATCCTGCCGCTGGTGCATCAGCTTGTGGGCATGTGCGGCGATGCCGGCCGCTACGTGCACTGGGGAGCGACCACGCAGGACATCATGGACACCGCGGTGGCACTGCAGGTGCGCGACGCGCTCGACAGCATCGACACCGATGTCCGCGAACTGCGCGGCATCCTGGCCGGCCTGGCGGTCAAGCATCGCGATACGCCCATGGCCGGCCGCACCCACCTGCAGCAGGCGCTGCCTGTCACTTTTGGCTACAAGGTCGCGATCTGGCTCGCCATGTTCGACCGCCACCAGCAGCGTCTGGCGGAATTGCGCCCACGGGTGGCCGTGGTGGAGTTTGCCGGTGCGGCGGGCACGCTGGCCTCGCTGGGCGACAAGGGCTTCGCGGTGCAGCAGGCGATGGCCGAGGAACTTGGGCTGGGCGTGCCGGCAACCACCTGGCATGTGGCACGGGACGGCTTCGCCGAGGCGGTGAACCTGCTCGCACTGATCACAGGTTCCCTTGGCAAGATCGCACTCGACATCATGATCATGGCGTCGACCGAGTTCGCCGAGGTCTACGAGCCCTTCGTCAAGGGTCGTGGCGCCTCCAGCACCATGCCGCAAAAGCGCAACCCGATCTCCAGCGAACTGATGCTGGCCGCCTCGAAGGCAGTGCGCCAGCACGCCGGCCTGATGGTCGATGCCATGGTGCAAGACTTCGAGCGCGCGACCGGCCCATGGCATGCGGAGTGGATTGCGATTCCCGAGAGCTTCATCTTCACTGCGGGTGCCCTTCACCAGGCGAAGTTCGCGCTTGGCGGCCTCATCGTCGATACCGAACGCATGAAGCACAACCTCGGCATCACCCGTGGCCTGATCGTGGCCGAAGCGGTGATGATGGGCATGGCCCCCTTCACCGGCCGCCAGCAGGCGCACGACATCGTCTACGACGCCTGCCGCACCGTAAACGAGAAGGGCGGCACGCTGGCCGAGGCACTGATGGCACTGCCTGAGGTCACGCAACACTTCGATCGCGCGGCGATCGACCGGTTGACGGATCCGGCCAACTATCTCGGCCTGGCGCCGGAGATGGTGGACCGCGCCGTCGCGCTGTCGAGCGGTGTGTAAGAAACAGCATCAAACAGTATCGAGGAGACAGATATGGAAAACCATTCATCCAGCGCAGATGCGCTGATCTCGCCCCCGAGAAAATTACCCTGGTATCGCAAGCTGGGTATGCAAGTGCTGGTGTCGCTGGTGCTTGGCATCGCGGTGGGCTTCATCTTCCCGAAGTTCGCCTCGCAGCTCAAGCTGCTCGGCGACATGTTCCTCTCGCTGATCAAGGCGGGCGTGGCGCCGCTTGTGTTCCTCACCATTGTCCACGGCATTGCATCCGCCGGCGATGTGAAGAGTGCTGGCCGCGTTGGCTGGCGCTCCATCTTCTACTTCGAAGTGCTCTCGACCATTGCCCTGGTCGTGGGCATGCTGGCGGGTAACCTCTTGCAGATCGGCAAGGGCATGACCACCGTAGCCACCGGCGCCGCCCCGCCGGTGGTGGCCAAGGCCGGGCCGCACGGCTTCCTGGAGTTCATGGCCCACATCGTGCCGGACAACTTTGTCGGGGCGTTTGCCAAGGGCGAGCTGCTGCAGGTGGTGGTGCTTGCGGTGATGGTCGGCATCGGCATCCTCGCCATTCCGCAAGGCCGGCGCGAGAAGATCAACGAGGGCCTCGGCCAGATCTCCGAGGTACTGTTCTCCTTCATCAACCTGGTGATGAAACTGGCGCCGATCGGCACGTTCGGCGCAGTAGCCTATTCGGTCGGCAGCAACGGCACCGCGGTGCTGATCGCGTTGGCCCAACTGGTGTTCAGCTTCTACGCGGTGGTGGCGGTGTTTATCGTGGTGGTGCTGGGCCTGGTGGCACGGCTGGCAGGCTTCAGTCTCTGGCGTTTCCTGCGCTACATCAAGGACGAGATCCTTATCGTGCTCGGCACCGCATCGTCGGAGAGTGCGCTGCCCCGCCTGCTGATCAAGCTGGAGCGGCTAGGTTGCGCGAAGCAGACCGTGGGCCTGGTGCTGCCAACCGGCTACGCATTCAACCTCGATGGCACCTCGCTCTTCATGGCCATGGGCGTGATGTTCATCGCGCATGCCTACGGCGTGCCGCTGTCGCTGGATCAGCAGATTGGCATCCTGTTGCTGATGCTCCTGACTTCCAAGGGCGCGGCGACCGTCTCCGGCGGCTCCTTCGTGGTCTTCGCTGCAACGGTGACTTCGACCGGGATGCTGCCGGTCGAAGGACTGGCCGTCATTTTTGGCGTCTACCGCTTCCTGTCGATGGCGATCTCCACCTGCAATACGATCGGCAACAGCGTCGCGACCGTGGTCATTGCCAAGTGGTCCGGCACCTTTGACCACGAGATTGCGCAGCGGCATCTGTATCCCGAGCGCTTTCCCGAAACGGCCAACGCCGATGCTGCGCTCGACGATGGCAACCTTCTGCCTGAGGACTCCAAGGAAGGCAATCCACACACTGCCGGTATCCCGCTCTCGAAATCCGGAGTGTGATCGGCCCATCCCGCCATGGAAGCGAAGGTGCCAATTCAGGAACATTAGGTTCCAGTGGCGCCTTGGCGCCCGTCGTCGCTAGCGGCTGGACGTTCCGCACGAATGCCAAACCAGCACATCACGGCTCCCACCAGCAGCAATGCGGCCGCGAGGCAGAGCGAGAGATGCATGCCGCGCATGAAGGCCTGCGGGGCAGTGTCGTGCACCAGGTAACCGAACCCCGCCACGCCTAGCATACCGCCCACCTGCCGCGCTGAGTTGAGGACGCCGGAGGCGATGCCCGCGCGGGAGCCATCCACGGCTGACAGCGTGACATTGGTCATGGTCGGCACCATCAGCGCGATGCCGCTGGCGGCTAGCAGCATCGGCGGGGCAAGCAGCCAGTAGGGGCCGTCGATGCGCACCGGCAACAGCATCAGGTAACCCAGGGCGGCCAGGAGCAATCCCAGCACCATCAGGTATCTCGCGCCCATCCGCGTGATCAGGCGGCCGGCGAGCACGTTGACTGCCATCAGTACCACCGTCATCGGGAGGAACGCCAGCCCGGTCTGCTGTGGCGATAGTCCCTGCTGAAGCTGGAAGAACAGGCTGAAGACAAAGATCTGGCCATAGTAGGCAAAATTCACGATCACACCGGCGAGCGACGCCACCCTGAACGCCGGGATGCGCAATAGCGCCAGCGGCAGCATCGGCGCAGCACTGCGTGATTCGATGCGGATAAAGGCGGCCGCCGACGCCAAGGCTAGCCACAGCCCCACCAGTACCCAGGCGTGTCCCCAGCCGAGACGGCCGGCTTCGGTGACCGATGCGGTGAGTGCGGCCAGCGCCAGTATGGCCGCGCCTTGCCCGGGCCAATCCAGGCCGCGGTGATGTCCGCTGCCATCGGCGGCCACATGGCGCAACGTCAGATACAGGCCAATCAGGCCCAGCGGCAGGTTGATCAGGAAGATGCTGCGCCAGCCGAAGTGGGTCACCAGCAGGCCGCCCAGCACCGGCCCGGCCGCCAGCGAGATGCCGCCGATCGCACCCCACCAGCCGACTGCGCGGCTGCGTTGTTCGCGTTCGGGAAAGGCCCGCTGGAGCATCGACAGCGAGTTCGGCACCAGCAGCGCCGCACCAATGCCCTGGCCCAGCCGTGCCACCACCAGCATCGCCAGGCTGCCCGCCGCGCCGCACGCCACCGACGTCAGCGTGAACAGCGCGAGCCCCATCAGGAACACCCGTCTGGCGCCCAAGCGATCTCCGAGCGCTCCGCTGGTCAGTAGCAACGCCGCGAACACCAGCGTGTAGGCGTTGATCACCCATTGCAGCCCCGCCACATCGGTGGCGAATCCTTGCCGCAAGGTATCCAGGGCGACATTGACGACGCTGACGTCCAGCAGGACGACGACAAGGCCGAGCGCTGCGGCCAGCAGGGTGGCCCGTTGCGCATTGGTGGTGGTAGGCATGGCATGGATTCCAACGATAGGATCTCCGCATGCTAGGCTGCAGACATGTATGCGTAAATTCCCTAAAATCTCCACCGAACCTGGAGAAAACGCACAGATGCTCGATTGGGAAAATCTTCGCCACTTCCTGGCAGTCGCTCGCACCGGCACGTTGTCCGGCGCAGCGCGCGATTTGCAGGTGGATCACGCCACGGTAAGCCGCCGGCTGGCCGCGCTCGAAGCCGGGCTGCAAGCGCTTCTGGTTGAACGCCTGCCGCGCTCGTGCCGCCTGACGCCGCTCGGGGTGTCGGTCTTCGAGCAAGCCAAGACGATGGAAGCCGCCGCGTTCGCTATCGAGCGGCAGACGCGTGCCAGCCACGAGCCCGTGAGCGGCAAGGTGTCGCTCAGTGCGCCACCGGTGCTGACCACACATCTGCTGGCCGGCCGCCTGGCGGATTTCCGCGCGGCTTATCCGGGTATCCAGCTCTGCGTGTCGGCGCAGGCCCGCGCGGTGTCGCTGACGCGCCGTGAGGCAGACGTAGCGCTACGCCTGGTTCGGCCCAGCGAGTCGAGCAGCGTGGTGCGCAAGCTGGGGCAGATGCCATTCGCCTTGTACGCAAGCCTGGACTATCCGGCATTGCGCAATCCCCGCGACTGGACCTTTATTGCCTACGATGCGCAGTTCGCCGACATGCCGCAGCAGCGCTGGCTGCTGGAACTGGCAGGGCCACGGCCCGTGGGCTGCGAACTCAGCGATATCAGCAGCCATCTCGCCGCTGCCCGCGCAGGGGCGGGCGTGGCAGGCCTGCCTTGTTTCCTGGGGGATGCCGACGCGGGCCTGGTACGGCTGGAACACGAAGGCGCTGCATTCTCGCGCGATATCTGGCTGGTGGTGCACAGGGACTTGCGGCGCTCGGCCCCTGTGCGCGCGGTGATGGACTTTCTTAGCGAGATAGTGGCCGCGCACGGCGCATTTGGATCCGCTTCGGAATAGGCACATGGGCTCTCAAGCGGCTGCTTGGGGCCGGCTAACGCGGCCGGGCCCGCCAGTATCGGCCGGTCGACACGGACGCCTGGATCGTCGACAATCGACGTGTGGATGGCAGGCAATTCTCTTCGTGGAGTGAACTGCAGACCATAGGATGAAAATCTCGCGTGTGGTGGGAAAAATATAAATGACTCTGATTGACGATTTTCTGCCTCAATATGATTTCCGCGAGCGACACGCTGCGCTCGTACACGCGCCAGCGAACATTATTCTGGATTGCGTTGCTCGCCAACGTGCGCAAGATGATCCGCTGGTACGACTGGCCATTGGCCTGCGCGAACTGCCGTCGCGATGGATGAACCGGTCGAGCAGACGCCCGCTAGATCTCGACGATTTCACATTTCTTGGTCGCGAAGGGGATTCCGGGCTGGCGTTCGGGCTGACCGGAGCTTTCTGGCGGGCAGATTACGGTTTGCTGGACATTGGGTCCCCCGAAGCCTTCAAGGCGAGCGTCAGAATGGACGTCTGCCAGCTCGTCATGGGCTTCAACGTAGATGCCAATGCGTCAGGCGCATCCGTGCTGAGCACGGAGACCCGGGTGTTTTGTCCAACCGCGGCGGTTCGTCGCCGATTTGCTCCCTACTGGTACATCATCCGTCCTGTCAGTGGGCTAATCCGGCGGCGTATGCTTGCCAGGGTTCGGCGACAGGCCGAAAGTCTTGCCAAAGAGCGATGATTCGCCACTGGCCAAGAATGGCTATTTGTGAAAGGTATATGCATGGAGTGGCTTGAACCGTGGTGGTCCACTAAAAGTATGGACGAGCAATTTCACGAAGCCTTCGCGCGACAGCTCGCGCTGGAGGTTCCGCCGGGGCACGAAATGTTCGGGCTGCTTGCAAAACTTATCGGAAGGGGCCCGGGCGACGATGCTTTGTTTGAAATACTCGATGGTAGTGGTCGGGTTGCGGTGGTTCATCTAACCTGGTCGAAATCGCGCGGGCGCTTACCCTGGCCCATCACCGTTTTCTACACCGACATGAAGAACTGGATCGAGACATGCATGCTTCCGGAGCATCAGGAGTGGGCGAATTGAGTGAAGACCTGACGTCCAGCAGTAAATTCCTTAGTCTGGTGCTCAGACACGCTCCGGAAACGATAGGCCTTTCGCTGAATGAAGCCGGTTGGGCGAATGTCGAGTTGCTTCTGCGGCAAGCCAACGCGCACGGCAAGCGAATTGATCGTGAGATGCTTGAGAAGATCGTGGCGACCAGCGACAAGAGGCGGTTTGCCATCAGCGACGACGGGCTGATGATCCGAGCCAACCAGGGACACTCGATCGATGTGAATCTTGGTCTCGAAGCGCTAAAGCCGCCTGTGCAACTTTTCCACGGCACGGCAAGCAGGTTCGTTCCTGCCATTCAGGACCAAGGCTTGAAGCCGCAGAACCGGCAGCACGTGCATCTGTCGGCAGACATTGCTACCGCGCTTGTCGTTGGGCGTCGGCACGGCAGTCCTATTGTGTTGAGGGTGGAGTCCGCGAAGATGTACGAGCTCGGTCACGCCTTCTTCCAATCACAGAACGGTGTTTGGCTCACGCAAGCGGTGCCGCCTCAGTTCATACAACCGATCGACTTGCCCAAGCTTCTTGGATGATGTGGCTTAATGCCCCCTTTGAGGACGGCAGTTTGAATGCAATCGATTGCGGGCACTCACCTGACAGACATTGGTTGGTTGATGCGACGATGAGAGCGATGAGATTGCGTGGAAGTCCAACGCAGCGCCAATGTTCCTCGCCGGTCCAAACGAATGCTAGCCAGCCGATCGCGCTGCGCGCCGGAGCGTGTTCCGAACGCCTGGCGGGGGGCACGTCCCTTGCTTAGGTTGCCTTCGCGACCAGTGGCCGACTTAATACATGACGAGCAGGCGGCGGCTCATCATCTGCCACAAACGGCGGGGCTATTTTCCGGGTTCTCCCACATAGTTCAGGGGCACCCATTCATATTTGTTTCCCGCTCTTCGAATGTGCCCCAAGCCGGGGAAGGCGATGTGGGCCGCACCTACCGTGTAATGACTGGTTGCCAGCATATCCATGACCGAGCGGCGCGAGCGTTGCGCCTCGGTCGCGGTGCTATCGTACTTGACCGTCGCCTCGGGTGTTCGCATTTGAATTGAGGCAACGTGGACAATATCGCCCCAGACCAACATTCCCTCCCCTTTGCTGCGGATCAGATACCCCGTGTGTCCGGGAGTGTGGCCGGGCAATGCCATTGCCTGAATACCGGCATCCAGTTCGATGTCCCCGATAAACGGGCGGACCTTGTTTGCCGCAACATAAGGTGCGACCGATGCGATGGCCGCATCAAAGAACGTTGCGAGGAAGTCGGGCGCCTTTGATTTGCTGGCTGGATTGAGCCAGTAGTCTGCTTCGGCCTGGTTCACGCGCAAGATGGCGTTTGGAAACGCCATCTTTCCGCTGGCGTCGACACCACCAACGTGGTCCTTGTGCAGGTGCGTCAGCAGGATCTCGTCAACTTGTTCCGGTTGATAGCCAGACGCTCGCAGGTTGGCCAACAAGTGTCCGCAGCAGTCACCATAGAGCACGCCCGCCCCGGCATCGACCAGGACGAGTTTTGCGCCAGTGTTGATCAAGAAGGCGTTGATGGAACCCTGGACGGGAGCTTGCAGGAAATCCTCATCGAGGTCGCGTTTGATTTGTGCCTTGGACACCCCTTCAACAACCGCATCTATCGGAAACGCATGCGTTCCGTCCAGGAGCGCCGTCACCTCAAAGTCTCCGACCATGACGCGGTGAAAGCCGGGCCCCTGTGTACGAACTTGTGGTGCCGCGGCCTGCGCGGAAGGCAGAACAGATGCCCCCAGCATTATTGTGAACAACAGCCGTGTGCAGGCGAGCGCCAGGCGTTTGAGGATTTGCTTCATGACTTCGGATACCGCAAGGAGATGGGTAGGGCTCGCACCCCGGACCGAGGCGCTATCGCGACGGGAACCGGCAGAGGGATTCGGGAAGTCACGCACGCGTTCCGGACCATCGTGAGGGCGGATGCTACCGCCTCGTGGAATCACTGCATGGCCCCCGGCGCTGGCGGGCATAGACGCAGGCCAGGTTAAGCAGTAACCGACTTAACCGCGTCGATGATGACGTCTGCAACTTCCCGGTGCTTCGACAGGATCAGAAGATGGCTTGCCTTCAGTTCAGTCGTCTTCGCCTTGAGCCGTTTGGCGAGTTCCGCCTGAAGTTCCACGCTCACTGCGCGATCGTCCGTCGCCACGACGTACCAGCTCGGACGCGTCTGCCACGCGGCTTTGGTGATCTTGTCGCCGAACGTGCTGGTAGGCAAAGGAGGCTGCACCGTTGCGAGGATGCGCACCTCGGATGCCGGCAGATCGTTCGCGACATCTTCGATCCAGGCCTCGGGGCTGAGCTTAAGGTAACCGCGGCCATCATCCTGAATCTTTCCCAGCGCCGGCGGGGCAGGATGTGACGAGACCAGGTCGCCCGTCGACTCGCCTGCCCCCGGCGCAAGCGCGGCTACGTACACCAACCCCTTCACCTTGGGATCGTTACCTGCCTCGGTGATGACCGTCCCACCCCAGCTATGCCCAACCAACACAATCGGGCCTTTGATCGACGCCATCGCCCTCTCGGTCGCGGCCACATCGTCGGCGAGCGAGCTGGTGGGATTCTGGATTGCTACCACGGGAATGTTCTTGTCCAGCAGGTGCGGGATGACCCGTGCCCAACTTGACCCATCAGCCCATGCACCGTGGACGAGCACGACAGTTACGCCATTTGGCGATGCAGCATTCATTTGGAAACTCCTTGACCGGAATGTGACCGGATTCAGTTTGGCTATCGTTCGGATAGTGCGCTGATCGAGCGCAGTCGAAAAACAGGCGAAGGATGATGCGCGCCTACTAGCTGCGGCGATTATTTCGGGCCAGGGGAAAAAGCTCGATCGACACCATTCTGGTGACCTGAAAGTGTCATGAAGCCCAGTAAGTTAAACGGATGCCATTCCTGTGGTCAATACTACTTACGGATAATCGTCGAGACGGTAGTCTTAGCGACGTGTTGGATCAACAGGTGTCTTGGCGCAGGAGCGACGTGTTGGGCTTGTGTGCGGGGCGGGCTGATGCGATGCGACCTACGACCTTGGTGTTAGCCGGTTCTACGAGGATCGGGTAGAAAATTTCAGCTTTCTTTCGAAGAATGGAGGGAGCTTGCCAGGGAGTCAGAAAGCGAAGCTGCCCGATTGATGACATTCACAATTTTGGGGAATTTAATAAAAACGAAAAATCGATCCGCATGCGGAATGTCGATCAGTGAGAGGACAACAATTTAACGTTCCCCGCCAGAAGGTAAGACATCATGGAAAATAGCCAGATTCGGATCAAGCATCATACGATTCGTGCGAATGGTATTCGACAGCATTTTCTCGAAGCCGGTGACGGACCTCCCGTGGTGCTTCTGCATGGATTTCCGGAAACCAGTTTCGCGTGGCGATTTCAGTTTCCGGCGCTGGCCCGGCACTATCGGGTCATCGCTCCCGATCTGCGCGGTTACGGGGAAACAGACAAGCCGTCCTCGGGGTACGACAAGCGGAACATGGCGCTGGACATCACCCGCCTGCTCGATGAACTGAAGATCGGCAAGGTGGCGCTGGTAGGGCACGACCGCGGTGCCCGGGTGGCGACGAGACTGACGAAGGATCATCCTGAGCGCGTGGACCGATTGGTGGTGATGGATAACGTGCCGACACGAGTCGTCGCGCAGAACATGAGCGCACAGACCGCGCGCGCCTATTGGTTCTTCCTCTTCCATCTGGTGTCGGACCTCCCTGAGACCCTGATCGCAGGTAAGGAAGCCGAGTGGCTCCACCATTTCTTCGCCGACTGGTGCTACAACCCACACACGATCGAAGGCGAGGCGTTCGACACCTATGTCCGCGCGTACAAGCGGCCCGGCGCAGTGCGCGGAGCAATGGCTGACTATCGGGCGAACGCCGAAGATGTGGCGCAGGACCTGATCGATGCCGACGTCAAGATCAAGTGTCCCGCGATGGCGATCTGGGGCGAGGACTTCTACGCGGTGGGCGGGATGTTCGATATGAAGGCCGTTTGGGAAGGAATGGCCAGCAACTTGCGCGCTGAACCTATCGCCCAGTGTGGCCACTTGCCGCAGGAAGAGCAGCCTGCCCATGTCAACGAGTTGTTGATCGACTTCTTGCGCGGCTGGAACGGCGCGTAGTTGGCGCGACGAAACCACCTCGAAGGGCCACACCGGTGGCGATATCCCAGCGTGACCCTTCTCCGCAAGCACCCCATAAGAGACAGCCATGTCGGAAGACAAAGAGCCTCGCAGGCGCTTCCTGCGCCAGGTACTCGCTGCCAGGCTGCCCGAGTTCGTCGATCGCCAGATGGAAACGCCGTTCGGCCACGGCAAGCTCTGGTACATGCGGAGACCATTTCCACACGGACCGGGTGCTGGAGTTCGGCTACCAGTTGAGCCTGGTGCCACGCTACAACTATCGGCACGGCATCGCAGCCTGCAACGCATGGTGCAAGAAGGAGCATGGCAAGGTATTCGCCGAACTGGACAAGGCCACTCAGGAAAAGGTGCTGACCGACCTGCAGACGGGCAAGGTGCAAATATCGATACGCACACTCTCGTTGACCATTTTCCCAATCCAGTATCTTTGAGGACTTGAACGATGATTGACAGGGCACAGGACGGCACGTCCTTGTCGGGGCGAAGTGTGCTGGTGTTGGCTGCGTCGTGCGGATTCGCCGTGGCGAACCTGTATTACAGCCAGCCGTTGCTTCCAGCGATGGCTGCCGCCTTCGACGCTGGTGCCGAGGCGCAAGGCGCCATCGCCATGCTGACGCAGCTCGGCTACGCCAGCGGCTTGCTGCTGTTTGGCCCCTTGGGCGATCAACTCGATCGCCGAAAGTTGATTACCGTTCTGTTGCTGGCAAACGTGGCCGCGCTTGGGTTGTGCGCGTCCGCCCAGAATCTTCCTTGGTTGCTGGCCGCCAGTGTCCTCCTCGGGCTCACGGCGATGAGTGCGCAGGTCATCATTCCTGCAGTGTCGGGGCAAGTAGACCCCGCGCAACGAGGACAGACGGTGGGGCGGTTGTTGAGTGGACTGTTCGCCGGCACGCTGCTAGCGCGCACGGTCAGTGGCTATGTCGGTGCTCACGCGGGCTGGCGCTCGATGTTCCTGTTGGCCGCGGCTCTCGATCTCGTCCTGATCGCGATGGTCTGGGTTCACTTGCCACGTGCCGGAGCGGAAAGCGACCTGTCATACGTACGCTTGCTCCGTTCAATGGTAGAGCTGTTCGCACGAGAGCCGCTTCTGCGCGAGGCCTGTCTGACCGGCTTTCTCTTGTTCGGCGCCTTCAACGTCTTGTGGGGGTCGCTTGCCATGATGCTTGCCGGGCCGCCCTATGGCTGGGGCAGCGAGGTGGCCGGGCTCTTCGGGCTTGTCGGCCTGGTCGGGATGTTTGCGTCGCCCACCATCGGTCGCATTGCGGATCGCTTCGGTGGGCGACGAGTCGTCGGCGGGGCCGCAATATTGGTGATGCTGGCGTTCGGACTTGTCGCTGGCTCGATATGGTCAATCGCGTGGCTAATCGCCGGTATAGTCGTGCTTGACCTGGGAAGCCGGGCGAATCTCGTCGCGAACCAGACAAGGCTATATGCGTTGCTTCCGGCGGCGCGCGGGCGTCTTAACACGATCTTCATGACTTGCTATTTCCTCGGCGGCGCCGCAGGGTCGACAGTTGGGACGTTCGCAGCCGGTCGGTATGGATGGCACGGCGTGGCGATAGCTGGCATGCTCTGCGCGGGCTCAGCGCTGATCGCGACCGTCGGGGTTCGTGCGGCCGCACAACGTGCAGTATCAGGGGAATGACTGATGCCTCGCGTGCGGTCCGTTTCGCATCGATGCGGGAGACGTTGAGCGGAGATTGAATGTCATGGCGCTGACCTGCGAATTGAGCTTGAGGGCGAACGAAGTCCAAAAGTCCCGCTAGTTCGCCGCAGGCATCTGAACTCTGCCGCACCGACACAGTGGCGTCATGTGGAGGCCGTAGCGATGCAGGATGAGCGACGCTCCATCCAGGAAGCTGAGGCGATGTCGATGTGCTGGCTGGAGACTATCTCAAGGTTGGGCATGATATTGCCTTCCTATGGTCGTAACGCGCCAGGAAAGTCGGGAGGCGAGCGGCGCCTGAGTCGTCCTCTGGCGATGCCCTTGTGCGCGAGCACGATGCTTTACGGGGGCACCATCCCGTTCTTAAACGGGAGCAACTTCCCATGTCGGAACTACCTTTGCACGAACCAACTCAATGTGCGTTCGTCCTTGTCGACGAACAAGCGGGACTCGCTTTCGCAGCGGGATATCAGGCCCCGCAATTGCTTCGCAGTAACGGCCTGGCGGTAGCAAAGACCGCAGTTGCCTTCGGCGTGCCAGTCGTGATCTCGACGTCGGCGTCTAGGGCATGGCGGCGGCTACGGAACAGGGTTCGCATATGCCCGGGATATGATCAAGCCCGCTTGATCCGAAAGCGGAAGACCGAGTTCTACGCAACGCATCGTGCATGAGTGGAAGCACTCCGACGAGGTGCTCTGGTCATGAACAATGCGATCGGTACTCCGATTTTGCATTTCAGCGAACGGAATCTTCCCCTTGCTGTCCCGCTCGGCGGCGTTGGCGGGCTTCAATTCACTGTGTCGCTTCGGCTTTCAGCCTTGGTGGCAGACAATCTCACTCCGCCTGTCCCGTAGTCCCGCTGCCGCCTCGATCGCGATCCCTGCGGCCCACCTTGAGGCGCCATTCACAATCGCCGAGACGTTCATCTTTTGGCGATCTGCTCCTGCCTGCAGTGCGCGCCAGATTCCGTCATTTGCTCTATCCCTGCAAACGTGCACATCGCTATGTTGTCGTACAGCGAATCTTCCTGTGCTTCGTCCGACAGTCCATACCACTGCTGCAGGAAGCAAATACGCATCCGTTCCAATCCAATCGGCGGCCGGCCACATCGTCGCTTGGAATAGGGCAGCTCAATCGCCGCCAGCAGTCGCCGCCGTGCCACCACGCGTTCCATCTCGTTCGGAAGGCGCTGGCGACGGGTCACGCACTTCTTGCCGTGGTTTCTCTGCTTTCGCAAAACTGAACTGTCGCTTCATCTCTGGCTCATCTCCGGGACACACACATGACAACACTTACGAGCCACTCAACGATGACTGCCACGCGGACTAAATGGGTTTTCCCCTGGCGTTACGTTGCGCGACCGACATCGATTCTTGATTCCTTGTAAATAGTGTTTTGATTTGATCATTTGCGACTTGCTCAACTAGCATATCCGTCATCCAGCCCCGGGGGGCGCCTGCGCAACTCCCCCTCTGAGGGAAAATCCGCCTTTTTTATGGCGCCGCCAGTCGGCCGCTGTATGAGGAAGAGCATGAAACCACTGACAGGAAGCAGCCAGAATCGGCCCGCGGTGCCCAGTGCTCTCGGCGCCCGGCGCCGACACCAGTTTGCTCGCCTTAAAGCCTCCTTCCGCTCGCACCGGCACCTCGCACATGATCTTGTCGAGATGCCATCGTGTTCTCCGATTCCTGACTGTGATCGGATCGGTATTGCGAGCAAATTGGCAATGCTGTGTACAGCGTTTCCGCCAGCGGCATCTGATGTGCATAGCCAGGCAATATTAAACGTCCTGTTGCACACCTGCTTGAAACTGACCGGTGCGACGCGTGCGGCGGTAGTAGCCATTCAGGGCACTGAGCAGTGCGTAGCTGCAGTGGTGATGGCGGGCGTCGGCTCTCCGTCGCCGAAAATTGTCGATTCAACGCCGCAACAAATCGCACTTCCTCAGTCGGTTATCCACCATGTATTGAACACGGGTGCGGAGCTAGTGCTCGCAAATGCTTTATCAGTAGCGCCATTTAAAGACGATCGCTATATAACCATTCACCGCACGCGCCGGATTATTTGTCTGCCGCTAATCAGGCATGAGAAAATTGTCGGTTCTCTTTATATTGAGTGCCAGCTATCGACGTCAGATCGCGTCCCCGAAGAGATCGCAGTGCTCAGATTCTTCGCGCAGCTATTGGCAGTCCTCCTTGAAAGCTACAGACTAATCGAAGAAGTAGATCAGCAGCGAAAGTCGCTTCGGAAGGCGCAAGTCGATCTGGAACATGCGTCAAGAGTCATGACGTTGAGCGTTCTGCAATCTTCGCTGGCACATGAACTCAGTCAGCCACTAGCAGCACTAACAACCAACGCCGCCGCAGCGATCCGCTGGCTGGATCATGATCCGCCAAATCTCCATGAGACACGCGAGTCCTTGGGGAGCATTGTTTCTCAGGGGATCCGAGCAGCGGCAATCATAGACGGGATGCGAGATCTTCTCAGGAAAACAACGCCATCCGCTCCTGCTCGCTTGCAGATGAACGATCTCGTTGGAGAGACGTTAACGCTGGTTAGAGGAAAATCTTCGGAAGAGCAGATCGCGATCACGACCGATCTAAGCCCAGACCTTCCGCCTGTTAGCGGCAACAAGGTCCAGCTACTGCAAGTGATCCTGAATCTGGCGCTGAACGCTCTGGATGCCCTAAAAGGCATTACGGAGCGGCCTCGAATCCTCCATATACGTTCGAGGAATTTCGGCAAGAAAGGTGTCATCGTCTCCGTACAGGATTCCGGGGCGGGCCTTACTCAACAGGCAAATGAACGAATGTTTGAACCATTTTTTACGACAAAGGAGAATGGACTTGGCATGGGCCTGATCATCTGCAATTCAATAATCAAAGCACATGGCGGACATCTCTGGTGTAGTTCAGGAAATCCGACGGGAACGATTTTTAATTTCTCAATACCTTCTCTCCCTGCGGGTTAATTAAATTTAATGCATTAAAAATCAGATTGATTGCATTATTTTTTATGTGTTAGTTTGCTCGCGCCGATATTATGGAAAATGTTCTGTGATTTTACAGAAAGCTCTCTGGCCACGTGATCGACAAAGCAGATAATGCGGGATGCCAATGCCGTATTGCGGTAGTAGACTGCGTTAATCGACTGTCGCACATCGAGTGTTTGCTGCGTGAATAACTGAACCAGTCTCCCGCATTGTCGATCATCGCTTGTCATGAAGTCTGCCAGACAAACGATGCCCTGACCAGCCAAGGCCAAATTCCTAAGTACTTCGCCGCTTGACGAGGCGATTGTCGGTTCAATGCGCATGATCGTTTGGTTATGGTTGAGCAGCGGCCATTCATTGAGCGACTCCGGCTGTGTAAAGCCTAGCAGGGAATGCTGCGCGAGTTGCGCCGGTTTGGTCGGAGTGCCGTGGCGTTTCAGATAGTCAGGACTCGCGAGCACGCGAAGGGAACTGCTACCAATCGGACGCGCGTGCAGCGTGGAGTCTCTCAGCGGACCGATACGAAATGCCACATCGGTTCGCTTCTCAAGCAGATCAATAATGCCCTCGTTCGTGTTCAACTCCAGCTCTACTTCCGGATACTGGCTTCGGAAGCCTTCCAGTAGCGGTACGATTGCGTGCACCATATATGGTGTCGCTGCGTCAATCCGTAACCGCCCGACCGGACGCATCCGTCTCGCCGCCATTTGCTCTTCCGCTTCATCGACTCTCGTCAGGATGGCACGGGCGTGTTCCAGGAACGCCGCCCCTTCCTCCGTCAGTTCCAGTCGTCGTGTGGTTCGCCGCAGCAGCGTAGTCTGTAGTTTTTCCTCAAGCCGGCTTAATGTTCGGCTGGTGGCGGACACCGTCAAAGCTAGCTGTTCAGCGGCAGCCGTAATTGAGCCCGTGTCCACGACGGCCGTAAAGGCAAGCATTTCGTCGATCGTCGTCTTCATTCCTGACATCCTATACACGCATTTGTAAATATGAGGACGGTAATCTGGTAGAGATCGCTCCCACACGGTCCGCGGCGACGGGTCCTGGGGCCACCTGCGAAGCGAACCCTGAGTTGCAGGGGCGTGTCACAACGTAGACGGCCCCCCTGACTCGCCGGACACAGTCCGCCCTCTTACACGGGGACCCAGGCGCGCACTGTGGCAGGGATTAGTTCAGTGGGAAACGCAGGCACCTCGTTAGTGCTTTATGGGGCATTCTAACCGCAGGCGATCGAGGCTTTGCGATAAGACGTAGTCACGCTGGCAATGGTCGGGTTCCAGGGTCAGTAAGCGCCCGTTTGAAAATTCGCCGCAGATGTGTTCTAACGTTCGGACGTGGATAAAAGAACATCGAGAGCGGCAGGCAAGCATGGCGGCCAAGACAAAGCGGTATCCGAGTGATCTGACGGACATGGAGTGGCCAGCGATGGAGGAACTGCTGCCGAGGCCCGCACAGCGAGGGCGGCGAAGGAAGGCCGATCTGCGGGAGGTGATCAACACCTTGCGAAACCTGGTGCGCTCGGGGTGTGGCTGGCGCATGCTACCCAAGGACTTTCCGGCCTGGCAAACGGTGTACTGGTGGTTTCGCTGACTGATGCGGGGGTTCCTGTTCCAGACGCTTCATGATGTAGTGCTGGTGCTCGACAGGGAGTTGGAAGGCAGGCAGCGCTTGCCGAAGCGCGGGCGTGGTGGATAGCCAGTCGGTAAAAGCGCCAGCCGCCAAAGAGCGCGGCTACGACTCGGGAGAGAAGATCGTCGGGCGCAAGCGGCATATTGCCGTGGATACGAATGGCCGGTTGCTGATGGTGAACTTGACGCCGGCAGATATCGCAGATAGTGCCGGGGCGTTGGCGGTTCTGGAGGCCCTAAAGAAGCGTTGGCCGGGACTGAAGCATCTGTTTGCAGATGGCGCATACGGTCGTCGCACGTTGATGGACAAAGCCGCGACGCTCGACTTCGTCGTGCAGGTGGTGCGCCGCCACGAGGATCAAGTTGGTTTCGCGGTGCTACTTCGGCGTTGGGTGGTGGAACATACCTTCGGTTGGATGGTTCGCTGGCGTCGCCTTGTCAGGGACTACGAGCGGCGTCCTGATGTGTCCGAAGCCATGGTCTATACCGCAATGGGCGGGTTGCCGCTAGGTAGAATCGCCCCGCAGAATGCCCATCCTTGAATTATCGAGCGGGCTATAACCGCAGCATTCAATAAAGACGTCATTGTTCAAATGACGAAAACACATATTTTTGAGGTTTTATGACCACCTCCTTGGTTAAAATCCGACTTCTTACCGCCGCTGACGCAGCAATCTTCAAGGCAATCCGTCTACACGCTATCGAAAACGCTCCCACGGCAATCTGGCCAACCCGCGTCGAAGAAGAGGCACGCTCTGCCAGTGCAGTCGCAGAGCGAATTCAATCGACGCCTACGCAGGCTGTTTTTGGTGCGTTTGTTTGCGAAACCCTGGTTGGCATCGCTGGCGTACGTCGCGAATCGCTCTCGCAGGTGAGCCACAAGGCGACCATCTGGGGGGTATTTGTCGACCCAAACCAACGCGGCAAGGGAATCGCGCGGGATCTGTTGAATACCGCGATGGCCCATGCGTCAAAGAACTGGGATAGCGCGCAGTGCAATCTGTGCGTCAATACGGAAAACACGGCGGCCAAGCAATTGTACGAATCATTGGGATTCGCAGCTTTCGGCGTCGAACCTCGCGCAATGCAGGTGGATGGGCGGTTCTACGACGAACAGCACATGTTTCTGAAGCTGCGATGATCGCAACGAAGCGGCCTTCGATATTCCCGTTTTCGGCTACGGCCATTCATCGGGACGTTGGAATGCCATTGCCATGGCTGGCTTGATCAGCTAGCCGCCATTCGATGTGTGGTTGGGCCGGCGAGGGACGACTCCGAGGGCGGCATACGCGCCCAGGCGGGTTGGTGGGCGCCGATGTTGGTCGGCGCACATTGTGGTGGCCTCAGGCTCCTTGGGCTTCGCTCAAGGTCGGGTAATCAGTGTAGCCCTGCGCCGTGCCGCCGAAGAAAGCACTGTGTTGAACCTCGTTCATCGGCGCATTGGTCTTCAGCCGGGTGACGAAATCCGGGTTCGCAAGAACCATCTGGCCGTAGGCTTCCAGGTCGGCCAGCCCCGATGCCACGTCGGCCCCGATCTGGTCACGCGGGCGGCTCGGCCGGTTCAGGATCAGCGTGCCATTCCAGAGCTTGCGGATGTCGGCCAGCAGCGGCTCGTTGCCCTGGTGCAGGATGTGCAGATAGGCCAGGCCCAGCTTGTCGAGTTCGGCGACCAGGTAGCGGTACAGATCCGGCCCTTCGGCGCCTTCGTCGATACCCCAAAGCGTCGTGCCGGGCGACAGGCGAATCGCGGTCCTGTCTGCGCCGATTTCCTCGGCAATCGCGGCGGCGACTTCGAGGGCGAAGTGGGCGCGGTTCTTGACCGGACCGCCGTACACGTCGGTGCGCGTGTTCGCGCTCGGTGCGAAGAACTGCTGGATCAGGTAGGCGTTCGCAGCGTGGATC
Organism: Cupriavidus sp. GW823-FHT07A04; assembly: GCF_058794615.1. NCBI lineage: Bacteria > Pseudomonadati > Pseudomonadota > Betaproteobacteria > Burkholderiales > Burkholderiaceae > Cupriavidus > Cupriavidus sp. GW823-FHT07A04. The sequence continues at coordinate 56,790 of NZ_JBXAHA010000005.1, forward strand.
TCGACGCCATCGGCGCCTGCCTCGACTGCCCGGCGCGCCGCGTGGCGGAAATCCTGAGCGGTCTGGTGCACTTGCTCGGTGGTCAGCGCACGCGGCACGGGGATGTCCTGCATGCCCTTGGCAGTGAACATCTGCGTGCCCGGCGCAATGGCCGACGGTGCGACGCCCTGGCGATGATGCGGCGTGTTGTCCGGGTGCGACATGCGCCCGGCGTGCATGAGCTGGATGAAGAGGTGGCCACCCTTGGCATGCACGGCGTCAGTGGTCTTCTTCCAGCCGGCGACGTGTGCATTGGTGTAGATGCCTGGCGTGGTCAGGTAGCCCTGTCCATCGTCCGAGGGTTGGGTGCCTTCGGCGACGATCAGGCCGGCGCTGGCGCGCTGGGCGTAATACTCGGCGGCCAGCTCTCCCGGCGTGCCGTCGAATTGGGCACGGCTGCGGGTCATTGGTGCCATGACCAGGCGGTTTTGCAGGGTGTGGCGGCCGACGCGGACGGGATCGAACAGTTTGCTCATGATGGAATCCTCAGAAAGTGGTGGATGGAGGAATCATCGCCTGCTTCTCATGCGGGATAAATATGGTAATTTGGAGAACATTGATCCACTGATGGAGCAACGAGCATGGAGCTGTTGAACGACATGGCCTTGTTCGTGGAGGTCGTCAAAGCCAAGGGCTTTCGAAGTGCCGCGGAGGTGATGGGCGTGCCGAACTCGACACTATCGCGGCGGATCAGCGCATTGGAGAAAGCGATCGGGCTGCGCCTGCTGCATCGCACGACACGCAAGATCGAATTGACCGAGGCCGGCCAGATTTACTTCGAGCGATGCAAACGCATCGTCGATGAAGCCCGGCTGGCACACGAGCAGCTCGGCGACATGCTTGCCCAGCCCAGCGGTGTGCTGCGTGCATCGTTGCCGGTGGATTTCGCAGTCACCTACCTGGCGCCCTTGATCGCCGAGTTTGCTGGCCTCTATCCCGGCATCACCTTCGATTTCGACCTGACTCCGCGACGGGTCGATCTGGTCAGCGAACCCTTCGATGTGGCTATCCGCATGGGGGAGTCCGAAAACTCGCAGCTGATCGCACGCGCGTTGGCCGCGCTTACGCCTAACCTCTACGCCTCGCCCGGCTACCTTGGACGATCGGGCGAGCCAAACAAGCCCGCCGACCTGGATCGGCACGAGTGCTTGAGCATCCTGAAGGCGGGTTCGTGGACGTTGCGCGACGGGAAGCGAAGCGCCACGGTGCCGGTGGGTGGGCGGTTCACGCTCAACAGCGTTGGCATGAGCCGCCGCCTGGCAACGCTCGATATGGGCATCGTCCTGATGCCGGAGGAAGTCGTCGCTGATGAACTGGCCAGCGGAAAGCTGCGCCGAATCATGCCGGAATGGCACGGCACGCCGATGCCCGTTTATGCCATCACCGAAACCCGTCTGTTGCCGGCGAAGACGCAGCGCTTCATCGAGTTCCTTCGCGAGCGTTTAGGGCGGTAGCTTGGCCGCTGGATCGGACGGCCACAACCAGATTCGGCCGTTCAAGGGAGGCTACAATCGTGACGCGCCGGCCCGGCCCCTGCTGAATTGAGCTTGCGCCCGAACTAAACTGCCGCGCACCGCGTCCCGGCTACTGCAAACGAGCAAAGAAAATGGATGCAGCTACATTCGTGGGAAACTGGGTAGACCTCAAAAACGACCTCCTTTCCGTCTTGATGGGCGAACAAGGCGAAAGTGTCATCGCTACGCAGATTCGGAATATGGCGCTGACGGTGGACCAGACTGAGCAGCTTCGTAATGTGCTCGATGGCGTTTTGCGAGACGCCATGTACAGCCTGCTTCTTGGACTCGATGGCGCGTCTAGCATAGGGCGCGATCAGCAAGCTTTCCAGATTCTGGATGAGCGAGGAATGGCTGTTTCCTCCTGTGGCGAGCTTGAGGCGGAGGCGTGGAAGCGATTTCGCGCCGTGCCATAGCGTTGCTAGCCGATCAGTTTCACTGCCTTGGCTTTTTGGCGCCGAGGGCCGGACTAGACCGGGGCGATCGGACCGGTTGAACCCCCACCTTAAGCGCCATCGTTCAACCGCCAACCGTGCACGAAGCGCTTTCCCGATATCCGCGTCGGCATCGGGATTCGCATTTCCTCTGGGCTGACCATTTCATTATGTCCGGTCCTGGCCGAGCTCAAATGTGCGCCTGAGGCGCCTGTCCACGGCATTCAGCCCGCGCGCAATTCCGAGCGCACCGAATGCGCCCGCCGATGCGCGCCCGGCGTCTGGCCCGTATGGCGGCGCACCAGGTTGCGGAAGGCGGACATATCCTGGTAGCCGCATTGTTCGGCAATGGCGGTCAGGCTGAGCGTGGAGACTTCCAGCAGATGGCAGGCGCGCTCAGCCCGCAATCGGTGCAGGAACTGCAGCGGCGACATGCCCACGGTCTTCATGAAATGCCGCAGCAGCGTGCGTTCGCTGGTGGACGCCACCGCCGCCAGCCGGGGCAGGTCATAGGGCTCGGCCAGATGCTGTTGCAGGTAGCGGCGTGCGCGCAGCGCCACGCTGTGGCGCGGGGCATCGCCGGTCTTCAGCCAGATGCTGACTGCCTCGCCGCGCTCGGGCTGGTCCAGCAGGGCGTTGCCCAGCGTGCGGGCCAGGGCGTTACCTGCGGTATGCGCCACCGCCTGCAGCAACAGCGCATGCATGCGATCCAGCGCGCGGGAACTGAGCAGGTTGCCGCTCTTGACCACTGGCTGGTCGGCCTGCAATCGTCGCGCGGGTTCGCTCAGCCGCATCCAGTTGGCAATCAGCCACGGCACCGCCAGCTTGCGCTGTGCCGGCAAATCCATGGCTACCAGAAGTGCTACTGCCGTGAACGGCGCCACCACCAGCGCCCCCCGCGTAGCAACTGCCGCAATGGCGGCGCGTTCGCGGTCCAATAGCGACAGCATATGTTCAAGCCCGGCGATGTGGTCAAACAACGGTGGCGCGATCACCACCATGGCGTCCTTGCCTGCGCCGGCCAGTTCTTCCAGCGGCACGCACGTGCAGCGCAGCACGCTGGCCAGCGCCTGCCAGCGTTGCGGCTCGGCTACCGCCAGCCGCCAGCGAAAGGGCGCCGCCGTGCCGCGCCGCCGGCTTTGCATGGAGGCCAGCGTGTTGGCAATGTCCAGCATGTCGACCGCGGTGGAAAGGGCGGAGACAACGGCCGAGGGGTAGCACAGCAGATAGACGTCCGACATGGCGCGGTGGATTTTGGTTGGAAAGCTGCCTGCCAGATGGCGGGAATGCCACCAATTGTGGCGGAATCCACTCTACCTGTCACGGCCCCGATGCCCGACCATGTCAGCGGCACCATGGCGCGTCGCCGGTTGGCGCGCAACGTTCCATGGGCCCACAGACACAAGAACGAGGAGACAACACAATGAAGCAACGCATCGTGCGCGGCGCGACCGCACTTGGCGGCGCCGTGCTGGCGGTCGCCACCCTGGGCGGCTGCGCCACCGCAGGCAGCGACAGCGCCAACTGGAGCGAAGGCGGACTCAACGCCGAGATCCGCCGCACCGCCTATGGCATTCCCCATATCAAGGCCAACGACTACGCCAGCCTGGCCTTTGGCATGGGCTACGCATACGCGCAGGACAACGTCTGCCTGATGGCCGACCAGGTCGTCACGGTCAGCGGCGATCGCTCGCGCGTGTTCGGCCCCGACGAAAGTACCGAGGTGTCATTCAAGCGCATCAAGAACAGCGAATCCGATCCATTCTTCCGCGCGATCATCGATGACGACGCCCTGCGCGCCGGCTACGCGCAGGCCTCGCCAGAGGCGCGCGAATTGCTGCGCGGCTATATCGCCGGCTACAACCGCTACCTGCGCGATACCCCGCCCGCCCAACGCCCGGCTGGCTGCCGCAACGCTGACTGGGTGCGGCCCGTTACCGCCATCGACCTGTTCCGCCTGGCCGAGGAGAAGAGCATCCAAGCCAGCGCCGGCGCGCTGGCAGCGGGCATTGTCGCCGCCGTGCCGCCCGGGGCCGCGGGCAGTGCCAAGACCGCGCAGCAGGCGGGGGCGGTGGACGTAGCCAGCATCGACTTCGAAGCCGTCAACAACAACCTGCAGCTGCTGGATCCGCCGATCGGCAGCAACGGCTGGGCCTTTGGCAAGGAAGCCACCACGAATGGGCGCGGCCTGCTGCTGGGAAATCCGCATTTTCCGTGGACCACCACCAATCGTTTTTTTGAAGCGCACCTGACCATACCGGGCAAGCTGGACGTCATGGGCGCGTCCATTGCATCGTTCCCGATCATCAGCATCGGCTTCAACAAGGACGTGGCCTGGACGCACACCGTGTCCACCGCCCGCCGCTTCACCCTGTATGAACTGAAACTGGCCGAAGGCGACCCCACCACCTACCTGGTGGACGGCGCGCCGCGCAAGATGACCCCACGCACCGTCAGCTATGCGGCAAAACTGCCCGACGGCCGTACCGAGCAGCGCTCGCACACCTTCTACATGACCGAATACGGCCCGGTGCTGTCCATGCCATCGGCCGGCCTGCCGTGGTCCGCGCAAAAGGCCTACGCGCTGCGCGACGCCAACCGCAACAACACGCGTTCGGTCGACACCTGGCTTGATATCGGCCGCGCGCGCGACGTCGCTGGCATCCGCACCGCCATTGGCCGCCTGGGCATTCCGTGGGTCAACACGATTGCCACCGACCGTGAAGGCCGCGCCATGTTTGCCGATGTATCGGTCGCGCCCAACGTATCGGCCGCCTTGCTCAAGCAATGCGCGCCGACCGGCGACAGCGCCGCGCTGGCCGCCAAGCTGATGCAGGGCACCGGCATGGTCCTGCTGGACGGCACGCGGGCTAGCTGCAACTGGACGGTGGACGCGGCGTCGCCAGTACCGGGGCTGGTGGCCCCCAACGCCATGCCCGTGCTGGTACGCGATGACTATGTCGCCAACAGCAATGACAGTTCGTGGCTGTCTAACCCCAGCCAGAAGCTGACCGGCTTCTCACCGGTGCTGGGTCCCACCGAAGTTGCGCAACGCCTGCGCACGCGCGTTGGCCTGATGGAAATCGGCCGCCGCCTCGCGGGGGAGGACGGCCTGCCCGGTAACCGCTTTGACGTACCCGGCCTGCAGGCCGTGCTGTTCCGCGACCGCAACCTCTCCGGCGAGCTCGTGCTGGATGACCTGCTCGATGCCTGCCGCGGCGCCAAGGACGCCGACCTGAGCGACGGCTGCGCGGCGCTGCGCAAGTGGGACCGCCACAGCAACCTCGACAGTCGTGCCGCACCGCTGTTCCGCGAGTTCTGGATGCGCGCAAGCAAGATCCCCAAGGTCTACGCCATCGAGTTCACCCCCACCGATCCGGTCAACACGCCACGCGGACTGCGCATGCGCGATGCGTCTGTGCGCACCGAGGTCTTCAAGGCACTGAAGGACGCCGTGCAGGCCATGCGCACTGCCGGCTTTGCGCTGGATGCGCCGCTGGGCCAGGTGCAGGCCGCCACGGCACCGACTGGCCGCATCGCCTTGCACGGCGGCGAGGAATATGAAGGCGTGCTCAACAAGCTGCAAAGCACCCCGGTGTCGGACAAGGGGCTGCAGGTCTACTTTGGGACCAGCTACGTGCAGACCGTAGGCTTTGACGAGCAAGGGCCGGTCGCCGAGGCGCTGCTGGTGTACGGCCAGTCCGTAGATCAGCAGTCGCCGCACGCCTTTGACCAGATGGCGGAGTACTCCGCCAAGCGATGGGTGCGGCTGCCGTTCAGCGAGCAAGCCATTGCGGCGGACCCGCAGTTGAAGGTAACGCGGCTGAGCCAGTAAGCCGGCGGCGTTGGGAGCGGGGCCGCCGGCCCCGCTCCGCCATCGATAGGCGATCATCACGGGCCTTATTGGTTCTGGTGAGCAGCACTACACCGGCGCGCTCTCGACTAGCGCAAGTAGTGCTTGCGCTAGGACACGCGTACCCGCTCACCAGACAAGAGTGCCTCAAGCAGTCGATTGCCCGCCGCGGGCCTCTGCGAGTGCAACCGTCAAGTGCTGCACCTTCTTTTTCAACTGATCGCGCTCTTCGGTGAGCTGTGTCACCAATTGCGTCAGACGATGAATCGCCAGTTGGTCGGGGGTGGCGTCGCTGGGTGGGGGCGCCGGTTCAGGCTTGGGTGGCACGCGGGCCTCGCGCACCTGTCTGGCCACCTGGCGCAGTTCCTTCTTGCCCCCGGCAACCGCCGCTACCTGCTTCTCGCCAGGCAAGGAGGCTACGGCAGCCGCAGCATTGATGGAAATCACGCCCGCTTTTACCGCGCTGACCAACTCGGGCGCAGCGGTCTTCTGGATTTTTTCGATCTGACCAAGCGTCGCACTGCTCACCCGCGCCGTGCGCGCAACCGCCTCGCGAGTCAACACGGTATCGGCCCCGGATTGCATGGCGACTTCAGCCCCGGCAGGCTTTGCAGAACCCGGCTGGGCCTGCGCTTGGGCTTGGGCTTGTGCCAGACGCGCGGATACGATTTCCTTCTTCCGCAATGCGAGTACACCGCGTTGGAAATCCGATACGCTGCGCCGCCCGAGGTGATTGTCGATCATCCACAGGTGAACATCCTCCATGGACTGGAACGTCTGGTTTTGTACCGTATTGAAAGGGACTCCGTGCTTCTGGCAGATGCTGTAGCGATTGTGTCCATCCACCAGGAGATCGCCCCACAGCACCAGTGCATCGCGGCACCCTTCGGAGAGTAGGCTGCGTTCTAGCGCCGCGTATTCGTCGTCTGTAAGTGGATCGATATAGGCACGGAGGTCTTCGTTGATAGTGATCGTCATGGGTCAAGCGAAAAAGGTAGGGCAGTAGTGTACACACTGCCTGCCTTACCAGGCGACGGCCGGCTTGGCGGCCGGGCGGTGGCTAACCGCCAGTACAATGTGTGCACGGTGCCATGTGCACAGATCGTTTCTCCACGGCTGACCCATGCTAAACCTGGACCTGCGCTCCATGACGGCGATGACGGGGATGATCAATATCGCCCTGGGCATCGTCCTGCTGGCTTTTCGCCGCGCCTATCCTGCCTCCACCAAAGGGTTGCTACCCTGGGCGCTGGCACCGGTGCTTTGCGCGCTTTCCACCGCCTTCTATGCGATGGACGGGCATTGGCCGGCCGTGCTCGTCGCACTTGGCGGTAACGCGCTGCTGCTTTCGGGCTGCGCCTTGTTCTACTTCGGCAGCCAGCGCTTCTACGGGGTGCCCTGTAGCTGGAAACGCTGGCTCGCCCTGGGTGTTGGCTGCCTGGCTGGCATTACCTGGTTCCTGCTGGTCCATCCCGACTACCGGATCCGCGTGTTGCTGCTTACCTCGGTGTTAGCGGCAATATGCCTGACCCATGCGCGGCTGACCTGGCAGCACGGCCGGGGTTTTGCCCCGCGTTTCATGGCAGTTGTCCTCGCTTTCCAGGGGCTGGCCTTGCTCATGCGGGCAGCGACGACGCTTTTCCAGGATGCCGTCGATACTTCGCGGTTTTCCCCTTCGGCTATTCAGACCGCGTACATTGCAGCGTATTGCTTCGCGTCGCTCTTCGTCTGCCTTGGACTGCTTTTGACTGTGAGCGAGCGGTTACGTGCGCAGTTCGAGTACCTGGCGCAACGCGACGACCTGACGGGAATATTGAGTTGTCGCGCTGTGCTGCACGCAGGTAGTAGTGAACTGAAGAACCGGCGCGGCGGGCAGCCACTGTCGTTGCTGCTGATGGATATCGACCACTTCAAGCGCATCAACGACCAGCACGGACACCTGGTGGGTGACCGCGTGCTGGCGCATTTCGCACAAATCGTAGGGCGGGCACTGCGCCACACGGACCATCTTGGCCGCTTCGGCGGCGAAGAGTTTGTCGTGCTGCTGCCGCAGACCGGCATGGAGACCGCGCTTGCCATGGCCGAGCGCGTGCGCCAGGCAGTCGAGCAGCAATCGGCCATCGCCGGGCAGCCCGCCTGCACGGCAAGCCTGGGGTTGGCCAGCATCGAGGCCGGGGAAGCGACCCTTGACGAATTGCTGGCACGGGCCGATTCGGCGCTGTATCGCGCCAAGGCTGAAGGACGCAATCGTGTTGAGGCAGGCTAAGAGGCTGTCTCAATTGGCTTACCGTCTCAAATCAACGATTTAACATAACCTTTGTGCGGCAATTGGTTTGTTGTAGCGGCTAAGCAATGTCCGGAGCGAAGGTCAATCCTTGTCATTGAAGACAAACTGGGCGCCAGCATGCGATCATCGATACCCTCGGATTTCACGTAGAACCACGTGCCATGCCGGCGGCAGACAGGGGTGTTCGCCCTGCTGCCAATCCCCAACGCCAGCGAAGGAAGACGCGCGCTCATGACGCAACAAACCATTTTCAGCCTCGAACCCAACCCGAACGCGCTCGACGCGGCCACGCGGGATGCACTGATGCGCGACCCCGCGTTCGGCCGCGTCTTCACCGACCATATGGTGACGATCACCTGGCGTGAAGGACAGGGTTGGCAGGACGCCAAGGTCACTGCCCGCAAGCCGTTCTCGATCGATCCGGCGTGCTCGGTACTCCACTATGGCCAGGAGATCTTCGAGGGCATGAAGGCCTATCGCGGCGCGGATGGCGCCGTGACGCTGTTCCGCCCGCTCGAGAACGCGCGCCGCTTCCAGGCGTCGGCCAAGCGCATGGCCATGCCGGCGTTGCCCGAATCGCTCTTTCTGGAAGCGATCGAGCAACTGGTGCGGATCGACCAGGCCTGGGTGCCGCATGGCTCGGGCAGCCTCTACCTGCGTCCCTTCATGTTTGCCAACGAGGTGTTCCTCGGCATCAAGCCAGCCTCCGAGTTCATTTTCTGCGTGATTGCCTGCCCGGTGGGCCCGTACTTCAAGGGCGGAGACAAGGCCGTCTCCGTCTGGGTATCCGAGAACTACACGCGCGCCGCGCCCGGCGGCACCGGCGAGGCGAAGTGCGGTGGCAACTATGCCGGCAGCCTGGTCGCGCAGAGCGAGGCCACTGCGAACGGATGCGACCAGGTGGTCTTCCTGGATGCCGCCGAGCACCGCTGGGTGGAGGAACTCGGTGGCATGAACATCTTCTTCGTGATGGACGACGGCACTCTGGTCACGCCGCCCCTTAGCGGCTCGATTCTTCCGGGCATCACCCGGGCTTCGGTGATCGAGCTGGCCAGGGAGATGGGCATGGTGGTGGAAGAGCGCCGATATTCGTACCCCGAGTGGGAGGCGGATGCCCAAAGCGGACACCTGGCCGAGGCCTTTGTTTGCGGAACGGCGGCGACGCTGGTGGCCATTGGCGAAGTGCGCTCCGCGCGGACGCGCTTCGCGATCGGGAACGGCGCCGCTGGCAACACTGTCAAGGTGCTAAGGGAGCGGCTGGTGGAGATTCAGCGCAACCAGGCCGCTGGCCCGGCCGGCTGGGTCCATCACGTCGGTTTGTAAGAGGCCATTTCAAAAAGATCCTGGCGTTATTGCGCGGCCTTGGCCGTACCACATGTACTGTCCGCGGCCGCGCGCCTAGCCAGAACCGCTTCGCTTCATTTTGAAACAAGCAGTATGACTCCCCTGATGGGCAAGAAGGCTGGCCCCGCGCTAGCCGCCGGCCGTCATGCTGACTCCACGCCGTCCTCCACCCCGCATGACGCGCTGATCTTCTCGATCAGACCGAGCAGCAGCGGCGCATAGCGTGCCACATCACGCGGCTTTTCGCTGGGTTTGTGCGGGAAGCTGATATTGAGCCCGTACCACTGGTGGTCCGGCCCGCGGAACGCCGCGCCCACGGCGGTCAGGTGGCCGGGCTGGTAGTTGGTGCTGCAATAGCCTTGCGCCTTTGCCTGGGCAATGCCACGCGACAGTTCCTTGTGCAAGGCCGGCCATTCGTCGCCGGCCTTCTCCTCGATCCGTGCGAGGAAGTGGTCGCGCACGCCGGCCGGCACCGCGGCCAGCCACGCCATGCCGATCGAGGTCAGTTCCATGGGAACGCGCGTGCCGGGCGCTACGCGCCGGGTGCGCGATACGCTGTCGCGGCTGTGGCGCACCGCGGCCAGGTAGACCATGGCGGTCTGGTCGGGCACGGCCAGGCCGACATTGACCTTTTCCGCCTCGGCGATCTTGCGCATCAGCGGCAGGGCGATATCGGGCACCGTGGTGGCGTGGTGGAAGGCGTCCGCCAGGCTCACCACCACGGCCGCCAGCCGATAGGCGCGCTCGGTGGCGTCGTAGCACAGGAAGCCGCTGTCCACCAGCGAGCGCGTGAGGCGGCTGACAGTGGGGCGCGGCAGGCCGGTGCGCGCTGCCAGGTCCGCATTGGTCAGGCTGGAAGAGCCGACGCGGAACGCGCGCAGCAGCATCAGGCCACGTTCGAGCGACTGACTGCCTTCGGTCTGCCGCGTGAACCGGCCCGTACTGTGCGTGAGTTCGCGGCTCGAAGGCGGTTTGGCGCGGGAATCCGGGTGGGAAGCCGGGGCGGAACCGGGGTCGGAATGGGGGTGCGGATCAGGCATGTAGTTGGCCGCAGGCCCGCCAATCCAGCATCGGGGCGCTGCAAGTAATTTCGGTATTCGAAATTGTAGTGTAGCGCGGGAATCCGCATCGGCGAATACTGGGTGCCTTTCCACTTCCCGGAGCCCTTCGCCATGACCTCGGCATCCACCCCCGAAATCGTCCTGACACGCGACCAGCATGTTGCGCAGATCGAGATCTCCCGCCCGCCCCATAACTTTGTCGACGCCGATGTCATGCGCCGGCTGGCCGAAGCGTTGCTGCAACTCGACGAGGACGACAGCTGTCGCGCCATCGTGCTGTCTTCCGGCGTAGGCGCCTTCTGCGCCGGGGCCGATTTCAGCGGCACCGACCAGGGCAGTGTCTCGCGCGACCCATCGGCCTTCTACGCACAGGCCATGAAGCTGTACCGCAACCGCAAGCCCATCGTGGCCGCGGTTGCGGGCGCCGCGATCGGCGCGGGGCTGGGACTGGCGCTGGTGGCGGACTTTCGCATCACATGCCGCGAAGCGCGCTTTAGCGCCAGCTTCAACAGGCTCGGCTTCCATCCCGGCTTTGGGATGAGCGTGACGCTGCCACGCCTGGTCGGCGAGCAGCAGGCCGCGCTGCTGTTGTATACGGGCAGGCGCCTCGACGGCGAAGAAGCGGTGCGCATCGGGCTGGCCGACGAACTGGTGGCGCAGGCCGAGGTGCGTGCCCGCGCGCTGGCGCTCGCGCACGATATCGCGGCCTCGGCGCCACTGGCCGTGGAAAGCACACGTGAGACGCTGCGCCTGGGGCTGGCCGACCGCATCGTGGAGGCCAACCAGCGTGAACTGGCCATCCAGCGCGTGCAGTTCGCCACCGCGGATTTCCGCGAAGGCGTGGCGGCGATGGCCGAGCGCCGCGCGCCCGTGTTCCAGCGCCGCTGAGGGGGCCGTATGCAACATGAGAAACCCGTCTGCGCCGGCCCGCTCGAGGGAATTCGCGTACTCGACCTGACTTCGGTGGTGCTGGGCCCTCTGGCCACGCAATCTCTGGCCGACCTGGGCGCGGACGTCATCAAGGTCGAAGGGCCGGAAGGCGACCTCATGCGCGCCAACGGCGTATCGCGCAACGCCGGCATGAGTTCGATCTACCTGGCGCTCAACCGCAACAAGCGCTCGGTGGTGCTGGACCTGAAGACGCCTGCAGGCGCTGCGGCGCTGCGCCGCCTGATCGCCGGCGCCGATGTGCTGATCCACAATATGCGCGTGGCCGCCATCGAGCGGCTGGGCTTTGGCTACGCTGCGGTGGCAGCGTTGAACCCGCGCATCGTCTACTGCGTGGCCACCGGCTTTGGCCAGGACGGCCCGCACCGTGACAAACCGGCCTTCGACGACATCATCCAGGCCGCTTGCGGGCTGGTGTCGCTGGGCTGCGTCGCCGGCAGCCGGCCCGAGTACGTGCCTAGCCTGATTGCCGACAAGACCACCGGGATGGCGCTGGCCAACGCGGTGATGGCCGCGCTGCTGCACCGCGAGCGCCACGGCAGCGGGCAAGCGGTGGAGGTACCGATGCTGGAAACCATGGCCAGCTTCGTGATGGCCGAGCACCTGGCGGGGTTGACCTTCGAGCCCGCCACTGGCGCGGCCGGCTATGCGCGCCTGCTGCAGGGAGGGCGGCGGCCGGCGCAGACTGCGGACGGCTGGATCTGCGCACTACCGTACACGGACCGCCACTGGAAAGCCTTTTTCCACGCCGTGGGCCGCGATGACCTGGGTGACAAGTACAACATCGCCAGCCGCGCGCAGCGCAACGCCCATATCCGCGCGCTGTACCAGCACCTCGCGGAAATCACGCCGACCCGGACCACAAAGGCGTGGATGGCGCTGTTCGAGACGCTGGATATCCCCGCCACGCCGATCTATGCGCCGGACGAATTGCTGGCGCATCCCCACCTGGAGGCGGTCGGGCTGTTCCAGCAGACCGAGCATCCCACCGAGGGCCCGTTGCGCGAAATGCGGCCCACGACGCGCTTCTCCGCCACACCGCTGTCGTTGCGCCGCCACGCGCCCACGCTGGGCGAGCACACCGATGAAGTGTTGCGCGAAGCCGGGCTAGCCCCTGAAGACATCGCCCGGGTGACGGGCGGCCGGAACGCCGCCTGAAGCGGGACGCAAACAATAAAGGAGACATTGCATGAACTTCGCACTGGAAGAAGAGCACCAGATGCTCAAGGATCTGGTGGCGCGCTTTGTGCGCGAGCAGTTGATCCCGCTTGAAGCGGGCGTGCTGGCCCGCGAGGCAGAGGGCGGCCAGCTCACGCTGCTGGCGCAGGAGCAGGACAAGCTGGACGCACTCTCGCGTGAGCTGGGCCTGTGGGGCCTGGATGCGCCGGCCGAGATGGGCGGTGCCGACCTGCCAGTGGTGGCCATGGTCGGCGTCAACGAGGAACTAGGCAAGACCGTCACACCCTACGACCTGCCGCCCGATTCGCCGAACCTGCGCATGCTGCTCAAGACCGCCGACGCGGCCCAGCGTGCGCGCTACCTGGAACCGTACGCGCGCGGCGAGACCATCTCCGCCATCGCTATTTCCGAGCCCGGCGCCGGCGGCGACCCGGCCATGATGACCACCCGCGCCGAACGCGACGCCGACGACTGGGTGCTCAACGGCCGCAAGATCTGGATCAGCCGCGCTGCCCGCGCCGACTGGACCATCGTGATGGCCGTGACCGACAAGGCGCGCGGCGCCCGCGGCGGCATCTCCGCCTTTCTGGTCGACCGTGGCACGCCCGGCTTCAAGGTAGAACGGCGCATCCCCATGATCGGCGGCGCCTCCACCTACGAGGTGGTGCTGGAGGACTGCCGCGTCGCGCACACGCAGCTGCTGGGCGTGGAAGGCCAGGGCTTCGCGCCGATGCAGGCACGGCTGTCCAGCCGGCGCGTGCAGATGGCGGCCTGGTGCATTGGCCGCGCCCAGCGCGCGCTTGACATGCTGTGCGAGTACGCGCCGCAGCGCCGCACCTTCGGCGCCGCGCTGGCGGACCGGCAGGCAATCCAGTGGTGGGTGGCCGATGCCGCCACCCGCATCCACGCCTGTCGCCTGATGACATACGAGGCCGCGGCGCGCATTGACGCCGGCGACGAGGCGCGTACCCAGGTCTCGATGATCAAGGTATTCGCCACCGAGATGGCCTGGGACGTGATCGACCACGCCATGCAGGCCTTTGGCGCGATGGGCATGACCAAGGAAATGCCGTTGCAGCAGATGGCCAACGAGACGCGGTTGATGCGCATCTACGAAGGCCCGTCCGAAGTGCACCGATGGGTTATCGCGCGGGATCTGCTTGGCCTCAAGCGTTAGCGCGCCGGCAAAGCGAACCACGGAATCACTGACGCACCCGCACTGGCGGAACCCACTGCCAGGCGCAAGACCAAGGAGACAACATGACCCGAACCGTGAACTGTTCCCGGCGCCGCTTCGCTGTCCTGGCAGGGACCGTCCTTACAGCGAGCCTGGCAGGCGCGCCGTTCGCCGCGCTGGCGCAGCCGCTGGCATTTCCCACCCGGCCGATCCGCTTTATCGTGCCGTTCCCGTCCGGCAGCGGTACCGACATGACCGCCCGCATGTTCGCCAAGAAGATCGGCGAGCTGACGGGGCAGGGCGTGGTGGTGGAGAACAAGCCGGGTGGCAACGGCTTTATCGGCGTGCAGACGCTGCTCAGCGCGCCGGCCGACGGCTACACGGTGTTTATCGGCAGCAACTCCACGTTGTCCACCAATGCCGCCACCTTTCGCAAGCTGCCTTACGATCCGCTGACCGACTTCACGCCTATCACGCTGCTCTCGCGTGGGCCATGCCTGATCATCGTGCCCGCCAGCTCGCCGTACCACACGCTCAAGGCGCTGGTGGAGGACGCGCGCAAGCGGCCCGGCGCGCTCAACTACGGCACCGGCTCGGTGTCGTACACGCTGTACAGCGAATGGCTGAACGAGCAAAGCCGCATGAAGACCACTGCCGTGCCCTACAAGGGCGCGGGCGACGCGATCAACGGCGTGATGGCCGCCAACGTGGACTTCGCCGTGGTGGATGCCAGCGGCGCGATTGAGCTGGTCAAGGGCGGCAAGGTGCGCGCGCTGGCTTACACCGCGCCCCAGCGTTCGCCGCTACTGCCGGGCGTGCCGAGCGCGGCCGAAGCCGGCGTGCCGGACTTCCTGGCCTACAACTGGGTGGCGGCGGCGGTCTCCGCCAAGACACCTGCGCCCATTGCACAACGCCTTGGCGAACTGTTTGCCCAGGCCGGCGCCGCCGACGACGTCAAGGAGTATTACCAGCGCCAGTCCACCTCGCTGATCCTGTCCACGCCGGCAGAACTTCGCGACTACCAGAAGGACGAGATAGCGCGCTGGAAACGGCTGGCAGCGATCGCGAAGATCGAGCTGCAGTAAAAAGAGAGCGCGGGGCGGAGCGGAGGGGGATCATGCCCCATTCGCTTCCTCCCCGCGCCGCCCTCTCCCTCCGGATTCCGAGGCAAAAGCTTAAGCCTTCACAACTTTGACGACGCGCGTAGCCCCGGGGCGGCCCGATAGCGGTCTTCGCGAGGGCTGGCGGTGTTCGTGGAGTGGTTCGAGGCGCTGATGCGGGTGTATCTGGACGCCTGACGCTGCGGCTACAGCTACAGCTACAGCTACAGCCAGCGCCAGATGCCCGCGGCCCAACCGGCGAGCGGGATATGTGCCCAGGTTGCTGCGAGCCAGACGACGAGGCCGCCCAAAAGCGCGTGCAAGCCGAACCCGCCGAGCCGCGCACGGCCAGCGGCAATCGCCGCGAACGGCAGATAACTCGTCTTGGACTCCCATGCGGGCCAGAGATCGGGCTGGAGCTGCTCCTTTTTCCGGTCCTGCAGCGCGGCGCCGACGAGCGCGAGGATGACCATAGCCGCTGCGATCATGATGTTCTTGGCCACCGGAAACACCGCGATGTGGCACAGCCCCCAAAGTGCGAACGACCACATCATTGGGTGGCGCGTCACCGCGAACACGCCGCGCGCTGCTTCCGGGAACGCGCCGGGCCGACCGCCGGTGGGAAGCGCCGGGTTGCGGATCAGCGAACCCATCAGGAGGACCGACGCGATCAGCATGACCGTGGTCACAGCCGCCCAGAGGCCGTTTCCTACCGGCCATAGTGGTGCCGTCAGGGGCGCCTTTCGGTATGCCAGGATCAGCCAGCCGAGCGTCAAGACTGCAATCAGCGAATAAACGCCCTGGAACCCGGCTTCGCCAAGTGCGCGGACCAAACCCCTGCGCAGCGGACGGGACAAGAGAAAGTGGCTGCCCACGAAGGCGACTGCCGCCACCGCAACTGCGTTGGTGCTTCCCATTGGCCCGGCTCCTCAAGTCATATCGTTGGCTGACCGTATTGCCCCATCGCAATTCAAGCCGCCATCGAGCAGTCGGGCATTTTGCCTTTGTTCCCTATGCGGCAGCCAGTATTGAAGATTACTACTTGGGTGTCGCGAAAGCCAACGCGGCCACCCCACCGTTTGGCTGCTTCCTACTCCCATTAAATATCAATCAATAAAATTGAACAAGTTATCCGACTAACTCATCACATCGTCAGCCGGCGCTGCCATAAAGTTCAACTCATGGACGGATCGACGCCAAAGACGACGTTCTAAATAATTCAACCAGATAGCCAAATAGCCAAGGAGAGAAATCATGACCAACGCCAAGCTCGAAGTCCTGACCCCGCAAAACAGCCAGCTGATCTTCATCGACCACCAGCCGCAGATGGCCTTCGGCGTGCAGTCGATGGACCGCCAGGCGATGAAGAACAACGCGGTGGGCCTGGCCAAGGCGGCCAGGATCTTCAATATTCCGACCACCATCACCACGGTGGAGAGCGAGTCTTTCTCCGGCTATACCTACCCCGAACTGCTTGACGTATTCCCCGGCCAGCAGACGCTGGAACGCACCTCGATGAACTCGTGGGATGACCAGAAGGTGCGCGACGCGCTGGCCGCCAACGGCCGCAAGAAGATCATCGTGGCCGGGTTGTGGACCGAGGTCTGCAACACCACCTTCGCGCTGTCGGCGATGCACGACAGCGACTACGAGATCTACATGGTGGCCGACGCTTCCGGCGGCACCAGCAAGGAAGCGCACGACTACGCCATGCAGCGCATGGTGCAGGCCGGCGTGGTGCCGGTGACCTGGCAGCAGGTGCTGCTCGAATGGCAGCGCGACTGGGCGCACCGCGACAGCTATGACGCCGTGATGCAGCTGGTCAAGGAACACTCGGGCGCCTACGGCATGGGCGTGGACTACGCCTACACCATGGTGCACAAGGCCGCGCAGCGCACCGCCACGCCGCACGCGTCGATCGCCCCGGTTCCGGCCCGCTGATATTCTCGGCCTGAACCCGCAGGGAAATTCCCCAGGCAGTCAGACTAGTGCTAAAGTTCCGAGCCATGCCATCTGGTATTACCTGGCGGCATCATGCAAAGTTGATATCGGGAGAGACTGCCTGGCCAAGCGCCGGGCAGCGCCGAAGGAGCAACCGCCCCGGAAACTCTCAGGCAAAAGGACCGGTATCACGTTTGAACTCTGAAGAACCCCGGCGCTCGTCAGCCGGCGGTACCGAAGGAGCAAGCGATCCCCGCCACCCCCAAAGTGGCGTATCGTGAATCTCTCAGGTCAAGGACAGAGGGGGCGTCTTTTGCGCATGCTGCGCAAGAGGCTCCCATCCGACGTCCTGGAACCATAGAGATGAAATCAATTGCCGTTATCGGTGGTGGCATCACCGGCGTGACCACTGCCTACGCGCTCGCCAAACGCGGTTTCTCGGTCACCCTGCTCGAAAAACACCGCTATGCCGCCATGGAAACCTCGTTCGCCAACGGCGGCCAGCTTTCCGCTTCCAACGCCGAAGTCTGGACACACTGGTCCACCATCCTCAAGGGCATCAAGTGGATGCTCAAGAGCGATGCGCCGCTGCTGGTCAACCCGCGCCCGAGCTGGCACAAGCTGTCCTGGTTCGCCGAGTTCATCGCCGCCATTCCCCATTACCGCAAGAACACCATCGAGACCACGCGCCTGGCGATTGCCGCGCGTGACCACCTGTTCTCCTGGGCGGCGGCCGAAGGCATCGATTTCGACCTGAAGAAGGAAGGCATCCTCCATATCTATCGCGACAAGGCGGGTTTCGAGCATGCAGGCAGGGTATCGAAGCTGCTGGCCGAGGGCGGGCTGGAGCGCCACGCGGTCACGCCGGAAGAAATGCGCGCCATCGAGCCGACCCTGGCCGGGCAGTACTACGGTGGCTATTTCACCCAGAGCGACTCTACTGGCGACATCCACAAGTTCACCAGCGGCATGGCCGCGGCTATCGACCGCCTGGGCGTGCGTTGCCTGTACAGCCAGGATGTCCAGTCGGTCAGCACTGACGGCCGGCAGGTCACCATCGTCAGCAGCGACGGCCAGCAGGCCGAATCGCGCGTGTTCGACGGCGTGGTCGTCTGTGCCGGCACCGCCAGCCGGGCGCTGGCGGCCAGCCTTGGCGATCGCGTCAACATCTATCCGGTCAAGGGCTATTCGATCACCGTCAACCTGAACGACGCGCAAAGCCAGGCGGCCGCGCCCGTCGTGAGCCTGCTCGACGACGAGACCAAGCTGGTCACCAGCCGCCTGGGCGTTGACCGCTTCCGCGTGGCGGGCACGGCGGAGTTCAATGGCTACAACCGCGACATCCGCGCCGACCGCATCCGTCCGCTGGTGGAGTGGGTCAACCAGTGCTTCCCCGGTGTCAGCACGCGCAGCGTGGTGCCCTGGGCCGGCCTGCGGCCGATGATGCCTACCATGCTGCCGCGCGTGGGCCGGGGCCGTGCGTCCTGCGTGTTCTACAACACCGGCCACGGCCACCTGGGATGGACGCTGTCGGCGGTCACTGCGGACATGATCGGCGATGTGGTGCAGCAAGCCATGGGCGCCAGGCGTGCGCATGGCGTGCAGGACTCGGTGGCGCTGGTGACTCCGTAAGGGGCCGGACGCGTTACGCGCCAAGCGCGGCCATATTCTCCACCCGCAAGGTCTGCGGGACCGACAGCGAGATATCGGCCGCGCGCAGCCGCTTCAGTATCTCGAACAGCAGGTCGCTCTTGGTCGCGGTGGCGATCCGCGGGCTGCCTACGTAGCCCGTCACGCTTAGCGTGATCCCGTTCGGCGCCAGCTGGCTGAACGTGACGGATGGCGCGGGCTTGTCGAGAATCGCTTCATTTTCCCGATAGGAGTCGAGCAGCAGTTCGCGCACCTGTTCAGGATCGATGTTCAACGGGAAGGTGAGCAGCAGCGTCGCGACGCCTTGCGTGCTGTTGCTCATCGTCACGTTGCGCAGGTTCTGCGAGATCAACTGCGAGTTGGGCACGATCACGGTCGAGCGGTCGCCCAGCAGGATCTCCGTCGCGCGCACGTTGATGCGCTTGATGTCGCCCTCCACGCCGCCGATGCTCACCATGTCGCCGACCTTCACCGGGCGCTCGGTCAGCAGGATGAGCCCCGACACGAAGTTCTTGACGATCTCCTGCAGGCCGAAGCCAATACCCACGGACAGCGCGCTGACGATCCAGGCCAGGTTTTCCCACCTGACGCCCAGCAGCGACAGCGTCAGCAATACGATCAGCACATAGCCGATGTTGCTGAACAGCGTGATGAGCGATGCGCGCAGGCCCGCTTCCATGCAGACCTTCGGCAAGAGTTCCGCGTCCAGCCAGCGCCGCACCGAGCGCAGCAGGTAGGTGCCGACCGAGAGCGCGATGACAGCGTTCAGGATGCGGTCGGGCATGATGTTGAGGCTGCGCAGCCGCTCGCCGCCTAGCATCGTCAGCAGGCTGTTGAGCAGGTCGCTCGGCGTGGTGCCGAAGCCGCCGGTCAGCAGCGCGATGACGGCCACCAGGAGCAGCAGGCTGGTGCCGATCCCCGAGAGCACCGTCGACGCCTGCGCGAGATGGCTGTCCCCGAGTCCAAATAACTGCTTGATGACCTTGCCGCTTGGATGGTGCGCGCTGAACACGCTTTCGCAGACGTCGCGGGTCAGTTGCGTCAACAGGTACAGGCTGCACAGGACGATGTCGATCCAGACAAGCTCGTAGGTCAGGAAGCGCGCGAACGTGATGTAGCCGATCAGCAGCGCCATCAGCGAGGCGACGACCGTCACCGTTACGCCAGCGTGGATCAGGCCGGCAAAGGTGGAGCGCGATTCAGGCCGCTCGCCCGCAGCGGCGAGCTTCGTGCGCACGCGGTTGGCGCGCAGCAGCGCCGCGCCGATTGTCAGCACCACCACAAGCGACACCAGGCCGCGGCCTAGCAAGGTCACCTGCAGGCTTGTGTCCGCGGTCCGGTTGAGTTGCTCGAGTGTGCCGGCGATCAGCAGCAGGCCCGCGAGGACACTAGGGAACGGACGCATCGCCAGCGCGACCTTGTCGGCGAGCGCAGGCACGCGCCATGAGGGATGGCGCGTGCACAGCAATGCCCGTCCCAGGCCCGCGATCAGCGCGCTTGTCAGCGTCAGCTTGCCGAGTTCGCTGATCAGGTCCTGCACCTGAGCTGGCAATTCGTAGTGCGGGGCGAAAGCAAAACACACAATCTGTACCGCGATGGCGGTTGCCGCAACCGTCGCGAGTGCCGTTGCAAGCGCGAGTGCGCTGCGCCGCAGCCGGCTCTCGGGCAAACGGGTCAGACAGAACCATGCCAGCGCCCGCTCGATCAGCCGCCGGCCGATGGTCCAGGCGCCGATCGCAAGCAGCAGAAGCAGGGCGGTGATTGCCTGCCGCCCGGGCTGCCAGGCCAGGTCCCACAACGGGGTAACTTGCCCCATGAACGCGTTCAACCGCTGCTGGTCCTCCGGGCTTGGCGCGAACAACGGCTCCCAGAATGCCATGCTGAGAATGCTGGCCGAGCGCAGCGCGAGCTGGTTCTTCAAGCGGCTGCGCTGCAGCTTGGCGATCTGCTCGGTCAGGTTGGTGACATTGCCCTTGACCTCGGCCGCTTGCTTCAGTCCGCTGTCCAGTTGCGCCTTGCGCGCGTTCAGGTCTGCCCTCTGCTGTGCGACTGCAGCGGCCTCCGGTGTGGTGCCGGCGGCGGGTGGCGGCCCGAGCACGTCGAGCTGTGCCTGCAACTGCGCACGCTGGGGCGTGAGCGCCGCGCTCAGCTTGTCGACGTCGCCTGCCAACTGGTGGATGGCGTCATCCAGCCCTTCGAGCTGCGTGCCGCTGGTGGGCGACGATGCCAGTTGCTTGATGCGGTCCTGCTCGGTCTGGAGCCGTTTCAGCTCGGCAACGGCATCCGCGCGCGATGGCGGCCTGGTGGCGGGAGCATCCGCATTCGCGGTGGTGTCGGCGGCTGCCGCGGCCGGAAGCGCTGTGGGGATCAGGTGCAATAGCGCAACCAGCACAAGGCTCAGCGCGAGCCTGGGGAGTTTGCTCATAGAAAGAGATAGATCCTTACTGATCGGCTTGCCGGGCCGGCAATCGCGCAGGTTCGCGTGGATTGCCATGGCTCGTCAGACGGTCGATGACCGGCGGGCGACGATCAGGATGTTGGGCGGCCGCGCGGCGATCGAGATGGGAGTCGATCGGAGCGCCAGGGGCGATCTTGCCGGCGTGTGCTCTATAGTCCGTCGGACTATTGGCGATGCCGCGTGATTGGCACGCCGCTTGATATGGGAGAATTGCCTGAAAGAGTTTGAATTATACAGAAGGCATCGCGCGCCCTTGGTTTTCAGCAGGCAACAGGCGCTTGCGTCACTCGACCTGTACCATCCAAGGTTTCACGCGAGCTGCATGCAAGCTCTGCTATTCTTGGTCAGCCGCGGCTGCCGCGGCGTGGGTTTTCATGGTGGTGGTTTATTCCCGTGTGAGATCATGTCCGTCAACGCCAATGCCTCCATCTCGCTCGCAGCCCCTGTATCGATTGACGCATTCGGGTGCGCCGCGGAAAAGCTCTCCAAGGATCAGAAGCTCGCCGGCAGCGAGATCCAGTTTTTCCGCAAAAGCTCGCCAGGCGAGAAGGCGAGCCAGGTTATCACTTCGGCGTCGAATCGTGGCTTTCTGGTCGGGGTTTCGCTGTGCACGGGACATCGCCGCCGGGTGTTTCATGAGCGCCGCGCGAGTACCCACGAATTTGAAAGGAACTCCATCTATATCCGGAATTTCTTTGAAGACTATAAAGCCGATTTTTATGGTTATTTCGATTTCATCCTGCTGGAGATTTCCCGCACCTTTATCGAGCGCACCAGCGCGGAACTAGGCCGCTCGCGCATCCTGGGGCTGCGCAGCGCGGCGGGAGAGCAAGACCAGGTACTGGCGCATCTCGCCCAGGCGGCGGCGCCGGCGCTGAGCCACCCCGGGATGGCCAGCAAGCTGTTCGTCGATCAGCTGGGCTTCACCATCGGGACCTATCTCGTCGAGCACTATGGGAATGGATCCGTCGCGACGCCCAAGACAAACCGGTTGCTGTCGCAACGCAGCGTGGCGATGGCCAAGGAAATGCTGATCGCCAAGATCGATGGCGATCTGTCCATTGCGGACGTCGCCGACGCCTGCAACCTGTCGCGTAGCCATTTCACCCGTGCCTTCCGGGATACGACTGGCCAGACACCCTATCAGTGGCTGGCGGCCCAGCGCCTGGAGCGCGCCCGCGGGCTCCTGCGCGAATCAGGACTCTCCCTGGCGGAAGTGGCCGTGGCTTGTGGCTTCTCCGATCAAAGCCATTTCACCCGCGTGTTCTCGCAAGCGGTCGGCGTCTCTCCCGGCAACTGGCGCCGCAGGGTTCACGCCTGACGCGCTGGGCGCAAGGCCAATGCGTCGGCGCCGATGCTAGCCGGTGCCGAGGCACAAAACAATTGTCCCTTGGTATGGGTAGACGGCGCCCGCTGTGCTCCACACAATGCGGCTGTGCCACTGTTGGCATTACCACCGTCAGTGCCTGAGCAACTTGCGACCAAGCCATGAATGACTCTCAAGCCGGCACTGCCGGCACGCCTGCCGCCGAGCGCGGCAGCGCCGGTGCAGCCGGCTCGCCGTGGAGCCCGCTGCGGCACCGCACTTTCCGGATGCTATGGATCGCCACGGTGGCGTCCAATGTGGGCACCTGGATGAACGACGTGGGTGCCAGCTGGCTGATGACCTCGCTCGATCCCGATCCCCTGATGGTCGCCCTGGTGCAGGCAGCGGGCAGCCTGCCGATGTTCCTGTTCGCCCTGCCGTCCGGGGTGCTGGCCGATATCGTCGACCGGCGCAAGTACCTGATCTTCGCGCAGCTTTGGACGCTGGTCGTGGCGACCACGCTGGGTGTGCTTGCGCTTACCGGCCTGGTCAACGCCCATGTGCTGCTGCTTGCTGCGTTTTTGCTGAGTACCGGCGCGGCGATGAGCTCGCCGCCGTTCCAGGCCATCGTGCCGGATCTGGTCGACAAGGCGGACTTGCCGCCGGCCATTGCGCTGAACTCCCTGGGGATCAATATCAGCCGTGCGATCGGCCCTGCGCTGGGCGGCTTGATCCTGTCGTTCTCCGGGCCCGCGGTGGTCTTTCTGCTCAACGCGCTGTCGGTGCTGGGCGTGACGCTGGTGCTGTATCGGTGGAAGGCCGAGCCCGCCCGGCGGAACCTGCCGTCCGAGCATTTCTTTTCGGCCGTGCGTGCCGGCCTGCGGTACGTGGAGGCCGCGCCGCTGCTGCGCGTCGTGCTGGTCAGGGCGGTCGCGTTCTTTCTCTTCGGCAGTGCCGGCTGGGCGCTGCTTCCGCTGGTGGCCAGGCGGGAACTGGGCCTCGGTCCGGGCGGATATGGCTTGCTGCTGGCCAGCATCGGCCTGGGCGCCGTCGGTGGCGCCCTTGTGCTCCCCAAGCTGCGCGGCCGGGTCTCCGCCGATCGCATGGTGGTGCTGGCAAGCCTGCTGTTCGCGCTGAGCTTGCTCGCGCTGGCCTATGTGCGGCATTTCTGGCTGCTGGCAGCCGCACTGCTGTTTGCCGGGCTGGCTTGGATCGCGGTACTGTCCACACTCAATGTGGCCGCCCAGCGCAGCGCCGCGGGCTGGGTCAAGGCACGCGCGCTGGCGGCTTACCTGACCGTGTTCTTCGGCGCCATGACTGCGGGGAGCGCGCTATGGGGCAAAGCCGCCGCGCTGCTGGGCATTCCCGTCGCCCTGGTGCTGGCGGCAGCGGGGCTGGTCCTTGCATGCGCCACTGCACTGCGGTGGCGACTGGGCATCTCGCCGGAACTGGACCTGGCGCCTTCAGGTTTTCTGCACCCGGGTGCACTGGACGTGGCCCACGACCGTGGGCCGGTGATGATCTGCGTGGAGTACGAGGTTGCGCGCGAGGATACGGCAGCGTTCGCCAAGGCCGTGCAGGAGATGCGCCGGATTCGTCGTCGCAGCGGTGCGCTGTCCTGGGGTGCCTACGAGGACCTGGCCGCGCCCGGACGCTTTATCGAGACCTTCCTGGTGGAGTCGTGGCTGGAGCATCTGCGCCAGCACGAGCGCCACACCATGAACGACAAACTGATCCAGACGCGCGTGCATGGTTTTCACCGCGGTGCCGCGCCGCCCGTCGTGCGCCACCTGGCAGCACCGGACGGCAGCTGACCACACCTGCGCCGGATCAGGGCGGGGTGGCGTCCAGGCGCGGCAGCAGTTGCCTGGACAGCGCCAGGATCAGCAGGATCACGAGCACGCCGCTGATGGCGAACAAGGCCGGAATGCCGGCCGTGTCCACCAGGCGCGCGGCCAGCAGCACGCCAAGGCCCTGGCCGGCGAACAGGCAGAACGCAAACAGGGCGACGGCGTTCGCGCGTTGCGAAGGCGCCATCTGCGTGGCGGCGGTTTGCATTGCATTCAGGACGATGTAGTAGCCACAGCCCGCGCACAGGCACCCCGCGGCGATCCAGAGCCAGTGTTGCCCAAGCGCAATGCAGGCCATCCCCACGCCAAGCAGCGCGGCCGCCAGCCTGGCCAGGCGCTGCCGTCCCATCCTGCGAATCAGCGCCGGCGCGAAGCCGGCGTACAGCAGCCCGCCTATGCCGTGCATCGACGTGATGGCGCCGGCCGCTGCCAGGGACAAGGCAAAGCGGAGCTTGAGGTAGGTCGGCACAAAGGCGAACACGCTCGGGCAGAGCAAGCCCAGCAGCAAGGTCATGCCGAGTACCCGGCGCACCCATGCGGATTTCAGCAGGGTTGCTGGCCCCGGCCCCGGCCGCGGGCCGGGTGCCCCGCGCTGCCAATAGCCGGCCGTTTCATCGCGGCGTGCCAGGTTGGCCAGGATCGCGGCCACGCAGGCGAAGCCGGCCGCCAGCAGCGCGAAGGCGGCACGCCAGCCCAGCGCATCGGCGACGAGCCCGGATACCCATTGGCCGGTCATCAGTCCGCAGATCGTGGCCACTGAATAGCGCGCGAGCAGGCTCTGCCGCGAGACCAGTGGTTCGGTGTCGCCGAGGCGCGCCAGGCAGATCGGGATGACGCCCGCGGCTGCGGCGCCGGCCATGGCGCGCAGCACCACCAGCCATTCGAAGCCAGGCGCCAGCGACTGGCTGAAATTGGCAACGGCGCAGGCCAGCAAGGCAGCCGCGATGACACGCAGCTTGCCGTAGCGCTCGGCCAGGGGCCCGTAGATCAGCTGGAATGCGGCGTAGGCAAGCATGAAGCTTGTCACCGCCACACCGGTCTTTCCCGCGGAGATCCCAAAATCGCGAGACAAGGCCGGCAGCAGCGTGTCGGCAGCCCGGATGGAGGCGGCGGCAAAGAAGCCGCTCAGGCCCAGGGCAAGCCGCTCGTGGCGCATGCCGAGTCCCAGGGGCATCACGCTTTCGGACATCGTCTTCAGTCCCCTGGCTGCGGCCCGGAATTCGCGCTTCGCGCCAGCACGTTCCCGATGCAACGGATGATGTCAGCTTCCATGAACGGTTTGCTGAGAAAACAGACAGCGCCGATCGCCTCGGCGCGTTGCCGGTAGCGCTCCTCGGGGAAGGCCGTCATGAAAATCACTGGCGTGGAAAACCCGCGTGCGCGGAGGTGTTCGCAAAGCGCGAAGCCGTTCATCGCGGGCATCTGCACGTCGGCGACCAGGCAGGAAATGGCATCGATGGTGTTTGACTGAAGCAGATCGTTCCCGCTCGCATAAAGCTCGACGCTCATGTTGAAGGAGCGGAGCAGGCTTCCCAGGGCTTGTCGGACAGCAGCATCGTCGTCGACGATGGCGATCACCGGGGTAGCTATCACACGATGTTCCTCCTTTTGTCATGAGCGGTGACGAAGCGGTCGGAGGCCCCCATCGCTTGCTACGAGGATATCGCGCTGTCGCACTCAGTGGAATCATACGGTGGTATTGTCGGCATCGGTCAGGGATTCCCCCCGGGCGCGCAGGGGAGGGCGGTCCGGCCGCGCCGTCCCCACCGTGCTTTCAGGCCAGGCCTGGTCCGCGCGGGCAAGGCCTGACGTGGCCGGGGGTAACACCAAAGTATGAGACGCCGACACCGGCGCACGCCTCCTCTACAGCGGATTGCCCCTCCTTGGCGCAATATACTCTGAGATTCCCAGCTTTCATGATGCGGTCCCAGGTCCGATGAATTCGTTGCGCAGCTACAAGCTCGAGTATTTGCTGGACGGTGAGATCGCGCTGCTTCGCGGGACCGCCGCCGGATGCTCGCCCGTGCTGCTTTCGCTCGCCGGCCCGGCTGCCAGCGCGGCTGGCGTACGGCGACGCCTCGAGCACGAATACACCTTGCGGGACCTGCTGCGATCCGATTGGGCAGCGGTCCCGGTGGCATTGATCCGCTATGACCGCAGGCCGGCCCTGCTCGCGGCCGACGAGGGAGGCTTGCCGCTGGCCCAGATGCTTGGCCAGCCGTTCCCGCTGGATGCCTTCCTGGAAATCGCAATCGCCGTGTCCGCCGCGATCGCGGCCATGCACGAATCCGGCATCGTCCACCGGGACATCAAGCCTGCGCATCTCCTTGTCGCACCGAACCGGGAACGGGCCTGGATTACCGGGTTCGGTATCGCCACCGTCGCATCGTCCGGCACTTTGCCAGCCGCGGAACCCCAGATGCTGGCGGGAACCCTGGCCTACATGGCGCCCGAGCAGGCCGCCAGGGGAGAGTCGGCGGTCGACGCACGGGCGGACCTCTACGCGCTGGGCGTGATCCTGTATCAGATGCTTACGGGTGTCCTGCCGCTCGAAGCCAGCGAGCCGGTCGGCTGGGTGCACAGCCATTTCGCAAGACTGCCGGTGGCGCCGTGCGAGCGCAACGACGCCGTTGCGCCAGTGTTGTCGGCCATGGTGATGCGGTTGCTGGCCAAGGCGCCCGAGGAACGCTACCCCAGCGCGAGCGCGCTTGCCAGCGAACTGCGGCGGTGCCTTGCGGCGTGGCGCAACCAGGGCAGCCTGGATCTGGTCGCGAGCGCTCCATTGCCTGACTCGCCGGATATCCCGGGCGATGCGCCGGGTTTGCTTGCCGAGGGCCTGCAGCGACTACCGCCAGAAACAGGCGCCTTGCTGACGGCCCTGTCTTGCCTGGGCAGCACGGTGCCGGCGGCAACAGCGGCTCAGGCGCTGGGTGTCAGCGAGGCACGCCTTGGCGGCCTGTTGGCCGAAGCCGTGGCCGGGGGCTACATCGTGGTCGGCGACGCCTGCTATCACTTCGCCCACGAACGGGTCCAGGAGGCGGCCTATGCCTTGATCCCGGCAGCTGATCGCCCGGCCTTGCACCTGCGGCTTGGCCGCCGGCTGGCGCAGCGGGTGGAGCACGGTGACAACAGCGGTGACAACAGCGGTGACAACAGCGGTGACAACAGCGGTGACATCGGCGGTGACATCGGCGAAGGCAGCCGCGACGGCGGCGTCTTCTGCGCGGTTGATCAGTTCAACCGGGCAGTCGGCATCCACCTCGATGGCGGCGAGCGGCTCCAGGTTGCCCAACTGAGCCTGGAGGCCGCACTTCGCGCGATGAAGACAACCGCCTACGACCGCGCCAGTGCCTATTTTTCCGCCGGCGAGCGATGGCTGCCAGACGGGGCATGGGAGACCCATCACGCATTGGCGCTGGCGTTGGCGATGGGGCGCGCCGAGTGCGAATTCGTTGGTGGCCGGCTCGGCGCTGCCGCGGCCAGTTTGCTGGACCTGAGCGCCAGGACGCGGACACCCTATGACCTGGCGGCGGTCACGCGGCTGCAAGTGGCGGTGCATACGGCGCTTGACCAGTCCGACCACGCCGTCCAGCTGGGGCTGGGGTTCATCCGCACGATGGGCCTGGACTTCCGGCCCGGCGCGCGGGGGCAGGTGGAGGAGGAGTACCAGCGCTTGCTTGCATTGCTGGGCGATCGGCCGGTCGAGTCGCTGGCCAGCTTGCCGCGCATGCATAGCCCGGTGTGGCGCGCCACGCTCAGCGTCTTGGCCGAGGTGATGTCGCCCGCGTCGTTCATGGACCGGAACCTGCGCGACCTGATACCGCTCTGGATGGTGCTCATCAGCCTGGAGCATGGCAACGACGAAGCCTCCTGCATTGCCTACGTTCACCTTGGCATGACGATCGGGCCACGCCGTGGCGACTACGGGCTGGGTTATCGCCTGGGCCAGGCCGGCCTGGCGCTGGTCGCGCAGGAGGGCATGGGCCGCTTTCGCGCCAAGGTCCATATGTGCTTTGGCGCGTTGCTGCTGCCGTGGACCCAGCCCATCCGCGGTGGGCGCGAACTGATCGAGCGCAGTTTCGAAGAGGGCCGGCAGACGGGGGATTTCAATTTCGCTGCCTACAGCCGCAACCAGCTGGTGACCCATCTGCTGGCTTGCGCGGAGCCGCTGGCCGACGTGGAGGCGAAGATCGAGGCTGGCTTGGCTTTCGCCCGCTCGCTGGGCCTGGGGCGGGTCGTCGACATCCTGAGCGCGCAGGCCAGGTATGTTGCGGTGCTGCGGGGCAGGGCCGCGGGCTGGATGGCGCTGGACGCCAGCGAGCCGGGGCTGCCGGAAGCCGAGGCAAGACTGCAGGCCGACCCCCGCCTCGCCGTCGCCGCCTGCTGCTACTGGATTCGCAAGCTGCAGGCCTGCTTCGCCGCGGACGACTATCGGGGGGCGCTGGACGCGGCGGGCAAGGCGGAGCCGCTGCTTTGGACCGCCCCGTATTTCCTGGAGATCGCGGACTATCATTTTTTCGCGGCGCTCACGCTGGCCTGGGCGCCGGTGTTCCCGGGCCACACAACCGGCCACACATCTGGCCACGCGCCTGGCAGCGCGCACGCGGCGGCCTTCAGGCGCCATCACGACCAGCTGAGCGCCTGGGCACGGGAGAATCCCGCCAACTTCGGCGCGCGCGCGGGCATCCTGTCGGCCGAAGCCTTGCGCATGGCGCGGGAGCCCTTGCAGGCCATGCGGCAGTACGAACAAGCGGCCCGCCAGGCGAGAGAGCGGGACCAGGTTCATGACGAGGCCCTGGCCTACGATCTTTGCGCGCGCTGCTGTTTCGAACAGGGCCTGGCGGCGCCGGCAATGGCTTACCTGCGCAAGGCACGCGATGCCTATGGCAACTGGGGCGCCGACGGCCAGGTGCGCAAGCTGGAGGCGCGCGCTCGCGCCCATGACGGCACGGATCTGGACACGGGCCGCGCGGCCATCGAACAAGCCGGCGTGGCGGCCCTTCAGCCCGCTACTTACATCGGCCCAGCCTCCCAGCTGGACCTCGACACCGCCATCAGGGCGACGCAGACGCTGGCCGGCGAGATACAGCTCGACCGCCTGATCAACACGCTGCTGACAACCACCCTTCAGCAGGCGGCCGCGCAGCGGGCGCTGCTGTTTCTCCGGCAGGACGGTGCACTGCGCTTGGCCGCGCAAGCCCGCACCGAGCGATCCGGCATCGTGGTCGACCTGGATCCGGCCGGTGCCGTGCCCTATCCCCGTGCCATCGTCGACGCGGCGCTCACGACCCGCGCGGATTTTGTCCTCGACAATGCCAGGACGCATGCGAAGTTCGGGCAGGATCCGGACGTCCGGGCGCGCAGCGTGCGCTCGGTGGCCTGCCTGGCGTTGGCAAAGCAGGCCGAGCTGATCGGCGTGCTTTACCTGGAGAATAATCTGGCGGATGCGTTGTTCACCGGCCGGCGAATCAACCTGCTGGCCATGCTGGCCTCCCAGGCGGCCATCTCGCTGGAGAATGCCAGGCTGTATGCCGAGTTGCTGCGCCAGAACCAGGAGCGCCAGCGGGCACAAGCCGAACTGGCGCACGTCTCCCGTGTCACCACGCTTGGCGAGCTGGCGGCATCGATCGCACACGAGGTCAATCAGCCGCTGACCGGTATCGTCACCTATGGCGGCGCGTGCCTGCGCTGGATCAACCGTCCTGAACCCAATCTCGATGAAGCGCGTCATGCGGTGGAGAACATGATCGCGGAAGGACTGCGCGCAAGCGAGGTGATCCGGCGCATCCGGGCGCTCGCGCGCAAGGGGGAGTCTCGTCGCTTGCCGTTGCAGCTGAGCGACCTTGCGGCCGAGACCGTAGCCATGGTGAAGCACCAGGCCGAGGCTCACGCCATCGTCATTGCCCAGGACTGCGTGGCCGGGCTGCCGCAAGTGCTCGGCGACCGCATCCAGTTGCAGCAGGTGATCATCAACCTGCTTGTCAATGCCATCCAGGCAATGTCATGCCGCCGCCCGGGGCGCCGTCACCTTCGTGTCACCACGGCGGCGCCAGCCGAGGGCCAGGTACTGTTGCGCGTGGAGGATACCGGCCCGGGTATCGAGGCGGGAAAGCTGGACAAGCTGTTCGAGGCTTTCTACACCACGCGCGAGCAAGGGCTGGGCATGGGCCTGTCGATCTGCCGATCGATCGTCGAAGCGCATGGTGGGTCCATATGGGCCGAGTCTCCCGTGCGCTCCGCGGCGCAAAGCGGCCAGCATCCGGCAGGCCCTGGCGCGGCCTTTTCCTTTGCCTTGCCTGTGCCGCAACCACAGCCGTGACCTCTCTTAAAGTGATCGCTGTTCAACTTGGAATGTGAGGTGCGCGCTAATCAGCCACAGTAGACAAAAGCCGGCACAAATTGACAATATGCCGGCAAGGCAAAAGCGTACAGTGCCCGCGGGGAAGCCACACGGCGACACAGCCCCGCGCAGCCCGACACAACGATTGACGTTGTCCGCGTTCTTGCTGGTGCCTTTGAAGCTGACTGGAGAAACTGACCGTGACAATTCAAAGCCTGGAGCCTGTCGAAACGATTACCCCGGACGAAGGGTTGGTGCTGGTCGTCGACGACGACGCGCTGCTGCGCGGTGCGCTGGGCAACCTGTTTCGCTCGGTCGGCATGCGTGCCGCGCTGTTCGGCTCGGCTGCGGAATTGCTTGAATACCGGTTGCCAGAGGCACCTTGCTGCCTGGTGCTCGACGTCAGGCTGCGCGGCCAGAGTGGACTGGACCTGCAGGCGCACCTGGGGCAACTGGGCATCTGTGTCCCGATCATCTTCATGACAGGCTATGGCGATATTGCCATGACCGTGGCAGCGATGAAGGCTGGCGCGGAAGACTTCATGGCCAAGCCGTTTCGCGATCAGGACCTGCTCGATGCGGTCTCGGCGGCGCTCGAGAAAGACCGCCGGCGACGCGAGGGAATGCGCAGGGCCCAGGGGCTTCGCAGCAGTTTCGAGACACTGACGCCGCGCGAGTCGGAGGTGATGGCACTGGCCGCATCCGGGCTGATGAACAAGCAGATTGCCAGCCGCATCGGCATTAGCGAGGTGACGGTAAAGATCCACCGCGGGCAGGCCATGCGCAAGATGAAGGCGCGCACGTTTGCCGATCTCGTGCTGATGGCCCAGCAACTTGGCGTCTGCCACGTCGCGTGCTAGCCGCGCAGGGATAGCCACGCCTGCACATCCACACGCCTCGCGCCGGGACGCCTGCCTCGCCTACAATTTATTCTGCATGGCTGCAATGGCCCAATCAGAAAACGAAGCAAGGCGAGGCAAAGCAAGATGATGGACTTCAGTTTGACGCCCGTTCAACGGGAGCTGCAGGAGCGCACCCGCCAGTTCATTGCGGACCAGGTCATGCCGATGGAGCGCGATCCGCGGCAAACGGCGCACGGCCCCACCGAGGATCTGCGCGCGGACCTGGTGGACAAGGCAAGGGCGGTGGGCTTGCTGACACCCCACGCCAGCACGCAGGCCGGAGGCCTCGGGCTTTCGCACCGGGACAAGGCCATTGTCTTTGAAGAGGCGGGCTACTCGCCGCTGGGGCCGATCGCGATGAATATCCATGCGCCGGACGAAGGCAATATCCACCTGATGGAGCTGGTCGCCACGCCGGAGCAGAAGGCGCGCTGGCTACATCCCCTGATCCTTGGGCACACGCGCTCGTGCTTTTGCATGACCGAGCCGGCGCCAGGCGCGGGGGCCGATCCGTCGATGCTGCAAACCACGGCGGTGCGCGATGGGGATCATTTCGTGATCACGGGCAGGAAGTGGTTTATCACGGGCGCCACCGGCGCCACCTTCGCCATCATCATGGCACGGATGGAAGACGGCACCGCCACCATGTTCCTCGCTGACATGAACCAGGCCGGTGTCGAGATCGAGCGGCAGATGGACGCGCTCGATACGTGCTTCACGGGTGGGCATGCCGTGGTGCGCTTCGATGGCCTGCGCGTTCCCGAGCGCGACGTGCTCGGCAAGCTTGGGGAAGGATTCCGCTACGCGCAGCTGCGCCTGGCCCCGGCGCGGCTGACGCACTGCATGCGCTGGCTCGGGGCGGCCCGGCGCGCGCATGACATTGCGGTCAACTATGCGCGGCAGCGCCTTGCGTTTGGCCGGACCCTGGTGGAGCATGAGGGCGTGGGGTTCATGCTGGCCGACAACGAAATGGATATGCACACCGCGCGCCTGACCATCTGGCACTGCGCCTGGGTGCTGGACCAGGGCGAGAAGGGGCGCGACGAGTCTAGCCTGGCCAAGGTGTACTGCTCGGAGGCGTTGTGGCGGGTGGTGGATCGTTCCGTGCAGGTGCTTGGTGGCAGCGGGGTGACGGACGAAACCATTGTTGCGCGCATCTTCCGCGACATGCGCGCCTTCCGGATCTACGATGGTCCCTCCGAGGTGCATCGCTGGAGCATGGCCAAGCGGATAGCGCGGGGCTGAGGCGGTTTCAGCGCGCAGGGTCGAACATTGATGCAGTGATGTGTCTTCACCAAAGGAGGTACGCTCGCCGTGGACAATTCCTTCCACCATTTTTCCGAGTTGTTTGCGCAACTCGGCCTGCCCGCCGACGATCAGGCGATCCGTGAATTCCTGGCCGCGCATTCTCCCCTGGCCCCCGATGTCGTGCTTGCGGACGCCCCGTTCTGGACGCCCGCGCAGGCCACGTTGCTGCGGGAGGAAATCCTGGAAGATGCTGACTGGGCGGAAGTGGTTGACCAGCTGAATGCGGCGCTGCGGGTGCCAGGCTAACGCCCCGGCGGAATTCGACTCTGCTCTGCTCCAAATAGCGTACTTCTGCTCCTGTTCTGCATTGTTGCGGTGCGGCAACATCCCCTGGACGCGCGTCATTGTCGACGCCAGGGGAAACCGCCGCAGCCATGAAGTACCAGTTATTTGTATTGGCCGGATGTCCGGCCTGCACCGCGCTTGAACTGTGCATGCGAGACGCCGGTCTCGCCTATGACCGCATCGTGCTGGCGTCGCCACGCCACGCTGCCGATGTGCTGGTTCTGCTTTCCGAATCCGATCCGCGTTGTCCGGCTTTGAGCATGGGCGAGCAAAGCGCAAGCGGCCTCGCGGCTTGCCTTGCGCTTCTCGGCCAGGGGCATCCCGAAGGTGTCTCGCTTGCACCGCCGGCTTTCACCGCCGCGGGCAAGGAACTGATGGATGGCGTGCTTAGTGGGCGTGTGCTGACGGCCAGGAATGAGCGGGCGTTCCTGCTCGCGCTCGGTGCGTTGCGTGCTGCCGTCCACGCATGGGGCTGTGCGATGCCGGCGGCGCTGCGCCGCATCGGCCTGTTCGTGCCTTACCTGGACCTGAGAATCGCGGATGGCCTGTCTGGCGGGAAATTCAGGCTTGCCGGTGAGTTCGGCGCTGACGAAAGCGCGCTGGCGTCCATGGCCAATCGCTTGCCGGCCGGGTTTGAAGACGCCTACCTGGACCGTCTCAGAAGGGGCCGGAGCTGGGTCTATTGGGAAGGGGGCGCCAGCATGCTTGGCGACCGGACCACGCGGTTTCAGAACATCCGCCACTGGCCCGCGGCCAGCCGCACGGCGGCCGCCGGCAGCCTGCTTTTCTAGTCATTCTATCTAGTCATTCGCAAGCACGCCGCCTGACGGCGGCGCGTGGCCGGCCCCCGCCGAGGGGGCGGCCACGCCATGGTGCCCTTGGCGGCCGTGGTGCTAGTCGCGCAGACGCGCGCGTTCCGGCGACATATCCATCGGCATCATGTTGACGTTCGCGTTATGCATGACCCACAGCGAGCCTGCCACGATGATGGCGATCAGCACCCCGGTGCACACGAAGATTGCCGTGTTCATGCGCTGGTCCGCGGACGTCCCGATGTGCAGGAAAAACACCAGCTGCACCACCAGCTGCGCAACGCAAAGCACCACGATGGCGGCAAGGCCCATGCCCTTGGGCACGAACCCGCCCATCACCGCGCCGAACGACGCGAGGGTGAGCACCAGCGACAGCACAAAGCCGATCGCATAGCCTTTCAGGCTGCCGTGCGCGGCATGTGCCGCGGATCCTGTGTGGAGATGGGCGGTCTTCATACAAACTCTCGCAGATAGACAAAGGTGAACACGCAGATCCAGATCAGGTCCAGGAAGTGCCAGAACAGGCTGAGGCAGGCCAGGCGGCGCCGGGTCACGCCATCCAGGCCGAAGGACTTGACCTGGTGCATCATGACCAGGATCCACAGCAGGCCGCAACTCACGTGCAGGCCGTGGGTGCCCACCAGGGAGAAGTAGGCAGACAGGAACGCGCTGACGCCCGGCCCCGCGCCGGCATGCAGCAGCTCGGCAAACTCATACAGCTCCATGGCGATGAAGGCCGCGCCAAGGAGGAACGTGATGCCCAGCCATTGGATGACCTGGCGCTCCCGCCCGGGCTGCATGTTCAGCATGGCCACGCCGAAGGTGAAGCTGCTGATCAGCAGCAGCATGGTTTCGCCGAGCACGAACGGCAGCTCGAACAGCTCCCGGCCGCTCGGGCCGCCTGCCGTATTGCCGGCGAGCACCCCGAAGGTGGCGAACAGCACGGCGAAGATCAGGCAGTCGCTCATCAGGTAGATCCAGAACCCCAGTGTGGTCTTGGATCCGTCGTCGTGTGCGACGTGCTCGTGCGTGTTGTGAATGACTGTGTAGCTCATGGGTCAAGCCGCCTTGCGTAGCTGCGCATAGCGCGCGTTTTCGATGCGTTCGACTTCGGCCGCCGGGACGTAGTAGTCCACGTCGCGGTTGTAGGTCCGTGCGATGAAGGTGCCGATCACACCCAGCAGGCCAAGGCCCGCGATTGCCCACATGTGCCAGACGAGCGCGAAGCAGAGCACCAGGCCGAACGCCGACACGATCACGCCCGCGCTGGTGTTCCTGGGCATATGGATGTCCTCGTAGTGGGCTGGCCGCACATAGGCGCGCCCCGCCTCCTTGTCATCCCAGTGCTGTTCCAGCGAGGTGATGTGCGGCACATGGGCGAAGTTGTAGAAGGGGGCCGGCGATGCGGTGGCCCACTCCAGGCTGCGGCCATCCCACGGGTCGCCGGTGAGGTCGGGGTTTTGCTTGCGGTCGCGCACGCTCACGGCCAGCTGGATGAGCAGGGCGACGATGCCGGCGCCGATGATCACGGCGCCGCACAGCGCCACGATCAGGTAGGGCTGCCAGTCGGCGTGCGTGTAGTGGTTCATCCGGCGGGTCATGCCCTTGAAGCCGAGCACGTAGAGCGGCATGAAGGCCAGGTAGAAGCCCACCAGCCAGCACCAGAACGAGATCTTGCCCCAGCGCTCGTTCAGGGTGAAGCCGAACACCTTGGGGAACCAGAAGCTCATGGCGGCCAGGCAGCCGAAGATGACGCCGCCAATGATCACGTTGTGGAAGTGCGCGACCAGGAACAGGCTGTTATGCAGCAAGAAGTCCGCGCCGGGCACGGCCAGCAGCACGCCCGTCATGCCGCCGATGGCAAAGGTCACCATGAAGCCGATCGTCCACAGCGTGGACGAGTGGTAGCGGATGCGGCCGCGATACATCGTGAACAGCCAGTTGAACAGCTTCACGCCCGTCGGGATCGAGATGATGGTTGTCATGATCCCGAAGAAGGCATTGACGTTCGCGCCGGAACCCATCGTGAAGAAGTGGTGCAGCCAGACGAAGAACGACAGGATGCCGATGGACGAGGTGGCGTACACCATCGACTTGTAGCCGAACAGCGGCTTGCCGGAGAACGTGGAGATGATCTCCGAGAAGGCTCCGAAGCACGGCAGGATGAGGATGTAGACCTCCGGGTGTCCCCAGACCCAGATCAGGTTGACGTACATCATGGCGTTGCCGCCAAGCTCATTGGTAAAGAAGTGCATGCCCAGGTAGCGGTCGGCGGTGAGCAGCGCGAGCGTGGCGGTCAGCACCGGGAACACGGCAACGATCAGGATGTTGGTGATCAGCGCGGTCCAGGTGAACACCGGCATCTTCATCAGCGTCAGGCCCGGGGCACGCATGCGCAGGATGGTGACGATGAAGTTGATCCCGGTGAGCGTGGTTCCCAGGCCCGATATCTGTAGTGACCATATGTAGTAGTCCACCCCCACCGTCGGGCTATATCCCAGCTCGGACAACGGTGGATAGGCGACCCAGCCCGTGGCGGCAAAGTCGCCGACGAACATCGACATCATCACCAGCACCGCGCCCGCTGCCGCCAGCCAGAAGCTGAGCGAGTTGACGAACGGATAGGCTACGTCGCGCGCGCCGATCTGCAGCGGCACGATGACGTTCATCAAGCCGAGGATGAACGGCGTTGCCACGAAGAAGATCATGATCACG
This sequence comes from Cupriavidus sp. GW823-FHT07A04, assembly GCF_058794615.1. NCBI lineage: Bacteria > Pseudomonadati > Pseudomonadota > Betaproteobacteria > Burkholderiales > Burkholderiaceae > Cupriavidus > Cupriavidus sp. GW823-FHT07A04. Next base: position 93,293 of record NZ_JBXAHA010000005.1, read on the forward strand.
CCGTGGGCGGTGAAGATCTGGTCGTAGTGGTGTGGAGGCAGGTAGCCGGCCGCATCGCCCACAGCGATCGCCTGCTGCGCGCGCATCATGATGGCGTCGGCAAAGCCGCGCAGCAGCATGACCAGCGCCATGATGATGTACATCACGCCGATGCGCTTGTGGTCGACCGAGCAGATCCACTCGGTCCACAGGTATTTCCATTTGCCGAAGTAGGTCACGGCGCCGAGCAGCGCGACGCCGCCCAGAATGACGGCGGCCAGCGTACCCATGATGATGGGCTCATGGTACGGAATCGCCTCGAGGTTCAGTTTGCCGAACATGGATCAGTGCTCCGTGGCCGCGGCGCGGTGGCGTTGTGTGTGTGGCATGCAGTGCATGTGTTTCGGATTCATTGGCTTCATCAGTTGATGGCCAGCGGGGGGCTTTGGGCTGTGCATACGTCGCCAAGCGCATCACCACGCGTATTACCAAGCGTATTGCCGCGCATATCGCTATGCATGTACTTGTTGACGATGTTCTGGAACAGGCCGGGCGCAACGCCCGCGTAGACCGTCGCCGGCTCCTTGGTGCTCGGCAGCTCCAGCGTCTTGTAGGCCTTCTCGTCCAGCGTCAGCGGCGACTGCCTGGCCTGCCGTACCCACGCGTCGAACGCCTCGCGCGAGGTGGCCACGGTGTCGAAATGCATGTCGGAGAAGCCGGGGCCGCTGTAGGCCGCGGACATGCCCGCGTAGGTGCCGGGCGTGTCGGCGATCAGGTGCAGCTTGGTCTGCATGCCGGCCATGGCATAGACCATGCTGCCGAGCTGCGGGATGAACAGGGAGTTCATCATCGATTCCGCGGTGATGCTGAAATTGATCGGCGTATCGACCGGGATGGGCAGCCGGTTGACCGAGGCGATGCCGTAGTCCGGGTAGATGAACAGCCATTTCCAGTTCAGCGCCACGGCTTCGACGCGGATGGGCTTGACGGTCGACTCCAGCGGCTTGTAGGGGTCCAGCGAATGCGTGGTGTTCCAGATCAGCACCGCCAGGCCGGCCACAATCACGCACGGGATGGTCCAGATGACCACCTCGATCCGCGTGGAGTGCGCCCACTTGGGCGCATACGTTGCCTTGGTGTTGGAGGCGCGATACCGCCAGCCGAAATACAGCGTCAGGAAAATGACGGGCACGACGACCAGCAGCATGATGAACAGCGAGACCAGGATCAGCGTCTTTTCCTGGTGCCCGATGTCGCCCTTCGGGGATAGCAGCTCCAGCTGGCAGCCACTGAGAAGGAGCATCGCTGCTCCACCGAGGAACAGTCCCGCATGGCGGAACCCTCCCTTGCAAGCATTCAGCCAGGCGCTGGATTCTCGCCGGACAGCAGCGTCTGCCCCGGCATTTGAGTTACGCATAAGACACACCTTAGTTATGCATCACATAACCGGCGCGCGCGTCGGGACTGCCTGCCACGGCACGCTGGAAACCATCGCGAGAGAGGGGATTCCGCCGGACTGGCGGGAAACGCATACAAAGCGTTAAATGTATGGATTTGTGTGATGCTGCGGCGCATGATAATGTAAGACAAAGGCCATACATAAAGCAAAATGCATCAGAGTAAATCCATACAAGATGACGGCGCCGGTCCCGGCTGGGCCGCCGCCTTCGTGCGCGGCGAGGGCGCGCGCTACCAGCAGATCGTTGGCTTCATCGAGCGCGCGGTCGGGGACGGGCGCCTGAACCCCGGCGACCGCCTGCCACCCCAGCGCGAGCTGGCCAGGCAGCTCGGGGTGGATCTCACCACGGTGACGCGTGCGTTCACCGAGGCCAAGCGGCGCAACCTGATCGAGACGCGCGGGGCGCTGGGCACCTTCGTCGCCCCGCCAAAGGTCGAACTGGCACAGATGGTCGACCTGAGCATGAACGTGCCGCCGCCGCCCGCCGGCGTGGATTTCCATGATTTGCTGCAGCGCGGGCTTTCGCAGGTGCTGCTGCGCTCCGATGCGCACCTGCTCATGACCTACCAGCTTGGTGGCGGCAGCAGGGCGGACCGGGCCGCCGGCGCCATGTGGCTCAAGCCGGTGCTGGAGTCGGTCAGCCCGCAGCAGCTGATTGCCTGCCCCGGCGCCCAGGCCGCGCTGGCGGCGCTGATCCTCACGCTCACGCAGCCCGGCGACGCCATCCTTGCGGAGCCGCTGACCTATCCCGGCCTGCGCGCGGCGGCCGAGCAGCTCGGGCGCCGCGTGGTGACGGTGGCCACCGATGACGACGGCATGCGGCCCGATGCGATGGAGCAAGCGTTGCGCGAGCATGGCGCACGCGCGATCTACCTCAACCCGACCATCCAGAACCCGACCACGCGGACCATGCCCGCGCACCGGCGCCGCGATGTCGCGCTGACCGCGCAGAAGTGCGGCGCCTGGATCATCGAGGACGATCCTTACTGGCTGCTCGGCAGCGACGCGCCGCCGCCCGTGGCCCACTTTGCGCCGGGCCAGGTCTACTACGTTGCCACGCTGTCGAAATGCCTGAGCCCGGGGCTGCGGACCGCCTATATCCGCCTGCCCGAAGCGCGCAGCCGGGCGGGCGTGCTGGCCGCGCTGCGCTCCTTCGCGCTGATGTCCACGCCGCTGTCGACAGCCCTGGCCACGCAGTGGATTCACGAAGGCTCCGCCGCGCAGTTGCTGGCCGGGATCCGCACGGAAGCCTTCGCGCGGCGAGAGCTTGCACGGCAGTTGCTGTTCAGCGCGGACCAGGCACCACCCAGCGGCATACACGTCTGGCACAACTTGCCGAGCTACTGGACTTCGCTGGCGCTGACGCAGGCCGCGCGTGCGGAGGATCTGCGTGTTACCGCTTCCGATGCGTTCTATGCTGGCCCCACGCCGCCCAATGCGATCCGCATCTCGCTGGGAGGTGTCGAGACGCGTGCCCATCTTGCTGCTGCGTTGAAGAAGCTGGCTGAGTTGCTGGTGCGCAGGCCGCAGGCGTCGCGGGAGATTGTGGTTTAGGGGGAGTTTTTTGGGTCTGCGCCGATCTGCGTGGCGAAGTGAGGGTCTCAAGACGACGCCAGGCGGAAGCACCGTGGCCGCAAGATCGGAAAGGTTGGGGTGTGGGGTGGACCGCCGATCACACTTCATGTAAGCTTGCCCGCCCTCTTTGCGCCGCCATACCGCGCCGCCATGCCCCAGATCATCGTTAGTCGTCTACACAAGACCTACCGCATCCACGAGCGCGACCCGGGCGTGCTCGGTGCGCTGCGTGCGTTGATTCGGCCGCGCTCTCGCACGGTCGATGCGCTGGCGGGGGTGTCATTCGAACTGCAGCGCGGCGAACTGCTGGGCCTCATTGGCCCAAACGGCGCTGGCAAATCGACCACCATCAAGATCCTTGCCGGTATCCTGCGGCCCGACGGCGGCCGCGTCGAAATCGACGGGCGCGTCCCTTTCGCCGACCGCGAGCGGCACGTGGCACGCATCGGCGTGGTGTTCGGGCAGCGCACGCAACTTTGGTGGGATCTGCCGGTGGGCGACGGCTTCGCGCTGCTGCGCGACATCTATCGGGTCGACCCGGTGCGCTTTGCCCGCACGCGCGACGAACTGGTCGCGCTATTGCATCTCGAGCGCCTGCTTGACCAGCCGGTGCGCCAGTTGTCGCTGGGGCAGCGCATGCGGGCGGAGATAGCGGCGGCGTTGCTTCACGAACCCGACATCCTCTTCCTGGACGAGCCGACAATCGGGCTCGATGCGCCCACCAAGCTCGCGGTCCGTGACTTCGTGCGGCGCGCCAACCACGAACGCGGCACCACCGTGTTACTGACCACGCACGACATGCATGACATCGAGGCGCTGGCCAAGCGTGTGATCGTGATCGGCCACGGCCGCGTGCTGGCCGACTGCGCGGTCGACGCGTTGCGGTCCCAGGTGGTGGCTGCGCGCCGATTGGATGAGGGCCTGTCAGCGGACGCGGAAGACGAGGGTATGACCATCGAGGCCGTCATCGCGCGCTTCTACGCGATGCACGGCGCGGTCGAGGCCTAGTCCATGATGGCGCCGCGCGAACTCCTGCGGCCCTATCTCGCCGCGTTCAGATCCCGGTTCCTGCAGATGCTGCAGTACCGGGTGGCGGTATACGCGGGCTTCGTTACGCAGTGCTGGTGGGGGGGAATCAAGATCATGGTACTGGTGGCGTTCTACCGCAGCGCGGCGGCGGCGAGCGCGCCGCTGTCGCTCGCGCAGGCCATCACCTACACGTGGTTGGCCCAAGGCTTGCTCGCACTGCTGCCGTGGATGGGCGACCCAGAGGTGGCGCAGGCGGTGCGCACCGGAGCCGTGGCATACGACCGGCTGCGGCCGGTGAATGCCTATGCGCTGTGGTTTGCACGCTCGGCCGGCTGGACGGCGGCGCGCGCGCTACCGCGTGTGGCCCTGATGCTGGCCTTTGCTGGCATTGCGCTGCCAATTGCCGGGCTGGGTGAATGGGCCTGGCAGCCGCCTGCCGGACTGGCTGCGGGCTTGGGCTTCATCGCCTCGGTGCTGCTCGCGCTGCTGCTGTCCACATCGCTGGTGATGCTGCTCAACATCGCGGCGGCAGCCGCGCTCAACGAACGCGGCATCAATACGCTGGCGGGACCCGTCGTCATCGTGTTCTCCGGGAACCTGCTGCCTCTGGCACTACTGCCCGACACCTGGCAGACCGTGCTGCTGGTGCAACCGTTAGCGGGCGTGATGGATATTCCGGCGCGGATCTATTTCGGGCAGCTGGGCGGCGCGCAGATGCTCTGCGGGCTGGGCCTGCAATGCCTGTGGATCGTGCTGCTAGTGACCGTTGGCCATGCGGCCATGGGACGCACGATGCGCCGGCTCGACGTGCAAGGCGGTTGAGGCGCATGGGCTCGCTGGCATTGTTCGCCCGCCTCGTGATGGCTTCGCTGAGCGGCCAGGCACGCTATCCGGCCTCGGCGCTGTTGCTTACGGTGGGGCAGTTCCTCGTCACCGGAGTCGAGGTGGTCGCGGTCTGGGCGCTGTTCCACCGCTTCGGCGACGTGCAGGGTTGGAGAATCGGCGAGGTGGCGCTGTTCTACGGGCTGGTGAACTGCATGTTCGCCATCGCCGATGCCCTGGGGCGCGGCTTCGACGTGCTGGGCACGGCGTTGTTGCGCACCGGCGAATTCGACCGGTTGCTATTGCGGCCTCGTCCCCTGGCTCTGCAATTGATGGGGCACGACGTCCGCATCAGCCGTCTGGGGCGCTTGTTGCAAGGGCTGATGGTATTGGCTTTCGCAACGGTGCAGGTGGGCATCGCGTGGACACCGGGATCCATCGCCATCGCCCTGTTTGCGGTCGCAGGCGGCGTGGCGCTGTTTCTGGGCATCCTGGTACTGCAGGGCACGCTGTCCTTCTGGACCATCGAGAGCCTCGAAATCGCCAACGTCCTGACATACGGCGGCGTACAGGCGACGCAGTATCCGCTGGCTCTGTATGCGCAATGGTTCCGGTACGTGCTGACCTTTGCCGTGCCACTGGCCTGTGTCGCCTACTACCCTGCGCTGGCCATATTGGGCAAGGCCGATCCACTCGGTGCGCCTGCCTGGACAGGGCTGGTGTCGCCGTTGGCGGGTTTCGTTTTTCTCCTGGCGGCTTTCGGCGCGTGGCGTGTCGGGCTGCGCCACTATGCCTCGACCGGCAGCTAGTCGGTAACGCGCCTGTCCGTTTTCGCTTCGGGGGTTGCCTCCGCAACCACCTGCCTGGCATCCCGGCTCACCACGAAACCATCACGACATGATGTATTTCGGCACACCGAACTGGTAGCGGCAGATTGGCGAGTGGGCAAGAATGCCGCTACCGGGGGCCTCACCCCGAAACCAGTATCACTCGCGGGATCGTGGTGATTGATGCCGGTAGCGGCATGAGTTCGTTAGAGCCCGGGGCCTGACGACGAAACTACCGGGCCGCGCGGTCCCGACACGCCAGCACCTAGAAGCCCCAAAGGACCGCCCCAAAACGTTCCCCTGCGCCAGTAGCAGACGCGCCGCCCAATTTTGTGCGGCGTGGCATGGCCGCGTCCGGCCGCCATCAAGACCCCTTCACCAACTCAATAGCCCGCGCCAGCTTACCAACCGCAGGTGCAATCTCCGCATCCGCAACCCCACCATAGCCGAGCACCAACCCATTCTGCGCCTGCAGCGAATCAGCAAAATACGACGACAACGGTCGCGCCACGATCCCGTGCGCCAGCGCGAAACGCGATACCAACTGGTCATTGGCATGCCGGAGTATGACGCTCAGATGCAGCCCGGTATCGGTGCCCACGATCGCCACCTCGTCGCCAAGCTGGCGCTGCAGTTCGTCAATCAGCAACACCTGGCGCTCGCCGTAGATCTTGCGCATGCGCCGTACGTGCGCAGCGTAATGGCCATCGGAAATAAACTCCGCCAGCGCGGCTTGCACCGATAGCTGTCCGCCGCGATGCAACTCGGATTGCGCTACCGAGAAGGCGTCGACCAGTTCCGGTGGCACGATCAGGAAGGCGAGCCGCAAGCCAGGATAGAGCACCTTCGAGAAGCTGCCGACATAGATGGTGTTGCGGTGCGGGTCCAGCCCCTGCAGCGACGGCAAGGGTGCGCCCTGATAGCGGAACTCGCTGTCGTAGTCGTCTTCGATGATCCATGCGTTGTGGCGATGCGCCAGCTCTGTGAGCAGGCGGCGGCGCGCAAGGCTCATCACCACGCCGCTCGGGTATTGGTGAGAGGGCGTGACGAAGATCAGCCTTGGCGCGCTCTCTGGTGCAACCGGCGGCCGGATCCCGTGCTCATCCACCGTAATGCCCTCCATCTGCAGGCCCGCCGAGCGAAAGACACTGCGCGCGCCCCAATAGCATGGGTCCTCGACCCAGACCAGTTCGCCCGGGTCCGCGAGCAGGCGGGCGCAGAGATCGATGGCCTGGTGGCTGCCCTGCGTCACGATGATCTGCTCCGGCGAACAATCCACGCCGCGGGCGAGCGACAGGTACTCCGTCAGCGCGCGCTTGAGCGGCGGATGGCCATGCCGGCTGCCATAGCCCAGTTGCTCCTGGCTGGCGGTCTTCCAGACCTTGGTGATCAGGCGCTGCCACACGCCGCGCGGGAACTGGCTGACATCCGGAATGCCGGGCACGAACGCACCCACTTGCAGGTCCGATGCGCCAACGCTGGCCAGCAGTTCGCGCGCGCGCAGCGAGAGCCTGGATTCATCGCCGGGAAGCGCGGGTTCGCCGGCCCGGCCGGGGTCGACGATGCGGGCGAGCAGGGCGGGGTCGGGGGCGGTGTCGCCAACGTAGGTGCCGCTGCCGCCGTGCGTGTGCGTGTAGCCCTCGTCGGTGAGCCGCTCGTAGGCATAGAGGACCGTGTTGCGGGCAATGCTCAGTTCACGGGCAAGTTCGCGGGTGGGTGGCAACCGTGTGCCCGGGGATAGCTGGCCGGCGAGGATGGCCTCGCGGATGTCGTCGAACAACTGCCTGTTCAGCGGAGCACCGGATCGTTCGGGCTGGCTCCAATGACTGCGCGCGAGAAGCCAATCGGTCAACGGCGTCTCTCTCAATTCTTGGCTCCATCTGAAAATTTGTACCGGCACTATACAGTGGAGCCAACGGGCTTGTAGAGTAGATCCCATCATGTCGCGGCATTACCACATAACCATTTCAACTAAGTAACAGACCGCCGGCTTGGCCCCAAAAAGTGTGAAAGACCAGCTATTGAGCGGGCACTTAATTCACTGCCTAAATGCGATGGGGCAATGGCGAATATCCCCATATCGGTGCGTGCTGATGTACCAGTATGTTGTATTTATCGAGGCATTAAATGAAGCGTTTTGCAGTAGCAGGTATCCAGATGCCGGTGTCGGCATTCGACGAGAACATCACGCAGATGAATCGCTACCTGGCCCATGTCAGGCACCGCTTTCCGTGGGTCGACATGGTGATGTTCTCCGAGCTGGCGGCGTTTGGCCCGAGCCCGGCCAAGGCCGAGGAAATGCCGGGCGCAGCCGAGGCCCGCCTGTGCGAGATGGCTGCCAAGTACGGCTTGTGGCTGATCCCCGGATCCTTGTTCGAGCGTCGCGGCGGCGCGATCTACAACACCGCGCCGGTGATCGACCCCGCCGGGAACGTGGTTGCCCGTTTCCGCAAGCTGTTTCCCTTCCGGCCCTATGAGCAAGGCATCGCCGCGGGCAGCGAGTTCGTGGTGTTCGATGTGCCGGACGCGGGGCGCTTCGGCATCTCGATCTGCTATGACATGTGGTTCCCGGAGACGACCCGGACACTGGTTGCGATGGGCGCTGAAGTGATCCTGCACCCGACCATGACGGACACCATTGACCGCGACATCGAATTGTCGATCGTGCGGGCATCGGCGGCAACCAACCAGGTCTATTTTTTCGATATCAACGGTGTCGGTGACGGTGGCGTGGGCCGCTCCATCGTGGTGGATCCCGCTGGCTATGTGCTGCATGAAGCCGGCCCGGGCACCGCGGAGATCATCCCCGTGGAGATCGATTTCGAAAAGGTCCGGCGCGAGCGCGAGCGCGGCTTGCGCGGGCTTGGCCAGCCGCTCAAGAGCTTCCGCGACCGGGAGGTGGAGTTCCCGGTCTACCAGCGCAACAGCGGCGCGGATGCCTATCTCCACACGCTTGGCAAGCTGGTGAAGCCGGGTGTCCTGGAAGACGCAAAGCCGGAAGTGACCGGGCCGGCGGGCGAGTAGCCGCCGGGGGCAAAGCCTCGGCAGGCCGCCACGTTATTCCGGTGCGGCGAAAAAACAGAATTCAAATATCCAAGGGAAAGCGTGATGGCTGGCCCAATGGATAGCGCTTGCTTTCAAGGTTGCTATCGACCCGCTTGATAAAAAGGAGCCGGTGAATATCGGGCCGGAAATAAAACGGTCGTTCTATTAAACGGATTCGCAGTTGCAGATCCGCGCATTGAGATTATCTAGTTAGCAGAGGAATAACATGGCACGCAGCACGGCACGAAAAGCAAAGACCGGGCAAAACATTTCCCTAAACCGTTACCGCAGCGTTTGGGAAATGCGCGCGGATGGCTGGATGAATCTGACTGACGACCTGGGCCGCCTGGTCAATCTCGCGCGGGAGTGCAAGGAATTCATCGAACGCCACGCCCGGGTAAAAGAGACGCTGGCCATGCTTGAACCGATCGAGCGGTTCTGGGCATTCCCGGGGCACCGATTGTTCGAGGAGCTGACCGCGTGGTTCGAGGCTGGCGACCTGGGCCGGCTGAACATCGCCGTGCACCGTATCAACCGCATGCTGGCCAGCGATACCTATCGCCATAAGAAGCTGTCGCTGGATGCGGAGTCGGAGGAGCCGTCCGAGATCGAGACGGAAGAGGAGATGCAGGCGCAAATAGCACGACCGTACTTTGAGGTCCTGATCGTCGACGACATGACGCGCGAGGATGAAGAGGCCTTGCGCCGGCGCGTTCAGCGCAAGCAGCGCGTGGATGATCCCTTCGTGTGGGACGTGGTGGTGGTGCCAAGCTTCGAGGATGCGCTGATTGCCACGCTCTTCAACTTCAACCTGCAGGCTTGCGTGATCCGGCATGGCTTTCCGTTCAAGTCCGAGTATGAGCTGGACCTGCTGCGCAAGTTCCTGGAAGGCCTGGACGAGGGCATCGAGGAGCAGCCGGAATCCGAGCGCGGCCCCTTGCTGGGGCAGAAGATTGCGGAGCTGCGGCCGGAACTGGACCTGTATCTGGTCACGGACGTGAAGGCCGAAGAGATCGCGTCGCGGCTGGGTGAGGTCTTCAACCGGATCTTTTTCCGGGAGGAGGACCACACCGAGCTGTACATGTCGATCATGAAAGGCGTGTCGGAGCGTTACAAGACGCCGTTTTTCACGGCGTTGAAGGAGTACTCGAAGCAGCCGACCGGGGTGTTCCACGCCTTGCCGCTGGCGCGGGGCAAGTCGATCATGAACTCCCACTGGATTCAGGACATGGCGCAGTTCTACGGCCTGAATCTGTTCATGGCCGAGACCTCCGCCACGTCCGGCGGGCTCGACTCGCTGCTGGACCCCATCGGCCCCATCAAGGTCGCGCAGGAGTATGCCGCGCGCGCATTTGGCGCGCGCCGCACCTTCTTCGCGACCAATGGCACTTCGACGGCCAACAAGATCGTGGTGCAGGCGCTGGTCAAGCCGGGCGATATCGTGATGGTAGACCGCAACTGCCACAAGTCCCACCACTACGGCATGGTGCTGGCGGGCGCCAAGGTGGCGTATCTCGACTCCTATCCACTGGACGATTTCTCGATGTACGGGGCGGTCCCTATCGCCCAGATGAAGCGCACGCTGCTGCGGTTCAAGCGGGCGGGCACGCTGCACAAGGTCAAGATGGTGCTGCTGACCAACTGCACGTTCGATGGCGTGGTCTACGACGTGAAGCGCGTCATGGAGGAGTGCCTGGCCATCAAGCCCGACCTGATCTTCCTGTGGGACGAGGCCTGGTTTGCCTTTGCCCGCTTTCATCCCACCTACCGCCAGCGCACCGGCATGGATTCGGCGTCGCGCCTGCGCCGCGAGCTCGATAGCGAGGATTATCGCCGGCGCTACGATGCATTCACCGCATCGTTCGGCGGGGCGGACTGGGATGATGAGGAGAAGCTTGTCGCCACCCGCTTGATGCCGGATCCGGACCGCGCGCGGGTACGGGTCTACGCGACCCAGTCCACCCACAAAACCCTGACCTCGCTGCGCCAGGGCTCCATGATTCACGTGTGGGACCAGGACTTCAAGGACAAGGCGGAAGAGGCGTTCCACGAGGCGTACATGACGCACACCTCCACCTCGCCGAACTACCAGATCCTGGCCTCGCTCGATGTCGGCCGCCGCCAGGTGGAGCTGGAAGGCTACGAACTGGTGCAGCGCCAGATGGAACTGGCCATGACACTGCGCGAGTGGATCCACACGCGCCCGTTGCTCAAGAAGTACTTCCAGTTCCTCAACGTCTCCCGCGTGGTGCCGACCGCGTACCGGCCATCCGGCATCGAGGCGTACTACAGCCCGGAATCCGGCTGGGCCAATATGGAAGCCGCGTGGCGCGTCGATGAATTCGCGCTGGACCCGACCCGGCTGACCCTGTCGATCGGCACCTCCGGCATTGACGGTGACACGTTCAAGAACAAGTACCTGATGGACAAGTACGGCATCCAGATCAACAAAACGTCGCGCAACACCGTCTTGTTCATGACCAATATCGGTACCACGCGGTCGTCGGTGGCTTACCTGATCGAGGTGCTGATCAAGATTGCCAGGGAGCTGGAGGAGCGCACGGCGGACATGAGCGTGATCGAGCGCCGCCTGCACGAGAAGCGCGTTTCGTCGCTGACCAGGGAACTGCCGCCGCTGCCGGACTTTTCGCACTTCCATTTTGCGTTCCGCAGCGTGTGCAACAGCGGGCAGATCGAGACGCCGGACGGCGATATCCGCAAAGCCTTCTTCATGTCCTATGACGAGGAGAACTGCGAGTACCTGAACATGGCCGAGGTGGCCAAGGCCATCTCCAAGGGCCGTGAAGTGGTATCGGCCTTGTTCGTGATTCCCTACCCCCCGGGCTTCCCCATCCTGGTGCCGGGGCAGGTGATCAGCTCCGAGATTCTGGAGTTCATGCAGGCGCTGGATGTGCGGGAGATCCACGGTTACCGCCCGGAGTTGGGCTTCCGTGTGTTCAGCGACGGGGCGCTCCAGCAACTGGCGCTCCAGGCCGCCGGCGAGGCAGCTGCGGCGGTGGCGGCCGCGGCGAAGGCGTCGGTCTCGGCCGTTGTGGAAGTCTCGACGGCAACGGTCGATGAAGTGGCGGCGGCGGCCCTGGCGGAACGCCCCGCGGCAAAAAAGTAGCGAGGCGGGAGGCTGGGACAGGCGCCCGGCTTCTCGCAACAGAGCCCATGTCGACAAAAAAAGAATGCCGGACCTGGATGTCCAGGAACCGCGGGAAACCCGCGTCCAGCCGGCCCCGAGTTCATCAGGAGAAAGCCGCGATGCAAAAAGTCCGTAATGTCTCAGATCTGCGCGTGATGTTCCACAGGAACGAGAAGCCCATCTACTTCATCAGCGCCACTAACTTCAATCTCCTGGGCATCGATCAGTGGGTCAACCGTTTCAAGTACATCAACTACATCGATTGCTTCGACGGCCGCCATCCCAATGTCTTCGTGCCGCAGGCGCTGCCGCACGAGGAGTTCACCTCGATCGAGGACATCAACAACTACCTGCTGCAGCATAAGGACGTGGTGGAAATGATCGAGCAGCGGGGGGGACGGCCTGCCGCGACCTTCCTGATGTTCGATGAGAAAACCGAAGAGCTGGCCGACGAGCTGGGGCTTGACGTGTGGTTCCCGCCGGCCGCGCTGCGCAGCCGCTGCGATAACAAGATGGAGACTGTGCGCATCGGCAACAAAGCTGGCGTGCACTCGGTGCCCAACGCACTGGAGAAGGTGGACAGCTACGAGCATCTGATGCAGATCGCGGAGCACCACGGTCTGGGCAATGACCTGGTGGTGCAGAGCGCGTTCGGCGACTCCGGCCACACCACCTTCTTTATCGCAAGCGTTGACGATTTCAACAAGCACAAGGATGAGATCGTCAACGACCCCGAAGTCAAGATCATGAAGCGCATCAACTGCCGCGGCGCGACCCTGGAGGCCTGCGCCACGCAGTCAGGCACGCTGGTCGGGCCGCTGCTGACCGAGGTGGTGGGCGCGCGTGAACTGACCCCCTACAAGGGCGGCTGGTGCGGCAACGAGATCTTCCCCGGGGCGTTCTCGGAAGACGTCAGGATGAAGGCGCGCGACATGGCCTTCCGTTTCGGCAACCAGTTGCTGGAGGAGGGCTATCGCGGCTACTTTGACCTGGACTTCCTGATCGACGTCGATAGCGGCGAGGTGTATCTCGGCGAGCTGAATCCCCGCATCTGCGGCGCCAGCCCGATGACCAATCATGCGGCCTTCGCCTATGCGGACGCGCCGTTGTTCCTGTTCCACCTGCTGGAATTCTCGGGTGTGCCATTCGACCTCAATGTGCGCGAGCTCAATGAGCGCTGGGCCGAGAAGTCGTTCATCGACGGCTGGTCCCAGCTGGTCATCAAGTACACCGAGGACAACGTGGATATCGTGACCCATGCGCCGCCCTCGGGCATCTATCGCATGGCATCCGACGGCTCCGTGTCCTACCACCGCTTCGACTCCAACCGTCGCGAGATCGAGAGCGAGCAAGAAGCCTTCTTCCTGCGTATCACCGGGCCCGGCGACTATCGCTACGAAGGCGCGGATCTGGGCATCCTGATCACGCGGGGTCGTTCGATGAACGACGAGTTCAAGCTCAACGAGCGCGCGCACCAATGGATCCGGGGCATCAAGCAGTATTACGTGGCCAAGCCCCTGGTTGCCGCACAGGCCGAGCTGGCGCCGCAGCCGGGCGCGTTCAAGATCCTGTAGGCCGAAGGTCCAACCACGAGAGGCCAGGAATTCATGCGTTGTACATTCGAAGCGATCAGTGAGGACTTGCCCGGCCAGCGATGGCAGAACATCTTCCGGCAGTTCTGGCCCGGGTACCGGCAATGGTATCTGCGCGACGGCGATCGCGCGCGGCCGGGCTTCCTGATGTGCCGCAAGGCCTTGCGCCACCACATGCCGGAGCTGGTCCCGACCTGGGAGCGGCTGGTCGAGCTGTCCGGCGGCGGCGACCTGGAAGCGCGCTTCCTCTCGATGTGGGGGCCGCCGCCCTACATTGCCGGCTGCTCGCAGGCGGTGTGGCTGCCGGTGGACGGGCAGCAGGCTGCAGGCGCCACGCCCGCGCTGTTGCGCAACTACGATTTCGCCCCGGCTTTGCTCGAGGGCGTGTGGCTGGCGTCCAGATGGCATGGCCAGCGGGTGGTGGCGGTCAACGACTGCCTGTGGGGCGCGCTCGACGGCATCAACGAGAGCGGCCTGGCCGCGTCGCTGTCGTTCGGGGGCCGCAAGGCGGTGGGTAATGGATTCGGCATTCCACTGGTCTTGCGCTACGTGCTGGAGTTCGCGGAGAACGTCGACCAGGCCGTGGAAATGCTCGCGCGCATCCCGGTGCATATGAGCTACACGGTGAGCCTGCTTGACCGCCGCGCACAGTGGGCAACGGTGTTTGTCACGCCGGACCGGCCGCTGGAGGTGGTGCGCAAGCAGGCGGTGAGCAACCTGCAGCATGGCGTCGAGTGGACGGCGCACGCCAATGCGACCCTGGCCGAGGCCAGGGAGCAGACGCTGGCTGTTGCGGTGCGGCAGGCCGAGGATGCCAAGGCTGTCCTGCGCGCGCTGCTACGCCCGCCGCTGTTTCAAACTGCCTACGGGCGTGGCCACGGCACGTTGTACAGCGCCGTCTATCACCCCTATGACGGTTCCGTCGAAATGGTCTGGCCAGATGCCGTCTGGCGGCAGTCCTGCAGCCATTTCCTGCCCGGCGCCCGGATGATCGAGTTCGACGTGGAGAGCACCGCGCTGCCGCATGCGGTGGTGCCGGCGCGCCGGTGGATGCTCGACGATGTTGGCAGTTTTCAGTGAGTTTCCTAGTCTCATAGTCATGGGGGAAGGCATGCATGGCGAATCCGGGCTGCCTTTGGCCGCAGGCTAACCATCGAATACGCGCAAACGCAAGCAGGACGCGGCCCGGTCCGGACCGCGGCGACCCAATTCGCCAGAACATATCCGAGGGTGGCGGCTTCGGAAAAGCAGGCTCGCAAGAATCCAAGGAGCAGTCATGAAAAAAAAGCGCCCAATCACCACCTACATCGTCATCGCGATGATCCTCGGCGTTATCGTCGGCTATAGCTGTAACAAGGCCTTCCCGGATCCCGGTACCGCCAAGGAGATCGCCGGCTATATATCGATCTTCACCGATGTCTTCCTGCGCCTGATCAAGATGATCATCGCACCGCTGGTGTTCTCCACGCTGGTGGTTGGCATCGCGCACATGGGCGATGCGAGCACCGTTGGCCGCGTCGGCGTGAAGGCGCTCGGCTGGTTTATCGTGGCTTCGTTTCTCTCGCTCACGCTGGGCCTGATCCTGGCCACCCTGCTGCAGCCCGGCCACAACATCGGCCTGCCGTTGCCGGACGTGGGGGCGGCTACCAACCTGAAGACCAACGCCTTCACGCTGAAGGATTTCATTACGCACCTGGTGCCGAGGTCCGTGGCGGAGGCCATGGCCACCAATGAAATCCTGCAGATCGTGGTGTTCTCGATCTTCTTCGGCACCGCGCTGTCGACCCTGGGGGAGACGGGCAAGCGGCTGGCCGGCGTCATCGACGACCTGGCGCAGACCATGCTGAAGATCACCGGCGCCGTGATGTGGATGGCGCCGCTGGCGGTGTTCGCGGCCATTGCTTCCACCGTGACCACGCAAGGACTGGGCATTCTCATCACCTTCGCGAAGTTCATGGGCAGCTTCTATCTTGGCCTGCTGGTGCTGTGGGGCCTGCTGGTGGCGGCCGGGTTCTTCTTCCTGGGCAAGCGGGTGTTCACGCTGATCCGGCTGATTCGCGAGCCCTTCCTGCTGTCCTTTTCCACGGCCAGCTCGGAGGCCGCCTACCCGAAGATGCTCACCGCGCTGGACCGGTTCGGCGTCAGCCGCAAGATCTCCAGCTTTGTGCTGCCGATGGGCTACTCCTTCAACCTCGACGGCACCATGATGTATTGCACGTTCGCCGTGCTGTTCATTGCGCAGGCCTACGACATTCACCTGCCGATCGGTACCCAGATCACCATGCTGCTGCTGCTCATGCTGACGTCAAAAGGCATGGCCGGGGTGCCGCGCGCATCGCTGGTGGTGATTGCCGCCACGCTGAACCAGTTCGGCATTCCGGAAGCTGGCTTGCTGCTGATCATGGGGGTCGACCAGTTCCTGGACATGGGCCGCTCGGCGACCAATGCGGTAGGCAACTCGATTGCCGCTGCCGTGGTGGCGAAGTGGGAGGGCCAGCTGGCGAGCGAGTCGGATCTGGACGGCGAGGGCGACAGCACGGCATCGGACGCGCGCGCCCCGCTCGGAAAGCCGGGCGCGGTCCAGGCCTGAGCGGCCAGCGCGGGAGGGTGCCTCGCAGGCGGCCTCCCGCATGGTGTGCCGGGCATTGTGCGAACGATCACTGCAGGAGTGCAAATCAAATGCGTTCAAATGGAGCACGCGTGGGTGGCGGGCGCAGCAGCCGCGGCGGCCGGCAAATCGTGATGTGGGCGGCCGTTGCGCTGTGCGCGGCATTGGCCGCCGGCGCGGCGTTGGCGCAACAGGCGGGGGAACTGGCCGGCACGCTGAAGAAGGCGAAGGAAATCGGCACCCTGACCATCGGCTATCGCGAGTCGTCCTTGCCATTCTCGTACCTGGACCGGCTTGGCAAGCCGGTCGGCTATTCCATCGATATCTGCCGCGCGATTGTGGATGCGGTGGCGGCGGAGGTGGGCCGCGAGGTCGGCATTCAATGGACGCCAGTCACCTCGGACAATCGATTCGATGCGGTCACGTCCGGCAAGGTCGACCTGGAATGCGGCTCGACCACCAGGAACGTCGAGCGCCTGAAGCGCGTGTCGTTCTCACCGGTGATCTTCGTGGCCGGGACCAAGCTGATGGTGCCGAAGGGATCGCCGATCAAGTCGTTCAAGGACCTGAAGGGGAAGACCGTGGTCGCGACCGGCGGCACCACGAACGTGGAGGCGCTTGAGCGGCTATCGGCTCGCTTCGGCCTGCAGCTGAACGTCATCAAGGCACGGGACCATGCCGATGCGTTCCAGGTTTTGCAGCACGGTGGCGCGGACGCCTATGCGGGGGATGATGTGCTGTTGTATGGTTTTTTGCGCAGCAGCAGCGCCGGCGGCAGGTTCCAGATCGTCGGCGATTTCCTCTCCTACGATCCCTACGGGATCATGTTCCGCAAGGGCGATCCGCAGTTCGCCGCCGTGGTGGACAAGGCGGTGCGCGAGATGGCCGTGTCCGGGGAACTGGATCGCACGTACAAGCAATGGTTCATGAACAAGCTGCCCACCGGTGAGCGGCTCGGGTTGCCCATGAGCGCGCAGCTCGATGAGCTGATACGGGCCATCCCGGACCAGTCGGATTAAGCCGCTCGCGCATCCAGGGTTTCACGCCATCGCTGGGGAGCGCCGCTCAAGGGCGCGCTCCTCGGCCCTTGGAATGGCGAGCCGGACTGCTCAGCGATAGCTGGCGATGAACGCGCGCAGCTGCGGATAGATCTCCTCGCGCCAGCGCCGGCCGGAGAAAATGCCGTAGTGCCCGCAGCCCTGCGCTGTCACATGCTGCTTGCGCGCGCCGGGAATGCCCGCGCAAAGATCGTGCGCCGCCGCGGTCTGGCCCGCTCCCGTGATGTCGTCCAGTTCGCCCTCGATGGTCAGCAGCGCCGCGCCGGTGATGTCCTGCGGCCGTACCGGCTTGCCGTCGATCTCCCAGGTGCCGCTGGCCAGCCGGAATTCCTGGAACACATCGCGGATCGTATCCAGGTAATACTCGGCGGCCATGTCGAGCACGGCGTTGTACTCGTCATAGAAGCGCACGTGAGCCTCGGCGTCGTCCAGGTCGCCATCGACCAGGTTCTGGTAGTAGTCGTAGTGCGAGGAGAGGTGGCGATCCGGGTTGGTGGCAACAAAGCCGGCGTGCTGCAGGAAGCCCGGGTAGACCTTGCGGCCGTGTCCCGGGTAGTTGGCCGGCACGGCATGAATCACGTTGTTCTCGAACCACGCGAAGGACTTGTCGGTGGCCAGCGCGTTCACGGCAGTGGGGCTGCGGCGCGCATCGATCGGGCCGCCCATCATGGTCATGGTCCGCGGCGTGGCCTCACCGGCGGAAGCCAGCAGCGAGATGGCGGCAAGCACAGGCACGGCCGGCTGGCACACGGAGATGACATGGAGGTTTTCCGCGCCGATGTGGCGGATGAAGTCCTGAATGTAGTGTACGTAGTCGGTCAGGTGGAACGGGCCGTCCTCCGCCGGCACCATGCGGGCATCGATCCAGTCGGTCACGTAGACCTTGTGATGCTGCAGCAGGGTTCGCACCGTATCGCGCAGCAGGGTTGCATGATGGCCTGACAGCGGGGCGCACACCAGCACCACCGGCTCGTCCTTCAGCCACTGGATGACCTGCGGATCGTCGGCATAGCGCTTGAAGCGCAGCAGCTTGCAGAAGGGCTTCTCCACGATGGTCTGCTCGACGATGGGAACGTCCCGCCCGTGGCATTGCACCGACTTGATGTCGAAGGGCGGCTTCTTGTAATCCTTGCCGAGGCGGTAGAGCAGTTCGTAGCCGGCGGCCATCCGGTTGGCGCCCGGCATCATGGACAGCGGGCTGAGCGGATTGGTAAAGGTGCGCGACGTGGCTTGCGCCAGTGCGGTGAGCGGCAACAGCAAGGCGCTCTTGAGTTCGTGGAATTGGTAAAGCATGGGGAATACCTGTCAGTCTTGAAAATAGGGGGCGTCCCCCGCGCGACCGGGGGCGATGGTGGATCAGTTGGATCAGTTGGGCCAGTTGGCTCAGTTGGCTCAGTTGGATTACGCCTGGGTCACTCCTCGGCCTGCACCTTGTCATAGGCGATTTGCAGACGGCGCAGCTTGGAGTACAGCGTTTGCTTGGGGATGGAAAGTGCCCTGGCGGTAGCCGCCACGTCGCAGTTGTTCCGCTTGAGTTCCTCCATGACAACCACCCGTTCAAACTGTTCGAGCTGGTCGGGCAGGCTGTTGCCGTGCTCGGCATGGCCGCCGTGCAGCTCGAAATCATCGGACAGCAGCCCGAGCACGAAACGGTCGGCCACATTACGCAGCTCCCGCACGTTGCCAGGCCATGAATGGGACAGCAGCAGCTCGAACTGCGCGTTCCCGAGCACCGGCGCCGGCCGGTTGAAGCGGGTAGCGGCCTGCAGGATGAGATGCTCGAACAGCAGCGGGATATCTTCGCGCCGCTCGCGCAGTGGTGGCAGGTCGATAAAGGCCACGCCGATGCGGTAGTACAGGTCGGCACGGAACTTCTTTTGCTCGCTGAGGAGTTTCAGGTCTTCCTTGCTGGCGGCAATGACCCGGCAATCCACCGCGATGGGCTCGTTCGACCCCACCCGTTCGATGGAGCGCTCCTGCAGCGCGCGCAGGAACTTGACCTGCACCGACATCGGCATGCTCTCGATCTCGTCGAGAAACAGGGTGCCCCCCTGCGCATGCTCGAACTTGCCGCAACGCCGCCGCGTGGCGCCCGTGAAGGAACCCACCTCATGCCCGAACAGCTCGCTCTCGGCCAGGGCTTCGGGCAGGCCGCCGCAGTTCAGCGGCACGAAGTTGCCGGTGCGGCGCGCGCTATGGTCATGCAGGCAGCGCGCCACCAGGTCCTTGCCCGTGCCGGTCTCGCCATAGATCACCACGTCCGCGGGCGCATCGGCCAGCGCGCGCACGGCGCGGCGCACCCGCTCCATCTGCGCGGAGCGTCCGATCAGGCAGGCCTGGATCCCCTGCCAGCTTTCCAGCTGCTCGCGCAGGCCCAGCACTTCCAGGCTGAGCTTGCGCCGGTCGGCGGCGCGCCTGACCACGGAGACCAGCCGCTCGGAGGAGCACGGTTTCTCGATAAAGTCGTACGCGCCCTCGCGCATGGCTTGCACCGCCATGGAGATGTCGCCGTGGCCAGTCATCAGGATCACGGGCAGGTCGGGGTCGATGTGCCGGATCTCGTTGAGCCAGGCCACGCCGTTCATGCCCGGCAGCTTCACATCGCAGACCACCACCACCGGCTCGCCGATGCCGATGCTGCTGCGCGCCTGCTCCACCGAGGCAAAGCCGTTCACGGCGAAGCCCGCCAGCTCGAGGGCCTGCGAGCTGCCGACCAGCACATCCTCCTCGTCCTCGACAAAAACCACGCGGATGGGATGGGTGTCAGTCATTGGTTTGTCTCTCATGCGACGGCGCCAGCGGCAGCTCGACCACGAACTCGGCACCGGCAGGCGCAAGGTTGCGGGCGTACAGGCGCCCGCCGAATTCGCGCACGATGTGCGCCGAGATCATCAGGCCAAGGCCCAGGCCCTTGCCCGCCGGCTTGGTGGTAATGAATGGGTCGAACAGGCGCGGCAGCACGTCGGGATGGATGCCGGGGCCGGTGTCGCGGATGGTGATGATGCAGAGTTGGTCCTGCCGGGCCGCATGGATCTCCAGATCCCGCACCGGCGCGCCCGACAAGGCATCGGCGGCATTGCCCAGCAGGTTGACCAGCACCTGCTCGACGCGGATCTCATCGGCCAGGACGCTGATGTCGTCGGGGTCGATCGCCACGTTGACCGTGATATCGCGCTCCCGCATCCGGGTGCTGACAAGGAGCAGTGCGTCCTGCACCGCCTGGCGTACCAGGACCGGCTGCACCGCATCCTGGGACTTGAAGGCAAAGACCTTGAGCTGCTGCGTCAGCCGGCCGAGGCGATCGATCAGCTTGGCGATGCGCTGGAGGTTGCCCGCCACATCCTTGAGCCTGCCTTTTTCCAGCAGCACCTCGGCATTGTCCGACAGCGTGCGCATGGCCGCCAGCGGCTGGTTGAGTTCATGCACCACGCCGGCGGACATCTGCCCGAGCGCGGCCAGCTTGCCGGCGTGGACCAGGTCGCTTTGCAGCGCGCGCAGCTCGGCCGTGCGCTCCAGCACCTTGGCCTCCAGGCCATCGTGCGCGGCGCGCAGCGCGCGTTGCGCGGCGGCTTGTTGTTGCGCGGCGCGCAGGCGTAGCGCAATCACCAGCGCCAGCAGCAGGATCACCATGCAGGCCAGGAGAGCGCCGATGGCGGCGTTGCGGGCCAGGTTGCGCGCCGGCAGTTCGTCATCCAGCAGCATGATGCGCCAGAGGCCATGGTTGACCGTGCGCTCCGAGGCCAGGTAATCCACGCCATCCAGGCGCACGCGCGTGGTGTGCGCATCCAGCCTGGCGCGTACCTGCCAGTCCAGGGGCATCAGGTCGGACTTGCCGTAGGTGCGCGCCAGGCCGGCCTCGGCCAGCATCGCTTGCGTCAGCGGCGCCAGCGGACGCAGCCGCCACGGCGCAAGCGACGCCAGGATGACCACATCGCGGGCATCGACCACCATCACCTTGCCCGGGATCTGGACCCAGTTGCGTTCCACCGCGTCGAGGTTGACCTTGACCGTGGCCACGCCGCGCTGCGCGCCGCCTTGCTGCAGCGCGTAGGCGAGGTAATAGCCGGGCCGGCCGGAGGTAAACCCTACGCCGTAGAAGCGGCCCCGGCCGTGCTCGAGCGCATCGCGCATATACGGCCGGAACGAGAGATCCGCGCCCACCGGGGTGCCCGGCTGGTCCCAGTCGGCCGCCGCCAGGGTCAGGCCGGAGCGCTGGGTGACGTACAGGTTGTCCGCGCCGGCGGTTGCGGTGATGCCGTGCAGGTAACGGCTGACCTGCCGCTTGAGCGCCACGTCATCGGGCCGGCTGAGCAACGCGAAGACATCCGTGGTGGATTCGAGCAACGATGGCAGGTAGTCGAACCGGGACAGCTCGCCGTCAAGCCGCGCGGACACGACATCGAGGCGATGCTGGGCGGCAACCCGCAGCTGATCGAGCCCGGCGCGCAACGCCATGACATAGGCTAGCCACGTGGCCAGCGCGATCGCTACCAATGCCATACCGCACCAGATCCCCATGCGCATACGGCCGAGATTCATGTCGCGAGCCCTTTCTCCGCGGTCCTCAAGGATGCAGGACTTGTCGTCCGGATACCAGTGATAGAAGCGAGACCTGTGCTCGTCCAGGCACAGGTCAGGTGAATGCAGTGTACTCCCGGAGCACGGCCGCGCGAAGCCCGCGCAGCCGTCGGCGGGGCCTTGCGTTGTGTCGCGCCGCAGCATGTTCCAGGGCCAGCTAGGCATAGCGGAGTTCGCCGGTCTTGCCACGGAATACCCGGTACGAGAACACCGTGTAGCCGGCAATGGCCGGCACCGAGATGCACACGCCCACCAGGATCACCTTCAAGGCCTCCGGGCTGCTGGCGGCCTGCCAGATCGTCAGGCGGTGGATCACGACAAACGGAAAGATGCTGTAGGCCAGCCCGAGGAAGCTGAGCACAAAGACCCCGATCAGCAGCACGAAGGGCAGCCAGCTCACCGGCCCGCGTACCACGCGGGTGTTCAGCAGCATGCGCACGGCCACGAGCGCGACGCCGGTCACCAGCGGGATGGAGGCCAGGGCGACAATCTGCGGCAGCACGAACCAGCGCTCGCGCACCGCCGGGCTGATCCAAGGTGTGGCAATCGAGATCAATGCCAGCCCGCAGACCATCGGCGCCCACGCGATCCTGGCCCAGTGCACCGCGCGCTGCTGGAGTTCGCCCTCGGTTTTCATGACGAGCCAGCACGCGCCGAGCAGCACGTAGGCCATCGGCAACGCCACGGCGATGGCCGCAGCGAACAGGGGATAGTTCCAACCGGTACCGAAGCCACTGATGTAACGTCCCAGCATCCATCCTTGCGAGACCGACGCGATCGTCGAGCCGGCGAAGAAGAGGCGGTCCCACACCGGCTTGTGCGCGCTCTTTACCTTCACCCGGAAGTCGAACGCCACGCCGCGCAGGATCAGCCCCACCAGCATCAGCGTGACAGGCAGGTAGAGCTCGGTCAATATGAATCCGTGCGCCTTAGGGAAAGCCACGAGGAGGATGCCGATGCCGAGCACCAGCCAGGTTTCGTTGGCATCCCAGAACGGACCGATCGACGCCACCATGACGTCTTTCTCGGCCGGGGCCGCCCGGTGCATCAGCATGCCGACGCCCAGGTCATAGCCATCGCTGATCACATAGACCAGCATGGCCACGCCCATCAGCGCCATGAAGATCACGGGCAGGGTGTCGTCAAAACGCATCCAGGTCATGGTTGGCTCCCGGCAGGCAAGGGGCGCGCGGCGATCGTGCCGGACGCCGGCGTGGGTTGTCCGGCGTGATCGGCCCCGAGCGGGGCTTCCGGTTTCTCCGCCAGGTACTTGAGCACGCTGACATAGGCGACGATCAGCGCGAGGTACACCGTCGCAAACAGCGTCAGTGTCAGGGCGATATGGGGCGCCGGCACGTTGGAGGCAACGTCGGCGGTGCGTACCAGGCCGTAGACGATAAAAGGCTGGCGTCCGATCTCGGTGACGTACCAGCCGGCCACCGTGGCAATCCAGCCGGAGAAGGTCATGCCTGCGAATCCCCACAGCAGCGCGCGCGGCAGCCGCTGCGGCTGCCAGCCGGCGCGGCGGTACCACCACCAGCCCAGCCAGCTGGCCGCCAGCATCAGCACCCCCATGCCCACCATCACGCGAAACGCGAAGAACAGCGGGAGGACGGGCGGATGCGCGTCGCCGAACGTGTTCAGCCCGCGGATCTCGCCGTCAGCGCGGTGCGTCAGGATCAGGCTGGCGAGATGCGGGATGCCGATCGCCGCGCGGTTGGTGCGGGCGCCGGCATCGGGAATGGCGAAAAGCAGCAAGGGCGCGCCGCGCTCGGTCTCCCACACGCCCTCCATGGCCGCGATCTTCTGGGGCTGGTGCTCAAGCGTGTTGAGCCCGTGCATATCGCCGATCACGATCTGCAGGGGGATCGCGACAGCGGCGAGGGTCAGCCCGACCCGCAGCACCTTGGGCGCGGACAGCTGTCCGGTGCCCTTGAGCAACTGCCACGCGCTCAGCCCCGCGAGCAGGAAGGCGCAGGTCAGCGCCGAGGCCAGCAGCATATGGCAGAAGCGGTAGGGGAAGGAGGGGTTGAAGATGATGGCGAGCCAGCTGTGCACATGGAACTCGCCATGGATGATCTCGTAGCCCTGTGGCGTCTGCATCCAGGAATTCAGCGCCAGGATCCAGAAGGCGCTGAGCGTGGTGCCGAAGGCGACGAAGAAGGTCGACATCAGGTGTATCCGCTCGCCCACCTTGCCGTGGCCGAACAGCATCACGCCAAGAAAGCCGGCTTCGAGAAAGAACGCGGTCAGCACTTCATAGGCGAGCAGGGGCCCGGCAATATTGCCGACCGTTTCCATGAAGCCAGGCCAGTTGGTGCCGAACTGGAAGCTCATGGTGATGCCGCTGACCACGCCAAGCGCAAACGTCAGCGCGAACACCTTGGTCCAGAACCGGTAAGCATTCAGCCAGGCATGGCGCAGCGGTGGCGTGTCCGCCTTCAGATAGCGCCAGCGGAAGAACAGCAGCAACCATCCCAGGGCAATGCTGATGGTCGGGAACAAGATATGGAAGGTGATGTTGGCAGCAAACTGCATGCGCGCCAGCAGGATGGGATCCATCTGTCCGGGCTCCTCCGTGGGTTGTGGACGGGACGCCGCGCGTGCGGCGTCCCGGTTGCTGCATGGCGGCGTGGCTACCGCGAGGTCAGCGCTTGCCTTCGCCGTTCAGGCCGTTCGACATGCCGATCAGCACGCCGCTGACCAGCGTGGCGTAGTGCTCGAGCCAGGCTTCGGTGCTGCTTTGCGCAAAGGCCCGTCCCTCGCGCGCGAGCTCGCGCGCCTGGGTGGTCAGTTGCTCGACCACTGCCGTGGCGCTGGCGCCGGTCGCCGTGCCTTTGAGCTTCATGCCCTCCAGCACCGACGACCACGGCCCCTGCACTGACTGCGGCAACTCGCCGATGGATTTGGCCACCGTGCCCAACAGCGCGTCCTCCATCTTCTCGATGTCGGCCACGGCCTTCTTGAGGTGGGTCTCGCGCAATTGCGCGCCCTGGTCGACGATCTGCTGCAACGCCCGGCGATTGGCTTCCACCGCCTGCACCAGCGCGGCGTCCATGCCCTGCGCGACCTGGGACAACATCGGCTCCAGCCCCGGCCCGGCGAGCCCGCTGCTGGCCGCCCCGGCGGAGGCCGCCTGGGTGACCATCTTCAGCGTGTCCTTGATGCTCTTCAGGGTCAGCTCCCGGCCTTGCAACGCCTTGAGGGTCGCTTGCTGGACCGCCTGTTGCAGGGATTCGCCTTGCTTTTGCGACGATTGCGCGAACTGCTTGATCAGCGCGTCGTGATCGATGCCCATGGATTTCATATGGTCTCCGGTTGCTGCCTTGCCTTGCTGTTGTCTTGCCAGATGGCCGTCATCGCTGCGCCCGCGTCACTGCATGTGCTGGCCGCCGTTGATGGCGATGTTGGCGCCGGTCAGGAAGGCGGCTTCTTCCGAGGCCAGGTAGATGATCAGGCCCGCCACTTCCTCCGGCTTGCCCAGGCGGCCTACCGGGATCTGCGGGAGAATCTTGGTATTCAGGATCTCCTCGGGAATGGCAGTGACCATCTTGGTCCCGATGTAGCCGGGCGAGATGGTGTTGACCGTCACGCCTTTCCTGGCGACCTCCAGGGCCAGTGCCTTGGTAAAGCCGTGCACGCCGGCCTTGGCGGCCGAATAGTTGGTCTGGCCGAACGCGCCCTTGGAGCCGTTGACCGACGACACGTTGATCACGCGGCCCCAGCCGCGCTCGACCATGCCGTCCGCGACCTGCTTGGTCATGTTGAACAGGCTGTCCAGGTTGGTGCGCAGCACCATGTCCCAGTTCACCTTGTCCATCTTCTTGAACGTCATGTCGCGCGTGATGCCGGCGTTGTTGACCAGCACATCGACCGGGCCGGCGACTTCCGTCACTGCCGCCACTGCCTTGGCGCACGAATCGATGTCCGCCACATCGCAGGGCACGGCGAGGATGTCGTAGCCGCGTGCCTTCATCTGCTGAACCCATTCGCCATGGGTGGTGTTGCCGGGCGAATAGGTGACCGCCACCCGGTAGCCGGCATCGGCCATCTTGGTGGAAATGGTTTCGCCCAGGCCGCCCATGCCGCCCGTGACCAGTACCACGCGTTGCTTGCTCATGGTTGTTTTCTCCTTGTGGAATGTATGTTGTCTTAGCGATAAATTAGCGCTCGATTAGCGCTCGACGGCCAGCGCCACGCCCATGCCGCCGCCGATGCACAGCGACGCCAGGCCGCGCCTGGCATGGCGCCGCGCCATTTCATGGAGCAGGGTGACCAGGATGCGGCAGCCGGACGCGCCGATGGGATGGCCGATGGCAATGGCGCCGCCATTGACGTTGATCTTGCTGGCGTCCCAGTCCATTTCCTGGTTGACCGCGCACGCCTGGGCGGCGAAGGCCTCGTTGATTTCCATCAGGTCCAGGTCGTTGATGCTCCAGCCCGCCTTGTGCAGGCAACGCTGCGAGGCCGGGACCGGGCCCATGCCCATGATCGTGGGATCAAGCCCGGCGCTGGCATAGGAGGCGATGCGGGCCAGCGGCGTCAGCCCCAGCTCGCGCGCCTTGCTGGCCGACATCATCAGCACCGCCGCCGCGCCGTCGTTCAGGCCGGAGGCATTGCCCGCAGTGACGGAGCCGGCCTTGTCGAACGCCGGCCGCAGGCCCGCCAGGGCATCGGCCGTGGTGCCGTGCTTGATGAACTCGTCGGTATCGAACACCACCGTGCCCTTCTTCGAGACGATCGAGACCGGCACGATCTCGTCCTTGAAACGGCCGGTCTTCTGTGCCAGCTCGGCCTTCTGTTGCGACGCGGCCGCGAACGCGTCCTGCTGTTCGCGCGAGATGTTGTAGGCCTTGGCCACGTTCTCGGCGGTGGTGCCCATGTGGTACTGGTTGAAGGCGTCCCACAGGCCGTCGACGATCATGGTGTCGGTCAGCTTCCAGTCGCCCATGCGCTGGCCGTCCCGCGAGCCTGCCAGCACGTGCGGTGACGCGCTCATGTTCTCCTGGCCGCCGGCGATGACGATATCGGCGTCGCCGCACTTGATGGCCTGGGCCGCCAGGTGCACGGCCTTCAGGCCGGAGCCGCAGACCTTGCCGATGGTCATGGCGGGCACGGTGTCGGGCAAGCCGGCCTTGATGGCGGCCTGGCGCGCGGGGTTCTGCCCGCTGCCAGCGGTCAGCACCTGGCCCAGCAGCACTTCGTCGACCATCTCGGGTTTCAGGCCGCTGCGTTCGAGCAAGGCCTTGATGACCGTGGCGCCCAGCTCAGGGGCCGGCACCTTGGCGAGCGATCCGCCGAACTTGCCCACGGCGGTTCTGGCTGCGGCGACGATGACAACATCTTCCATGTGATTCTCCTGGGTGAATCTTGGGGGTAGGGTGGATAGCGGATTGACGGGGCGGCTGGCTGGTTGGTAGCTAGCTGGCCTTCGCCTTGACGTAACGCCCGGGTGCGGGCTCGATCACGGGGTAAGCGGCGTGGCCGGGCGACCGGCGCGCAGCGGTGCGCGCGCCGGCGTGCTGCGCCAGCCAGCGGGTCCAGGCCGGCCACCAGCTGCCTTCGGCGCGCTCGGCGCCGTCGAGCCAGCGTTGCGGATCGCTCTGGAGCGGCCCGGTCCAGTGATGGCGCTTGCCTTTGGCCGGCGGGTTGATCACGCCGGCGATATGGCCGCTGGCGCCCAGCACAAAGGTCGTGGGCCCGCCCAGCAGGCGCGTGGTGGCATAGGCGCTGCCCCACGGCACGATATGGTCGTCATGCGAGGCATAGAGAAAGGCTGGCACCTGGACCTGGGCAAAGTCCACCGGCTCGCCGCACTGCACCGTGCCGCCGGGCACCCGCATACGGTTCTCCAGGTAGGCGTTGCGCAGGTACCAGCAGTACATCGGCCCGGGCAGGTTGGTGTCGTCGCAGTTCCAGGACAGCAGGTCGAACGCGGGCGGCGCGCTCCCCTTCAGGTAGCTGTTGACGGCATAGGGCCAGATCAGGTCGTTGGCGCGCAGCGCCGCGAACACATGGGCCAGCTCGCGGCCGCGCAGCAGCCCGCCGCGGCCGATCGCGGCCTCGTGCATGGCGACCATGGCTTCGTTGACCAGTAGCCCGATCTCGCCCGTGTCGTGGAAATCCAGCATCGTGGTGAGCAGCGTGACGCTGGCAACCTTGTCCTCGGCGCGCGCGGCGGCCACGGCCAGCGCGCAGGCCAGCAGCGTGCCGCCCACGCAGAAGCCCAGCGTGTTGACGCGGTCGGCGCCCGTGATGTCCTGCGCCACGTCGATGGCGCGCAGCACGCCTTGCTCGAGATAGTCGTCCCAGGTCAGGTGCGCCTGCGCCTGCGCCACGTTGCGCCAGGACACCAGGAAGACCGTATGTCCTTGCGCCACCGCATGGGCGACGAAGGAGTTCTCGGGCTGCAGGTCGAGGATGTAGAACTTGTTGATGCAGGGTGGCACGATCAGCAGGGGGCGCTGATGGACCTTGCCCGCGCCCGGTGCGTACTGGATGAGCTGCATCAGCTCGTTCTCATGCACCACGGCGCCCGGCGTGGTGGCCACGTTGCGGCCAACCTCGAAGCGCTGCTCATCGGTCATGGACACGCGCCCCTTGGCCAGGTCCTGCAGGAACAGGCGCATGCCTTCCACCAGGCTGGCGCCGCCGGAGTCCACGGCTAGTTGCAGCGCCTCGGGGTTGGTGGCCAGGCAGTTGGCCGGGCTGAGCGCATCCAGCACCTGGCGCAGCGCAAACTGCCACTGGCCTTTGGTCTGCGCATCGGCCGGCGCTTGCTCGATCGCGCCTTGCAGCAGCGTGGCGTAGCTCTGGTAGTGGCGCACCGCCAGCGCGAAGCGCGGGTCATCGCGCCAGGCCTGTGCGGCAAAGCGCCGGTCCGCGGTGCCGGCAGGCTCGCTCGCCGGCCAGAGCGCGCTCATTTGCCTGAGGGCCTGTTCCGGCCAGGCGGCGAGCGCGCGCGCTGCCGCCAGCATGGAGACCGGCGCGGGCGTGCCGTCGGCATCCTGCGGTGCCTGGCCGGGAGCGGCGCCGAACGCGCGCAGCATGGTCTGTTGCGCGCTGAAGAGCTCGGCAATCCAGCGGGAGGGGTCGGGCGTGGGCGTGGTCATGGGGTCCGGATTTGTGCGGTTGCTTGTGCGTGTGCGTGTGTGTTTGCAGGACAGCGGCACCGGGTTCAGTGCAGCTTCACATGTGGCTCGGTGCGCCGGACGATGGAGCGCGCCAGCGCGTCCAGCGCCACCTTGGCAAAGCCGTGCAAGGCCAGTTCGTGCATCTTGTAGAGCGACAGGTACATCATCCGGGCGAACAGTCCCTCCACCATCAGGCTGCCGCCGATCAGGCCGCCCATCATGTTGCCCACGGTGCTGAACTCGCCCAGCGACACCAGCGAGCCGAAGTCGCGGTAGCGGTAGTCGGCCAGCGGCTTGCCCGCCATGCGGGCGCGGACCTGCCTGACCATGTGCGAGGCCTGCTGGTGCGCGGCCTGGGCGCGCGGCGGCACGAACCCGCCCTTGCCCTGATTGGCCTCGGGCCACGCGCACGCCGCGCAATCGCCGATCGCGAAGATGTTCTCGTCGCGGCTGGCCTGCAGCGTGGGATGCACCACAAGCTGGTTGATGCGGTTGGTTTCAAGGCCCGCCAGGTCCTTGAGAAAGTCGGGTGCTTTCACGCCCGCCGCCCATACCACCAGTTCCGCCGGCAGCAGGCGGCCATCGCCCAGCAGCACGCCGCCGGGCAGCACCTCGGCCACCTTGGCGTCGGTAAGTACTTCCACGCCCAGCTTGCGCAGCAGGCCCTGCGTGGCGCTTGAGAGGCGCGGCGGCAGCGCCGGCAGCACGCGCGGCGCGGCTTCGATCAGCGTGACGCGGATGTCCTTGTCGGCGTCGACCCGGTCCAGGCCGAAGGCCACCACCTCGCGGGTGGTGCGGTGCAGCTCGGCCGCCAGTTCCACCCCGGTGGCGCCGGCGCCGATGATGGCAACGTGCAGCTGCTGGGCCAGCAGGGGCGCGGTCTGCGCATGCGCGCGGATGCAGGCATTGACCATGCGCGAGTGAAAGCGCAGCGCGTCCGCCGCGGACTCCAGCCGCATGGCGTGCTCGTAGACGCCAGGGGTGCCGAAGTCGTTGCTCTGGCTGCCCACCGCGATAATCAGCGTGTCATAGCCAAAGGTGCGCGGCGGCGTGATCTGCGTGCCTTCGTCATCCACATAGGGCGCCACCAGCACCTCCTGGCGCTCCCGGTCCAGTCCCACCATCTCGCCGACGCGGTAGCGGAAGTGGTGCCAGTGCGATTGCGCGAGATAGCCCACTTCATGGGCGCTCATGTCCATGCTGCCGGCGGCGATCTCGTGCAGCTTGGGCTTCCACACGTGGGTGCGGGTTTTCTCGATCAGGGTGACTTCGGCTTGCCGGCGCCGACCAAGGGTGTTGCCCAGCCGGGTGGCCAGCTCAAGCCCGCCAGCGCCGCCGCCGACGATGACGATGCGGTGCGGTGCCTTGACGCTGGCGTCGGGACGATAGGTGGAAGGTTTCATCGCGGCCTGCCGGTCACCGGGTCAGCGTGGTGCCGGAGGCCGGCATGCGCGCCACCATCGGATCGAGCACGGCCTCCGGCTCGTCGGCCTCGGCGTCCGATTCGTTGTCCAGCCGGCGGTGCATGCGCGCCACGTCCAGGTCGCCGGTCCATTTCGCTACCACCACCGTGGCCACGCCGTTGCCGATCAGGTTGGTCAGCGCGCGCGCCTCCGACATGAAGCGGTCGATGCCCAGGATCAGGGCCAGGCCCGCCACCGGCACATGGCCCACCGCCGACAGCGTGGCCGCCAGCACGATGAAGCCGCTGCCGGTGACCCCGGCCGCGCCCTTGGAGGTGAGCAGCAGCACGGCCAGCAACGTCAGTTGCTGCATCAGGCTCATGTCGGTATTGGTGGCCTGGGCGATAAACACAGCCGCCATGGTCAGGTAGATGGACGTGCCATCCAGGTTGAACGAGTAGCCGGTGGGAATCACCAGCCCCACGACGGACTTGCGCGCACCCAGGTTCTCCAGCTTGGCCATCATCCGCGGCAGCACCGATTCGGACGACGACGTGCCCAGCACGATCAGCAGTTCCTCCTTGATGTACTTGATGAACTTCCAGATCGAGAACCCATGCGCGCGCGCGATGCCGCCAAGCACGACAAAGATGAAGAACAGGCAGGTCGCGTAGAACGTTGCCATCAGCTGGCCAAGCTGCAGCAGCGAGCCCACGCCATATTTCCCGATGGTGAACGCCATGGCCCCGAACGCACCGATGGGGGCCACCTTCATGATGTAGCCGACGATGGTGAACAGCACATGCGAGAATTTCTCGATGAAGTCGAACACCAGCGTGCCGCGCCCGCCGAACTTGTGCAGCGCGAAACCAAACATCACGGCAAACAGCAGCACCTGCAGGATCTCACCCTTGGCGAAGGCGTCCACCACGGTATTGGGGATCACATGCAGCAGGAAATCCACCGTGCCCTGCATCTTGCCGGGCTCGGTATAGGCGGCGATGCTCTTGGTATCGAGCGTGCTCACGTCGACATTCATGCCCGCCCCGGGCTTGACGATGTTGATGATCACGAGACCCACCACCAGCGCAATGGCGCTCACCACCTCGAAGTACAGCAGCGCCAGCCCGCCGGTCTTGCCGACCTTCTTCATGTCCTCCATGCCGGCGATGCCGACCACGACCGTGCAGAAGATGATCGGCGCGATGATCATCTTGATCAGCTTGATGAAGCCATCGCCCAACGGCTTCATCGCCTCGCCGGCCTGCGGGTAGAAGTGGCCGAGGATCACACCGATGACGATCGCGGTGATGACCTGGAAGTACAGGGATCGGTACAACGGCTTGGGGTGATTGTCATTGTCCATGGGTGTCTCCTCTTTGGGGTTGCGTGGGCGCCGGCGTCGTCGCGGGTCAGGTCAGTCGATTGCCCAGGCAGAGGCGCGCTGCGCGCTGGCGTCGACCGTTGCCACGGCGCTCATGTTGACGATGCGGCGTACCGTCGATGAAGACGTCAGGATGTGCACCGGGCGCGCGGCGCCGAGCAGGATGCCGCCCACCGTGATGCCGCCGCCCGCGGCGATGCGCATCAGGTTGTAGGAGATGTTGGCGGCATCCACGTTGGGCATCACCAGCACGTTGGCTTCGGTGGGCAGGCAGGACTCGGGGAACTCGTGCTCCAGGATGGGCTTGGACAGCGCCGCATCGCCGCGCATCTCGCCTTCCACGGCCAGCGACGGCTCGCGCGCCTTCACCAGCGCCAGCGCCTCGCGCATCTTCACCGCGGCGGGCGCGGTGGAGCCGCCGAAGTTGGAGTGGGAGAGCAGGGCCACGCTAGGCGTGATGCCGAAACGCCTGACCGCCTCGGCCGCCAGCAACGTGATGTCGGCGATCTGCTGCGCCGTCGGGTCGAGGTTGACATGGGTGTCGCAGATAAACAGCTGGCGGCCCGGCAGCATCAGCATCTGCATGACGGCGAGCGTCTCGCTGCCGGGCTTGAGGCCGATGGTGTCCCGCACATAGCCAAGGTGATCCTGGAAGCGGCCCACGGTGCCGCACAGCATGGCATCGGCCCGGCCCTGGCGCACCAGCATGGCGCCCAGCAGCGTACCGCGGCTGCGCACCTCCGCCTGTGCCAGCGCCCGCGACACGCCGTCGCGGCAACTCAGCTGGTAGTACGCCTCGGCCGCGTCGCGGTAGACGGCGGGGTCCAGTGGATCCACGCACTCGCAATCCACGCCGGGCTGCAGGCGCAGGCCGAACTGCGCGATACGCTGGACGATCGCATTTGGGCGGCCCACCAGCAACGGGCGCGCGATGCCCTCATCGATCACCACCTGGGCGGCGCGCAGCACGCGCTCGTCCTCGCCTTCGGCGTAGATCACCCGCTTGGGCGCGCGTTTGGCAGCGGCAAACACCGGCCCCATGGCGCTGCGCGACTGGTAGACAAACTGGCCCAGGCGCTGGCGATACGCCTCCATGTCAGCGATCGGGCGCGTTGCCACACCGCTGTCCATCGCGGCCTTGGCCACGGCGGGCGCCACCGCTTCGATCAGGCGCGGGTCGAACGGCTTGGGAATCAGGTATTCGGCGCCGAAGCGCAGGCCCACCGCGCCGTAGGCCTGGGCCACCACTTCGGGGATTTCCGCGTGCGCCAGTTCGGCGATGGCGCGCACGGCGGCCAGCTTCATCTCCTCGTTGATGGTGGTGGCGCCAACGTCCAGCGCACCGCGGAAGATGAACGGAAAGCACAGGACATTGTTGACCTGGTTCGGATAGTCCGAGCGCCCGGTGCCCAGGATGGCATCGGGACGTACCGCCAGCGCATCCTCCGGCGCGATCTCCGGCGTGGGGTTGGCCATGGCCAGGATGATCGGGTCGCGCGCCATCACCTTGACCATGTCCGGCTTGAGCACGCCGCCGGCCGACAGCCCCAGGAAGATGTCCGCGCCGCCGATGATGTCGGCCAGCGTGCGCGCGGATGTGTCCTGCGCATAGCGCGCCTTGTTCGGGTCCATTGCCTCCTTGCGGCCCTGATAGACCACGCCGTTGCTGTCGGAGACGAACACGTTGCCGGTCGGCAGGCCCAGGTTGACGATCAGGTCCAGGCAGGCCAGTGCCGCGGCGCCGGCGCCGGATGCGACCAGCTTGACCTCGGCGATATCCTTGCCAACGTGCTTGAGCGCATTCAGGATGGCCGCGGCGGCCACGATGGCCGTGCCGTGCTGGTCGTCATGAAAGACCGGGATCTTCATGCGCTCGCGCAACTTCTTCTCGATGTAGAAGCACTCGGGCGCCTTGATGTCTTCCAGGTTGATGCCGCCAAAGGTCGGCTCCATGCGGGCAATGGTGTCGATCAGCGCGTCCGGATCGTCTTCCGCCAGTTCGATGTCGAACACATCGATGCCCGCGAACTTCTTGAACAGGCAGCCCTTGCCCTCCATCACCGGCTTGCCCGCCAGCGGCCCGATATTGCCCAGGCCCAGCACCGCGGTGCCGTTGGTGATCACGGCGACCAGGTTGGCGCGCGACGTGAGGTTCATTGCCTCGGCCGGATCGCGCACGATTTCCATGCAGGCATCGGCCACGCCCGGCGAGTAGGCGAGGGCGAGGTCGCGCTGCGTGGCCATTGCCTTGGTCGGCGTCACGGAGATCTTGCCGGGCGTCGGGTAGCGGTGGTAGTCGAGTGCGGCTTCGCGAAGGTTTTCGGTCATGGTTGTCTCTGTGGCTCGGTCAGGGCGCCAGATCGGCGATACACGTTCTTGTGATCTCTTGGGCGTAGCGCACGGCGCAAATGCCGCGCCGTGCGCCTCTCGCTTATTTCTTCTTATTTCTTCTTCACAGGCGGCAAATCGGTGCAATGCCCTTCAAACACCTCGGCCGCCATCCCGATCGATTCGCCCAGCGTCGGGTGCGGGTGGATGGTCTTGCCGATATCGGCGGGCTCGCAGCCCATCTCCACGGCCAGGCAGATCTCGCTGATCAGGTCGCCGGCATGCGTGCCGACGATGCCGCCGCCGATCACGCGATGGGTGGCTTCGTCGACGAGCAGCTTGGTGAAGCCTTCGTCGCGGCCGTTGGCGATGGCCCGGCCCGAAGCGGCCCACGGGAACACGGCCTTGCCGAACTTGATGCCTTCGGCCTTGCACTGGTCTTCGGTCTTGCCGGCCCAGGCCACCTCGGGATCGGTGTAGGCAACGGACGGGATCTGCCGCGCGTCGAAGAAGGCGGGCTCGCCGTGCGCGGCCTCGGCGGCCACATGCGCTTCATGTACCGCTTTGTGCGCCAGCATTGGCTGGCCGATGATGTCGCCGATCGCATGGATATGCGCGATGTTGGTCCGCATCTGCTTGTCGACCTCGATGAAGCCGCGCTCGGTGACGGCCACGCCGGCTTTGTCCGCGCCGATGGACTTGCCGTTGGGGCTGCGGCCCACCGCCACCAGCACCAGGTCATAGACCTGAGGGGCCGGCGCCTTCTCGCCCTCGAAGCTGACTTCGATGCCGGCCGGCGTCGCCTTGGCCCCCACCGTCTTGGTCTTGAGCATGACGTGGTCGAAGCGGTGCGCGTTCTTCTTCTCCCACACCTTGACCAGGTCGCGGTCCGCGCCCTGCATCAGGCCATCCAGCATCTCCACCACGTCGATGCGCGTGCCCAGCGTGGAGTAGACCGTGGCCATCTCCAGCCCGATGATGCCGCCGCCCACCACCAGCATGCGCTTGGGGATCGACCTGAGCAGCAGCGCGCCGGTGGAGTCGACCACGCGCTCGTCGTCGGGCATGAACGGCAGCTTCACCGCCTGGCTGCCCGCCGCGATGATGGCCTTGGCGAACTTGATCACGCGCTTGCCGCCGTCGGCCGCCACCACTTCCAGGTGATACGGGTCGAGGAAGCTGCCGACGCCGGTCACCACCTCGACCTTGCGTGCCTTGGCCATGCCGGCCAGGCCGCCGGTTAGCTTCTTGATGACGCTGTCCTTGAAGCCGCGCAGCTTGTCCAGGTCGATCTCGGGCGCGCCGTAGCGGATGCCGTGGTCCGGCAGGGTCGCCACTTCGTCCATGACCGATGCGGTGTGCAGCAGCGCCTTCGAGGGGATGCAGCCCACGTTGAGGCAGACACCGCCAAGCGTGTCGTAGCGCTCCACCAGGACAGTCTTCATGCCCAGGTCGGCGCTGCGGAACGCGGCGGAATAGCCCCCGGGGCCGGCGCCCAGCACCAGCATTTCGCATTCCTGGTCCACCTTGCCGGTGTAGCTGGCAGCGTTGGGAACGGGCGCGGCGGCTGGCGCTGGCTTGGGCGGTGCCGATGGGGCCGATGGGGCCGCAGGCGCTGGCGCGGCGGGCGCGGCAACGGTTGCAGCGCCCGCGGCGGCCTCCACCACCAGGATCACCGATCCCTCGCTCACCTTATCGTTGACCTTGACGGTGATCTCCTTGACTACGCCGGCGTGGGTGGAAGGGATCTCCATCGAGGCCTTGTCGGACTCGACCGCGATCAGGCTGGTATCCACGGCGATGGTCTCGCCGGGCTTGACCATGACCTCGATCACCGTGACATCCTTGAAATCGCCGATATCCGGCACTTTGACTTCGACACGTTGGGTCATTGCAGCGCGCCCCTCAGAACAGCACACGCCGCAGATCGGCGAGCAGGTTGGCAAAATGGACATTGAAGCGGGCAGCCGCGGCGCCGTCGATGACACGGTGGTCCCATGACAAGGACAGCGGCAGCGTGAGGCGCGAAGCCCAGTTCTTGCCGTCGCTGGAGTGCTGCTTCCAGAAGCTCTTGCATACGCCCATGATCGCGACTTCGGGCGCGTTGATGATGGGGGTGAAGTTGATGCCGCCGATGCCGCCGAGCGAGCTGATGGTGAAGGTGCCGCCCGACATCTGGTCGGGCTTGAGCTTGCCCTCGCGCGCCAGCTTGGCCAGCTCGCCCATCTCCCGCGCGATATCGGGGATGCTCTTCTTGTCGACGTCGCGGATTACCGGCACCATCAGGCCGTTGGGCGTGTCGGCCGCAAAGCCGATGTGGTAGTACTGCTTGAGCACCAGGGTGTCGCCGTCCAGGCTCGCGTTGAACTCGGGGAATGCCTTGAGCGTGGCCACGGCCGCCTTCATCATGAAGGGCAGCATGCTGATCTTGACGCCGCTCTTCTCCAGCTCCTTGTTCATCTGCACGCGGAATTGCTCGAGGTCGGTGATATCGGCTTCGTCGTGCGTGGTGACGTGCGGGATCACCACCCAGTTGCGGTGCAGGTTGGCGCCCGAGATCTTCTTGATGCGGCTCAGTTCCTTGCGCTCGACCGGGCCGAACTTGGCGAAGTCGACCTTGGGCCACGGCAGCAGGTCCAGGCCGGCGCCGCCACCCGCGGGCGCGGCGGCGGGCCTGGCGGCAGGCGCCACGGC
Organism: Cupriavidus sp. GW823-FHT07A04; assembly: GCF_058794615.1. Classification (NCBI taxonomy): domain Bacteria; kingdom Pseudomonadati; phylum Pseudomonadota; class Betaproteobacteria; order Burkholderiales; family Burkholderiaceae; genus Cupriavidus; species Cupriavidus sp. GW823-FHT07A04. Next base: position 129,955 of record NZ_JBXAHA010000005.1, read on the forward strand.
GCCGCCCGGGCGGGCGAACGCCTCTACGTCGGCGCGCAGGATGCGGCCATGCTCGCCGCTGCCGCGCACCTTGCCCAGGTCCACGCCGGTCTCCCGGGCGAGCTTGCGCACCGCCGGGCTGGCGTAGGCAAGGGCAAAAGCGGTTTCGTCGACGCCACCGGATGCGGCGGTGGCAGCGGCGGGGGCAGGGGCGGCAAGCGCGGCTGCCACGGCGGGCGCGGCGCCCGGCGCCGTCGCCGCTGTCGTCGCTGTCGCCGCCGGCGCATCGCCGGTGGCCAGCGCCATGATGATGCTGCCTTCGCTGACGGTGTCGCCCACCTTGACGCGGATCTCCCGCACCACGCCGCCCAGCGGCGCCGGCACGTCCATGGTGGCCTTGTCGGACTCCAGCGACAGCAGCGCGTCCTCCGCCTTCACGGTATCGCCGACCTTGACGAAGATCTCGATCACCGGGATGTCCTTGAAGTCGCCGATGTCGGGAATGCGCACTTCGGCCAGCCCGGCGGGCGCGCTGACCGGCGAGGGCGGCGCGCTCACGCTGGGCTTGGTGGCTTGCGCCGGCGCGGCGGCGGCAGTGCCGGCCCCATTGCCCTCGAACTGCATCAGCACGCTGCCTTCGCTGACGGCATCGCCCAGCTTGACGTGGATCTGCTTGACCACGCCGCCGTGCGGCGCGGGCACTTCCATGGTGGCCTTGTCCGACTCCAGCGAGACGAGCGGGTCCTCGGCCTTGACCAGGTCTCCCACCTTGACGAATAGCTCGATCACCGGCACGTCCTTGAAGTCCCCGATGTCGGGCACCTTGATTTCAATGGCTTGGTTCATTGTCTTTATTCCTTCGCCTGTCAGACCGTCCACGGCGCTGCGCGCTCGCTATCCACCCCATATCTGGCAATGGCCTCGGCCACCACCGCGGGCTTGATCGCGCCGTCATCGCACAGCGCCTTGAGCGCGGCCACGGCCACGTGGTAGCGGTCCACCTCGAAGAAGCTGCGCAGCTTGGCGCGGTAGTCGCTGCGGCCAAAGCCATCGGTGCCGAGCACCACGTAGCGGCGCCCGGCGGCGTGCACGTATTCGCGCACCTGGTCGGCGTAGTTGCGCATGTAGTCGGTGGAGGCGATCACCGGGCCGTCATGGCCTGCCAGGCTCGCCTCGACCCAGCTCTTGCGGCGCGGCTCGGTGGGGTGCAGCAGGTTCCAGCGCTGCGCGGCCATGCCGTCGCGGCGCAGCTCGTTGTAGCTGGGGGCGCTCCAGATGTCGGCGGTGACGTTGAAGTCCGCCTTCAGCAGCTCGGCCGCCGCAATCACCTCGCGCAGGATGGTGCCGCTGCCCATCAGCTGCACGCGCAGCCCGCCCTTGCCGGCCTTGCCGCCGTCCTTGAGCAGGTACAGGCCCTTGAGAATGCCTTCCTCGGTGCTGGCGCCGGCGCCCGCTTCGGCCAGCCCCGGGTGCGTGTAGTTCTCGTTCATCAGGGTGATGTAGTAGTACACATCCTCCTGCTGCTCGTACATGCGGCGCATGCCCTCGCGCACGATGGTCACCACTTCATAGGCGAAGGTGGGGTCGTAGGAGACACAGTTCGGGATGGTGCCGGCGATGATGTGGCTATGGCCGTCCTCGTGCTGCAAGCCTTCCCCGTTGAGCGTCGTGCGCCCGGCGGTGCCGCCCAGCAAGAAGCCGCGCGCGCGGATATCGCCCGCCAGCCACGCCAGGTCGCCCACCCGCTGCAGCCCGAACATCGAGTAGTAGATGTAGAACGGGATCATCGGCACGTTGCTCGTGCTGTACGAGGTCGCGGCCACGATCCAGCTGGACATCGCGCCGCCCTCGTTGATCCCTTCCTGCAGCACCTGGCCGTCCTTGGACTCGCGGTAGTACATCAGCTGGTCGGCATCCTGCGGCTTGTAGAGCTGGCCGACCGACGAATAGATGCCCAGCTGGCGGAACATGCCTTCCATGCCGAAGGTGCGCGATTCGTCAGGCACGATGGGCACCACGTGCTTGCCAATGGCCTTGTCCCTGACCAGCGTGCCCAACATCTGCACGAAGGCCATGGTGGTGGAGATCTCGCGCTCGCCGGTGCTGTCCAGCAGGCGCTGGAAGTTGGACAGCGGCGGGATCTCCAGCGAGGTCGACTTGCTGCGGCGTGCCGGCAGGTAGCCGCCCAGCGCCGCGCGCCGGGCGCGCAGGTACTGCATCTCCGAGCTGTCCTCGGCCGGCTTGATAAAGGGCACGTCGGCCAGTTGCTCGTCGCTGACCGGAATCTGGAAGCGGTCGCGGAAGCCGCGCAGGGCGTCCTGCGTCATCTTCTTGGCCTGGTGGGCGATCATCTGGCCTTCGCCGGATTCGCCCATGCCATAGCCCTTGACCGTCTTGGCCAGGATCAGCGTCGGCTCGCCGGTGTGCTTCACGGCCGCCGCGTAGGCGGCAAACACCTTCTCGGGATCGTGGCCGCCGCGCGTGAGGCCCCAGATCTCGTCATCGCTCATGTCGGCGACCAATGCCTTGAGTTCCTCGTATTTGCCAAAGAAGTGCTCGCGCACATAAGCGCCGCTCTTGCTCTTGAAATCCTGGTACTCGCCGTCGACGCATTCCTCCATGCGCTTTAGCAGCAGGCCGCTCTTGTCCTTGGCCAGCAGCTTGTCCCAGCCGCCGCCCCAGACCACCTTGATCACGTTCCAGCCGGCGCCGCGGAAGACCGATTCGAGCTCCTGGATGATCTTGCCGTTGCCCCGCACCGGGCCGTCCAGCCGCTGCAGGTTGCAGTTGATGACGAAGATCAGGTTGTCCAGCCGCTCGCGGCCGGCCAGCGAGATCGCGCCCAGCGATTCGGGCTCGTCCATCTCGCCGTCGCCCATGAAGGCCCAGACCTTGCGCGCCGCCGTGTCCGCCAGGCCACGGCCTTGCAGGTACTTGAGGAAGCGCGCCTGGTAGATCGACATCAGCGGCCCCAGGCCCATCGACACGGTGGGGAACTGCCAGAAATCCGGCATCAGCCAGGGGTGCGGGTAGGAGGACAGCCCGGTGCCCCCGGTCTCTTGCCGGTAGCCCAGCAACTGCTGCTCGGTGAGCCGCCCTTCGACAAAGGCGCGGGCATAGATGCCGGGCGCGCTGTGGCCCTGGATGTAGAGCAGGTCGCCGCCGTGGGTGTCGGTGGGCGCATGCCAGAAGTGGCCAAAGCCGATGTCGTAGAGCGTGGCGGCCGACTGGAAGCTGGCGATGTGGCCACCCAGCTCCGACGATTCCTTGTTGGCGCGCAGGATGATCGCCATGGCGTTCCAGCGGATGATCGAGCGCAGGCGATGCTCGATGGCGCGGTCGCCGGTCGATTGCGCTTCGTCCTTGGGGGCGATGGTGTTGCGGTAGCCCGTGGTCAGGGAGCGCGGCACATAGAGGCCATCGCGCCGCGCCTCGTCCACCAGCGTATTGACCAGCTGGTTAGCGCGCTCGGCTCCGCGATGTTGCGTCACCGCTTGCAAGGACTCCAGCCATTCCGCGGTCTCGATAGGATCGAGATCGCCCGCTTCTCGTGCGCTCATAGTGTCTCCACGTGTTCTGTTTTGGTTGTGTCGGGTGCTGCAGTGGCAGATCTGTTCAGCAAGAGACATGCCACTGCAAACGCAGTCATGCGGGTTGTGCAAGTCATTGATTGGAAAGGAAACCCGCCCTGGCCGGCCGGCTGCCCGGTCGGGAATCCATATTCAGGCGGGGTCATCGTTATGAGTTTTCATGCGAGGCCGTCAGGGAATACCCGCGCCTAGCCGGCCCGGGGTTGTTGCGACGGCGCTTGCGCAATGTCCTCGGACTCCAGGGCAGCCACGGTATCGGGGTCCTGCGTGGCGCCAAGCTCGCCTTCCCATTTGGCAACGACGGCCGTGGCGATGCTGTTGCCGATGACGTTGGTGGCGGTGCGGCCCATGTCGAGGAACTGGTCGATGCCCAGGATCAGCAGCAGGCCAGCTTCCGGCAGGTTGAACATCGGCAGGGTTGCCGCCACTACCACGATGGAGGCACGGGGCACGCCGGCGATGCCTTTGCTGGTGACCATCAGCACCAGCAGCATGGTGATCTGCTGGGTCAGGCTCATCTCGATGTTGTAGGCCTGGGCGATGAACAGCGCGGCAAATGCCTGGTACATCATCGAGCCGTCGAGGTTGAACGAGTAGCCCAGCGGCAGCACGAAGCCGGTCACCTTGTTGGGCACCCCGAACTTCTCCATCTGCTCCATGGTCTTGGGGTAGGCCGCCTCGCTGCTGGCGGTGGAGAACGCCAGGATCGTCGGCTCGCGGATCAGCTTGAGCAGCGTAAACACCCGCCCACCCAGGAACAGGTAGCCCGCCGCGGTCAGCACCAGCCACAGCACCAGCAAGCCCAGGTAGAAGCCGCCGATGAACTTGCCGTAGGTAAACAGCACGCCAATGCCCTGCACCGTGATGGCGGCGGCTACGGCGGCAAACACGCCGAGCGGCGCGAAGCGCATCACAAAGTCGGTGACGCGCAGCATGATCGCCACCAGTTCCTCGATCGACGCCACCAGGTGATGGCCCACCTTGCCCTTGAACGACGCAATGGCAAAGCCAAAGAACAGCGAGAACACCAGGATCTGCAGGATCTCGTTCTGCGCCATCGCCTCGAACACGCTCTTGGGGAAGACGTGCGTGATGAAGTCCTTCAGGTTCAGCGTGGAGGTCTTGAGGTTGGTGGCCGTGCCGATTTCGGGCAGTGGCAGGTTCAGTGCATGCCCGGGCTGCAGCAGGTCCACGAAGAACATGCCGAGCAGCAGCGATATCAGCGACGCGGTGATGAACCAGCCGAGCGCCTTGATGCCGATGCGGCCCACGGCGCTGGCGTCTTTCATGCCCGCGATGCCCGCCACCAGCGTGCCGAACACCAGCGGCGCGATGATCATCTTGATCAGCCGCAGGAAGACGTCAGTGACAATGGAGAAGTAGCCGGCGATCTCCTTGGCCATTGCCGCATCGGGCACGAAGCGGTTGCAGAGGTAGCCGGTGACGATGCCCAGGACCATGGCGATCATGATCCGGGTTGTGAGCTTGTTTGCCTTCATGATGCGTTGTCTCCAGGGGTTGCGGCCAGATCCTGGTCTGACCGTCGGTATCGGGGCAGGGCGGGGCCGGTGGCGCCGTGCCTGGCGCCGGACGCGCCTTGCCCCCCGGATCAGCGTGCGCGGGGCGCCAAGCTCAGCGGGGTTGGCTGCGTCAGCACTTCCGGGCGCAGGATCTGGTCCAGTTCCTCCCGGGTCAGCAAGCCCTTTTGCAGCACGATCTCGTACACGCTGCCGCCGGTGGCATGAGCCTCCTGCGCCACGGCGGTGGCGTTGGCATAGCCGATGTACGGGTTCAGGGCCGTCACGATGCCGATGGAGTTCTCGACCGTGGCCCGCAGGCGCTCTTCGTTGGCGGTGATGCCGTTGACGCAGCGCTCGGCCAGCGTCAGGCAGCCGTTGCGCAGATGGCTCACGCTCTTGAACAGGCTGTGCGCGATGATCGGCTCGAAGGCATTGAGTTGCAGCTGGCCGGCTTCGGCCGCGAAGCTGACCGTGATGTCGTTGCCGATGACCTCGAACGCGATCTGGTTGACCACCTCCGGGATGACGGGATTCACCTTGCCGGGCATGATGCTGGACCCTGCCTGCATGGCCGGCAGGTTGATCTCGCCCAGCCCGGCGCGCGGGCCGCTGGACAGCAGCCGCAGGTCGTTGCAGGTCTTGGAGAGCTTGACCGCCACGCGCTTGAGCACGCCGGAGAGCTGCACAAAGGCGCCGCAATCCTGCGTGGCCTCGATCAGGTTCGGCGCGGTCATCAGCGGAATGCCGGTGATCTCCTTGAGCCGCTTGAGGATCAGCGGCGCGTAGTCCGGGTGCGCGGTGATGCCGGTGCCGATGGCGGTGGCGCCCATGTTGATCTCGCAGATCAGCAGGGCGGCCTCGCGCAGCCGCTCCTCGTCCTCGCCGAGCATCACGGCGTAGGTGCTGAACTCCTGGCCCAGCGTCATGGGCACGGCGTCCTGCAACTGGGTGCGGCCCATCTTCAGGACATGCCTGAACTCTTCGGCCTTGCGCTCGAAGGCGCGCCGCAGCACGCCCATGGCATCCACCAGGCCCAGGATGCCGAACCAGGTGGCGATCTTGAGGGCGGACGGGTAGACGTCGTTGGTGCTCTGGCCAATGTTGACCTGCTCGTTCGGGTGCAGGTACTGGTACTCGCCCTTGTTGTGCCCCATCAGTTCGAGCGCGCGGTTGGCGATGACCTCGTTGGCGTTCATGTTGGTCGAGGTGCCGGCGCCGCCCTGGATCACGTCGACGACAAACTGATCGTGCAGCTTGCCGCCAAGCAGTTCCGCGCAGGCGGCGACGATGGCGTCGCAGCGGGGCTCGTCGAGCAGGCCCAGTTCGTGGTTGGCCAGCGCGGCTGCCTGCTTGATGTACGCCAGGGCCCTGATGAGCTCAGGGTAGATGGAGATGGGGGTGCCGGTGATCGGGAAGTTCTCTACCGCGCGCAGGGTGTGCACACCGTAGTAGACATCGGCCGGGACCTCGCGATCGCCCAGGAGGTCATGTTCGGTTCTAAAGGTGCCAGCGGTCATTGCATTGCTCCTCGCAAATTGTCATCAGGGAGGAGTTGACTCTAGGTAATCCGCCGGCAGGTAGCGACCATGATGCGAATTTCTCATGGCGCGGCGCGAAATACTCATGCGGCACCGGCGCTATCGGCAAGGCGCCAGGGGCGGCTGGAGCGCGGCGGGCGCAGGCCTCGCGGGGTGATGATTTTTCCGCATACTTCGCCGCGAATTTTGCATCGCCCTATCAGGGCTTATACGGATACGGGCGCTTTTTGGTTGCCGTATCATCGCCCGCTCATCACCTGTCATCACCATTTGGCGGGCACTTACCCAGCGCCTGATATCCAACGCATGGAGAACACCATGAAGCGTTTTGCACGTCTTAATACCCTCAGCGCCTTGCTGCTTGCCGCCAGCCTGACCACCGGCGTTGCCCATGCCCAGCTTGCTCCCTCCGCCCCTGCCGCCGGCGCGCCGACACAGGCCAGCGAAGCCCGCAAGGCCAATATCGTGATCATCGGCACCGGTGGCACCATTGCCGGCGCGGGCGCCGCCGCCACCAATACCGCCGCCTACCAGTCGGCCGTGGTGCCGGTGGACAAGATCATCGCCTCGGTGCCGGAGATCTCCAAGATCGCCAACGTCAAGGGCGAGCAGGTTTTCCAGATCGGCTCGGAGAGCTTCAACAACGAGCGCCTGCTCAAGCTTGGCAAGCGCGTCTCGGAACTGCTCAAGCAGCCGGACGTGGACGGCATCGTGATCACCCACGGCACCGACACCATCGAGGAAACCACCTACTTCCTCAACCTCACGCTCAAGAGCGACAAGCCGGTCGTGGTGGTGGGATCGATGCGTCCGGGCACGGCGCTGGGCGCGGACGGCGCGCTTAACCTGTACGACGCGGTGCTGGTGGCGTCCAGCCCGGAGTCCAGAGGCAAGGGCACGCTGGCGGTGCTGAACGACGAGATCCACACTGGGCGCGACGTCACCAAGTCCAACACCTTCAAGATCGAGACCTTCCGCTCGCCGTTTGGCCCGCTGGGCTACGTGGTGGAGGGCCGCACGCTGTACTACCGCCTGCCGGCGCGCCCGCATACCCTGCAAACCGAATGGGACATCGACAAGATCGACAAGCTGCCTGAAGTGGCCGTGGTGTACGCCTACGGCAACGTCAATCCGGCCAGCATCGATGCCGCGGTGAAGAACGGCGCCAAGGCGATCGTCTACGCCGCCACCGGCAATGGCAGCGTGGGCGACTACATGGTCGAGCCGCTCAAGGCCGCCCGCGCCAAGGGCGTGCAGATCGTGCGTGCCTCGCGCACCGGCAGCGGCGTGGTGGTCCGCAACGCCGAGCAGCCAGACGACAAGTACGACTGGCTGGTGACCGACGACCAGCTGCCGCAGAAGGCCCGCATCCTGATGGCGCTGGCACTGACCAAGACCAACGACACCAAGGAACTGCAGAAGATCTTCTGGAAGTACTGAGCGAGCACTGAGCGAGCACCAGTCGAGTACTCGGCGCCTTGCGCTTGTCCGCGCGAGGCCGGGGAGGGATGTTGCAATTTCGGAATAATGTGGCGCAAAATTTGCATGGTGCTATCGGGCTTCCACCGATTTGTGCAGCACCGCGCTGCCGTATGATGTGCCATAGACAGCGCGTCCCCCCCTGATGTTGAGTACATTCCATTATGGAAACCAAGTGGCTTGAAGACTTCCTGTGCTTGGCTGAAACGCGCAGTTTTTCGCGCGCGGCTGCCGACCGGCATATCACCCAGTCGGCGTTCAGCCGGCGCATCATGGCCCTTGAGGAGTGGCTTGGCGTCAGCCTGGTTGACCGCAGCGTGCATCCGGCAACGCTGACCACGGCAGGCTGGCTGTTCCGCCGGCTGGCCGCCGACCTGTTGCGTGACGCTTACGCCGCACGCGCGCTGCTGAGCAGCCGCCAGCCCCTTGCCGAGAGCGACAAGGTCATCCGCTTCTCGGTGGCGCACACCCTGGTCTTTACCTTCTTCCCGTCCTGGCTCAAGTACCTGCACGGGCGTTTCGGCTCGTTGAGCGCCTGCGTGCATGCGGTGAATGTGCCGGAGGGCGTGCAGCAACTGGTGGATGACGATTGCGACATCCTGCTGGGCTACCATCATCAGCAACTGCCGATCCTGCTTGACCCGAACGGCTTCCCGTTCCTGATGCTGGGCGTCGAGCGGATCCTGCCGTTCTCGGCGCCGGACAAGCACGGGCAGCCGATCTTCCGGCTGCCGGGCACGAGCGCCAAGCCCTTGCCCTTCATGGCCTATTCATCCGGCGCGTTCCTTGGCAACGTGGTCGAGATGATCCTGCTCAATGCGCCGGAGCCCTACGGGCTGCAGCGCTGCTTCGAGACCCATATGTCGGAGGCCCTGAAGGCCATGGTCGTGGCCGGGCACGGGGTGGGCTGGTTGCCGGAGAGCTGCGTCAGCGACGAGCTGAAAGAGGGCAAGCTGGTGGTGGCGGGGCCGGCCTCGTGGGCAACCAGCCTCGATATCCGCCTGTACCGCTCGGCGGCCAGCCCGAAGCCGCTGGTCGATGAGCTGTGGTCCTTTATCAGCCATGTGCGGGACCCGCAATTGATGCTGATGGGCAAGGCCGCTGAATCGAGCGACTGCGGGATGCTGTAAGGCTGGGTCCCGGGCCGCGGTGGTTGGCGGCCCGGGCGGATACGTTGGCGATTGGCCGGGGGATCTATCGTCGGTCGATCAGCCAGCCGATCAGCACGCCGACAGCAGCGGCCACGCCGATGGCCGTCCACGGGCTTTCATGCACATAGTCGTCCGCGACGCGCGCCGTGTGGCGGCTCTTTTCCACGACGACGTATTGCACATCGGCGATTTTCTTCTTTGCCTTCTTCAGGCGTTCCTGCACCTTGCCCGGCGCATCCGCGGCCGGCGTGCCGGGGGCATGGGTGGCATTGGTGGCAGGCACCAACAGGCTATCGACTTCGCGCAGGGCGCTACCGGTATTCGACATTTCCTTCTCCTCGTTGAATGGCTAACGCAATGAAAGACCTGATGGCGTAAATAGGTCCGGCTCATTGGGTTTAGCTAGCATAAGGAACATCCGGTGCGTAAATAAGAGCCAATCAGGATTAGTTGATGGAACCGCCTCCCGGCGGTCCACGCAGGCCTGTGCGCTGCTCGCGCCCGTAGATCAGCCGAGATCCAGGCAGAGGTATTTCATCTCCAGGTACTCGTCGATGCCGTAGCTGGAGCCTTCGCGGCCGAGGCCGGATTGCTTGACGCCGCCGAACGGCGCCACCTCATTGGAGATCAGCCCCGTATTGATGCCGACCATGCCGTACTCCAGCGCCTCGGCCACGCGCCACACACGGGCCATGTCTTTGGAGAAGAAGTAAGCGGCAAGACCGGACTCGGTGTCGTTGGCCATGGCGATGACTTCCTGGTCGTCCTTGAAGCGGAACAACGGTGCCAACGGGCCGAACGTTTCCTCGCGCGCGACGCGCATGGCAGCGGTGACGTCAGCCACCACCGTGGGCTCGAAGAAGGTGCCGCCAAGCGCATGGCGCTTGCCGCCGGCCAGCACCCGTGCGCCTTGGGCGAGCGCATCGGCGATATGGCTTTCCACCTTGGCGACGGCGTCGGCGTCGATCAGCGGCCCTTGCGTGACGCCGCTGTCGATGCCGTGCCCGGGACGCAGGGCGCTCACCGCGCGCACCAGCCGGCTGGCCATCTCGTCGTACACGGCGTCGTGCACATAGATGCGGTTGGCGCAGACGCAGGTCTGGCCGCTGTTGCGGAATTTCGAAGCCAGGATGCCGTCCACGGCGCGGTCGAGATCGGCGTCCTCGAACACGATCAGCGGCGCATTGCCGCCGAGTTCGAGCGAGAGCTTCTTGACCGTGCCGGCGCATTGCGCCATCAGCAGTTTGCCGATGGCGGTGGAGCCGGTGAAACTCAGCTTGCGCACCACCGGGCTCTCGCACAAAACGCCGCCGATCTGGACCGGGTCGCCGGTGACGACCTGCAGCACGCCACGGGGCACGCCGGCTTCTTCGGCCAGCGCGGCCAGCGCCAGCGCGGTCAGCGGGGTTTGTTCGGCGGGCTTCACGATCATGGTGCAGCCCGCGGCCAGCGCCGGGCCGGCCTTGCGCGTGATCATGGCGGCGGGGAAGTTCCACGGCGTGATCGCCGCGCACACACCCACCGGCTGGCGCAGCACCAGCATCTTCTGGCCGGCGCGCGGGCTGGACAGTACGTCGCCGTCCACCCGCTTGGCTTCTTCGCCGAACCATTCGAGGAAGGAGGCCGCGTAGGCGACTTCGCCACGTGCTTCGGCCAGCGGCTTGCCTTGCTCGGCGGTCATCAGTTGCGCCAGGTCTTCCTGGTGCGCCAGCATCAGGTCGGCCCAGCGGCGCAGTACCGCGGCGCGGGCCTTGCCGGTCAGGTCGCGCCAGGCCGGCAGCGCGCGCGCGGCGGCCTCCACGGCTTGCCGGGTTTCGGCGGCGCCGCAGCCCGGGACGGTGCCGACCACGTCGTGGGTGGCCGGGTTGTGCACCACCAATACGGCGCCGCTGGCGGCGCCGGTCCATTCGCCATCGATCAGGCAGGCGCTGCGCAGCAACTCGGGTCGTTGCAATGTCAAGGTGTCTCCCATGGTGTCTGCCTTTATGCGGCGATGCCGGCCAGCACCTTCGTCAGCACCACCAGTGCGGCGTCGAACTGGGCTTGCGGGATGGTCAGGGGGTAGAGAAAGCGGATGGTGTTGCCGTACGTGCCGCAGGTCAGCAGGATCAGCCCGGCCTCCATGGCGCGCAGCTGCACCCGCTTGGCCAGTTCAGCGCTGGGCTGCCCGCTGGCCGGGTCGTGGAACTCCACCGCGACCATGGAGCCAAGCCCGCGGATGTCGGCGATGCCCGGGCAGGTCTGGCTGGCTTCCTGCAACGCGGCCTTCAGTTGCTCGCCAAGCGTGGTGGCGCGCTCGCAAAGGCGCTCTTGCTCGATGGTCTCGATCACCGCGTGGGCGGCGGCCACCGCCAGCGGGTTGCCGGCGTAGGTGCCACCCAGGCCGCCGGGCAGCGGCGCGTCCATGATGCTGGCGCGGCCGCAAACGGCCGACAGCGGCATGCCGCCCGCCAGGCTCTTGGCCATGGTGATGAGGTCGGGCGCCACCGGGTAGTGCGACATGGCAAAGAGCTTGCCGGTGCGGCCGAAACCGGTCTGCACCTCATCGGCGATCAGCAGGATGCCGTGCTTGTCGCACAGTGCGCGCAGCGTTTGCATGAAGTCCACCGGCGCCGGGTGGAAGCCGCCTTCGCCCTGGACCGGCTCGATGATGATGGCCGCCACGCGCTGCGGGTCGATATCTGTCTTGAACAGCGACTCCAGCGCCTGGATGGATTGCTCGGTGCTCACGCCATGCAGCTCGCACGGGAACGGTGCGTGATAGATGTCGGACGGGAACGGCCCGAACCCGACCTTGTAAGGCGCCACCTTGCCGGTCAGTGCCATGCCAAGCAGGGTGCGGCCATGAAAGCCGCCCGAGAACGCAATGACGCCAGGGCGCCCGGTATGCGCGCGGGCGATCTTGACCGCGTTTTCCACGGCCTCGGCGCCGGTGGTGAACAGGGCGGTCTTCTTCAGGCCATCGATCGGCACCAGGGCGTTGATGCGCTCGGCCAGCGCCACGTAGCTCTCGTAGGGCACGATCTGGTACGCGGTATGCGTGAAGCGCTCGAGCTGCGCGATTACTGCCTGCATCACGCGCGGATGGCAGTGACCGGTATTGAGCACGGCAATGCCGCAGGCAAAGTCGGTGTACTGGCGGCCTTCCACATCCCAGAGCGTGGCGTTTTCCGCGCGGTCTGCATAGAAGTCGCACATCACGCCGACACCGCGGGGGGTGGCAAGGGCGCGGCGCTGATTCAGTTCGAGGTTCTTCATGGGCTCTCCGTGGTGCTTGATATGGCCTGGGCGGCGCTTGCCGGCCGGACTCGGTTTTCGCGGGTTGTCGCTGGCTGTCGATCGATCGCGATCGCAACGATGCAGTGCATTTCAACTTCCTTTGGCACTACAATCCAGTACCGCATTCACATATCTGATGGTGCCAATTGAGATCGATCTGTGGCGACCTGCTGCTTCAGCGCCTGGGTCCGGACGGTCCCGCAGCCCTTGCGAAACCGTTGAACCGCAGTCTTTACGAGTGCATCCGCGGCGCCATCCTCGATGGCAGCCTGGGGCCCCAGACCCGTCTGCCGCCATCGCGTGACCTTGCATCCGAGCTGGGCATGTCGAGAAATACCGTGATGTTTGCGTACGAGCAGTTGCTGGCCGAGGGCTATGTGCACGCCCGTACCGGCAGCGGCACCTTCGTGGCGGCCACCGCGCCGGAGGCCTATCTCAATGCCAAGGCCAGTCAGGCCAGCAGCGCGCAGGACCGGGCCATGCCAGGCTTGTCGCCGCGCGGCGTGGAACTGCTGGCCAATGCCTCGGCGTCGCCATCGCAGTGGGGCGCCTTCATGCCGGGCGTGCCGGATGTGACGCGTTTCCCGCACCGGCGCTATGCGCAGATCGCTGCCCGCCTGTGGTGCAATCCGCCGCCCGAGCGGCTCAGCTATTGCCATGGCGGTGGCTTGCCCGCCTTGCGTGAAGCCGTGGCGGCGCACTTGCGGGTGGCGCGATCGGTGCAATGCGACGCCGCCCAGGTGCTGATCACCGAAGGCATTCACCAGGGCATCGACCTGCTGGTCCGGATGCTTGGCATGTCCGGCGAGCACGCCTGGGTGGAGGAACCCAGCTACTGGGGGATTCGCGGCTTGCTGCAGATGAACGGCATCCACATGATGCCGATCCCGGTCGATGAGGAGGGGCTGACGATACCGGCGGGGAAGGACGCGGGCCTGCCGCCGCGCTTTATCTTTGTCACGCCATCGCACCAGTATCCGCTCGGCGCCGTCATGAGCCTGACGCGGCGGCGCGCGCTGCTCGAATACGCCCGGCGCCAGGGCAGCTGGATCGTCGAGGACGACTACGACAGCGAGTTCCGCTTCTCCGGCCAGCCAATCCCGTCGCTGCAAGGCATGGAACCGGACGCGCCGGTGATCTATATCGGCACATTCAGCAAGACGCTGTTCCCCGGGCTGCGCATGGGCTACATGGTCTTGCCGCGCGCGCTGGCCGGCGCCTTCCAGACCGCGCATTCCGAGCTGTACCGCGCCGGCCACCTGATGACGCAAGCCACCGTGGCCGAGTTCATGCAGGCGGGCGACTATGCCGCGCATATCCGCCGCATGCGGCTGCTGTACGGCCGCCGCCGCGCCATCCTGGCAGGATTGATCGAGCGTTATCTGGGACCCGAAGCGCTGCACCGGTACGGCAGCAATGCCGGCTTGCACTTGGTACTCTGCCTGCCGGACAGCGCGGATGATGTGGCCATTGCGGACGAAGCCGGGCGCCGGGGCATCCTGGTGCGGCCGCTGTCGCGGTATTTTCTGGGCGGTGCGGTGCAGAGGGGGCTGTTGCTCGGGTATGCGTGCGTACCGGAGGAGCAGATAGGGCCGGCGTTCGAGGTATTGCTGGGTTGCTTGCGGGACGTGCGGCTGCTGGCGCACTGAGCGAGACGAGGAGGCTGGCCCCCGGTTCGGTCCCTGATGTCACGGCTTGCGCCGCTGGCCGACGGACGCCGTTTTTTGAGCAGGAAGACCTTTGCGCAAGGTATCATTCGTTCCCGGTTAGCCTCCGGTTAGCATCTGGCTCACGCGCTGGCGTAGCGCAAGTACGGCGCACGCCACTCCCCGAGCCAAGGATGTTCCGGTTGCGTCTCGTCAGGATTTTTTTGTGATCCCGGCGCGGTTTCAACGATACGGCCTGTTCAGCGGTTGCCTGGTTGCCTGGTGGCCGGGTTCGCCGCCAGGCCGCACGGATGTGGCCACCACCGGGTTTTGCCGCCCATACAAAGTGACGGAGCGCCGGCCACCGCCGAAGGCCGCTCCGCTCGACGCGCGGCGCATGAAGGCTTCCTGCATGCGCCGCAATTCATAGCCTGCTTGTCGCCAGAACTGGCGCCCGCCGGTTCGCATGCTTGCGAACCACCAGATGAAAGTTTCCTGATGTTTGGATTTCTCCGTAGCTACTTCTCCAACGATCTCGCGATCGACCTCGGCACCGCCAACACCCTGATCTACATGCGCGACAAGGGCATCGTCCTCGATGAGCCCTCGGTGGTCGCGATTCGCCAGCAGGGCGGCCCCAATCCCAGGAAGACCATCGAGGCGGTGGGCAAGGAAGCCAAGCAGATGCTGGGCAAGGTGCCTGGAAACATCGAGGCCATCCGCCCGATGAAAGATGGCGTGATCGCCGACTTCCGGGTCACCGAGCAGATGCTCAAGCAGTTCATCAAGATGGTGCACGACACCAAGCTGCTGCGGCCGTCACCCCGCATGATCATCTGCGTGCCGTGCGGCTCGACCCAGGTCGAGCGCCGCGCCATCCGCGAATCCGCGCTGGCCGCCGGCGCCAGCCAGGTCTACCTGATCGAGGAGCCCATGGCGGCCGCGCTCGGCGCGGGGCTGCCGGTGTCGGAGCCGTCCGGCTCGATGGTGGTGGATGTCGGCGGCGGCACCACCGAGGTCGGCGTGATCTCGCTGGGCGGCATGGTCTACAAGGGTTCCATCCGCGTGGGCGGGGACAGGTTCGACGAGGCCATCGTCAACTACATCCGGCGCAACTACGGCATGTTGATTGGCGAGCAGACCGCCGAGGCCATCAAGAAGACCATCGGCTCGGCGTTCCCGGGCTCCGAAGTCCGCGAAATGGAAGTCAAGGGCCGCAACCTGTCCGAAGGCATCCCGCGCGCGTTCACGGTGTCGTCCAACGAAATCCTGGAAGCGCTGACCGAGCCACTCAATCAGATCGTGTCGGCGGTCAAGATCGCGCTGGAGCAGACCCCGCCGGAACTTGGCGCCGATATTGCCGAGCGCGGCATGATGCTCACCGGTGGCGGCGCGCTGCTGAGCGACCTGGATCGCCTGCTGGCCGAGGAAACCGGCTTGCCGGTCCTGGTGGCCGATGACCCGCTGACCTGCGTGGTGCGGGGCGCGGGCATGGCGCTCGAACGCATGGACAAGCTCGGCAGCTTCTTCTCCTACGAGTAACGGCTCGCAGGTCGCAACGAAGAAGGCTGCTGACAAACCTGAAGCACCAGCCGAAGCCGCGGAGCGGGCCAAAGCCGCGCGCCATGACGACGGCTGTCTCTCCCTCGCCCCTCAGGGGGAGAGGGCCGGGGAGAGGGGTGGCTTAGCTAGGAGCCACTAGAAGCGAAGCCCGTGGTGTTTTCCAGCACGCAGGCGTAATGGGCGCCCGCCCTCTCCCCCAACCGCTCTCCCGCAGGCGGGGGAGGGGAGCACGGCAACGCAGTCCCGGCGCTTCGAACGTGCCGATAGCACTAGCACCCGCGCCATTGCGCAACCGCGCTCAATCTCCCAATGCCACTCCCTCGCGGCGCGGGTCGGCGCCGCCGGCCCAGGCCCACGTGCCATCGGGGCGCTGGCGGCGCATGATGGCCTGCGTGCCGCTGGTCATCTCGATCTGCGCGACCTCATGCCCACGGTCTTTCAGGCCTTGCACCAGGGCCGGGCTGACCAGGCCGGCTTCCAGTTCCGTTGGCCCGTTGCGGCTGCCGAAGTTGGGCATGTTGATGGCCGCCTGCACGTCCATGTTCCAGTCCAGCAGGCCCACCAGCGTCTTGGACACGTACTCGATGATCTGCGAGCCGCCGGGCGAACCCACGGTTGCGACCAGCTTGCCGCTGTCGCGCTCGAACACCAGCGTGGGCGCCATCGACGAGCGCGGGCGCTTGCCGGGCTGCACGCGGTTGGCGACGGGCTTGCCGTTCTCGCTCGGCACGAAGGAGAAGTCGGTGAGCTGGTTGTTCAGCACGAAGCCGCGCACCATCAGGTGCGAGCCGAAATAGCTCTCGACGGTGGTGGTCATGGAAATCGCGCCGCCGGTGTCATCCACCGCGACGATCTGCGAGGTGGACACGCGCGGTGGCGAGCGGTCCGGCGCCAGCGCGACGGTGACTCCGGGTGGCACGCCGGCCTCCGCCTTGTCCATGCTTTCCTCGCCGATCAGGCTAGCGCGGCTTGCCAGGTAGTCACGGCTCAGCAGCCCCGCCACATTGACTGGCACGAAATCCGAGTCCGCCACATAGAGGCCGCGGTCCGCATAGGCCAGGCGCCCGGCCTCGGAAATGGCGTGCACGGCGTCGATGCCCGGCTCGACACCGGCAGGCGTTGCGACCTGTTTCGGCTTGAGCGCGGCGAGCGCGTATTTCGGGTTCCTGGCCTCCAGCGCCTGCAAGGCGCCGAGCATCTGCGCGATCGCGATGCCGCCTGACGAAGGCGGCGGCATGCCGCAGATCTTCCAGCGCTTGTAGTCGCTGCAAATGGGCGCGCGCTCCTTGGCGCGGTAGTCCTTCAGGTCAGCCAGCGAGAGCGAGCCCGGGTTGGCGCTGCCGTTGACCTGCTTGACGATCTCGCTGGCAATCGGGCCGGTATAGAGCACGTTTGGCCCGCGCTGCGCGATCTCGCGCAGCGTGTTGGCCAGCGCCGGATTCTTCAGCATGGTGCCGACCGGCCTGGGCTTGCCGTCCGGCGTCAGGAAGTAGGCTGCCATCTCGGGCGAGGCCGGGAGGAACTTGTCGGCGGCGATCTGCGTATAAAGGCGCGGCGAGATCGGGAACCCCTGCTCTGCCAGCGCGATGGCCGGCTCGAACAGCTTGGCCCAGGGCAGCTTGCCATGCTGGCGGTGCGCCAGTTCCAGCGCGCGCAGCACGCCGGGGGTGCCCACCGAGCGCCCGCCGATCTGCCCTTCGCTGAAGCTCATGGGTTTGCCGTCGGGGCGCATGAAGAGGTTCTCGCCGGCGCCGGCGGGCGCGGTCTCGCGGCCGTCATAAGCCTGCACGCGCTTGCCGTCCCAGTACATGATGAAGGCGCCGCCGCCGATGCCGGTGGCTTGCGGCTCGACCAGCGTCAGCACAGCCTGCATGGCAACGGCCGCATCGATGGCCGTGCCGCCCGCGCGCAGGATCTTGCGGCCGGCTTCGGTGGCCAGGGGATTGGCGGCCGCGGCCATGTGCTTGTCGGCGTAAGTGGTCGTCATGCCCGGCCGGTAGCCGGACGAGACTTCCGGTGCCGCGGGCAGGGCAGTTGACGTGGGAGCGGTTGTGGCCGGCGGTGTCGAGGACACCCCGGTCTGCGTCGAGCATGCGCTTAGCAGGGCGAGCGCCAACGCCAGCGGGCTGCCCCGGCGTATCAATGAAAACTGCTGAGTGGTCATTTCATTATTCTCCTGAAAGGAAAGGCATTCTAGAAATCGATGCTTGCCCCCTCGGGGGTGGCAGAGCTGCGTACGGCCTCGATGGCTTCGAGCCGGCGCCTTGCCTCCTCCGGGAAGCGGGCAATGAGGGCGGCAATCAAGGTCTCGCATTGCGCCAGCGCGGGTACCTTGGTATCGAACGGCGAGCCGGTCTGCACAAAGCTGCTTAGCGTGGCTGTGGCGAAGCCGGCAATCGGCGACTTCCACTCGTCGGTAAACAGGATGATTCTGGCGCCCTGGCGATGCGCCGCGGCGGCAAAGTCGATGACGCTTTTCTGATAGCGGCGGTAGTCGAAAACGACCAGCGCATCGTTAGGCCCGATGTCGACCAGTACCTCGTTCGCCCGCTCCAGGGCAGGCTCGACGAGACGGACCTTGGGCCGGATATGCGTCAGGTGCGACGCGAGCCGCGAGGCCAGGAACAAGCTCGATCGTCCGCCGGTGCAGAACACGGCGGACCGCGCATTGCCAAGCAACTCGACGGCGGTGTTGAAGTCCTCCGGCGAAGCGTGCTGCGCCACGCGCTCGACCGACATCGCCAGGCTTGCCAGCGAACCCTTCTGGAAGTCTTCTCCGAGTGCTGTGTCGCCCAGCGCGCCGAGCCGGGAGAGCGGCGAATTCATTGCCTCGTCAACCTCCGCCAGGAGTGCTCGCTGAAATGACGGGTAACCGTCGAATCCCAGCTTCACGACCAGCCGGTACACCGTCGGATCGCTGACCCCGGCTTGCCCCGCGAGGTTCGAGATGGAGGTCAGCGCGGCACTTGGGTAGCTGGCGAGCAGCGTTTCCACTACCTTCAGCTCTGACGTGGTGAAGCCGGCGGCCTGGTCTGCCAGCATTTCCCTGATTGATAACCTGGCCAAGCCGCTCTCCGAAAAGGGACTGCCCGGTCACTATGCGGTGCGGCAGTATGACGTAATGAACATTACATAACGTGAAACAAATCGGAGAATATCATTTGGGTCGCTCGGCAAAAACCGCGTAGAAACCCTCGGTTTCTCCCGACGGACGCGGCGTGTATTGTTTGTCAGTGAAGCACCCGGCTCAGCCATTAGGTTTTTTTGTAGCGTATGTTACAAAGAGCCGAACGCATCATGATGTCAGTAGCCAAGAGTCGGGGCTCAACGAGCAGAGGGAGCGAAGACTTTGAAAGAGACGCCACTGATCGACTGGCTTCTCGGGCGCAGTCACTGGGCGCAACCCGACCGATCGGGCCTCCCCTTGAACCGGCAGTTGTTCGACGACATCCGCGGTGCGATCCTTGCTGGCCAGTTGTCGGCCGGTACGCGCCTGCCGCCGACCCGCGAGGTTGCCAAAGGCCTGAGCATCGCCCGCAACACGGTCCTGTATGCGTATGAGCGCCTCACCGAAGAGGGCTATACGCTGACACAGGGCGGCAGTGGCACCTACGTCGGCAAGGCACCGCCCGATCCCGCGCTGCGCGAGCGCGTGTTCGACTTGAGCCAGGCGAGTGAGATCGCGCCGCCGCGCGAGGCATCGCGCCTGTCCGCAAGAGCCCGCGAGCTGCTCGATGGCGCCGGCGCATCGGACCGGCAGGTGGGCTCGTTCGTGCTGGGCATTCCGGATGTCAGGCAGTTTCCGCGCGCGACATGGCAGCGCCTGATCACCCAGGTCTGGAAAACCGCCTGCCAGGAACAACTGGGCTATGGCACGCGGCATGGCTGTCCGCCGCTCAAGCGCGCGCTGGCGCAATACCTGGCGCTCGCACGCGGCGTCGACTGCTCGCCCGAGCAGATCGTGGTGACGCAGGGCAGCCACCAGGCCATCGATCTGTGCGCCCGCTTGCTCGCCGATCCGGGCGATGTGGTGTGGGTGGAAGACCCGGGCTACTGGGGCGCGCGCAGCGTGTTTCGCGCCGCAGGCCTGAAGGTCGAGGCGGTGCCGGTCGACGCGCAGGGCATGCAGCCCCCCGTTGCGCCGCAGACCGCGCCCAAGCTCATCTTCGTCACCCCGTCGCACCAGTACCCCAGCGGCGTGGTAATGAGCCTGGCACGCCGACGTTTGCTCACGGAGCTGGCGCATCGCTACGGCGCCTGGATCATCGAGGACGACTACGACAGCGAGTTCCGCTACCACGGCGCGCCCCAGCCGTCGCTGCAGGGCCTCGATCCCCATCGCAACACCATCTACGTGGGCAGCTTTTCCAAGGTGCTGTACCCCGGCCTGCGGCTCGGCTTCCTGATCCTGCCGCCGTCACTGGTGGATGCCTTCGCCGTAGCGCACTCCGAGTTGTATCGCGGCGGGCAACTGCAGATCCAGACCGCGCTGGCGCTGTTTATCGCGGACGGGCACTACGCCGCCCATATCCGGCGCATGCGCAAGATCTATGGCGAGCGCCAGGCCCTCCTGACGCACGAATTGCAGCGCCGGCTTGACGGCGAGATCGATATCGTCGGCAACGATACCGGGCTGCATCTGACCGTCCTGCTGCGCGGCGCGGACGATCACCGGGTATCGCGCGCCGCGCTTGCTCACGGGATCGTGGCGCGCCCGCTGTCGTCCTACTACGCGGATCCCCGGCGCGCGCAGAACGGCCTGGTGCTGGGCTACGGCGGGGTCAGCGAGGAGGAGATCGCCCCGGCGGTGGCCCGGCTGGCGGTGGCCATCGAGTCGGTTGGCGGGGCGTGATGCGGGTGCCGGGTCAAGACGCTGCGGGCCGCCTCGGACAGCGCTCGACGACCTTGTCGCCATCCACGAACACCGAACGAACGCATTGCGAGGCTAGCGACGCGGCGTTGATCGCTGTGTCTATTGTTGTGTTGATTGTTGTGCGAACCGGCAGTCCGCCGCGCTCACCAGTTTCACGAACGGCCCGCTCAACGTCCGGTTGTGATGCGCAATGATGGCTTGTGCCGGCAGCACCGGCGTGTCCATGCTGGTATGTCCGTCCGCGACCAGCACCGGCCTGAAGCCCAGCTCCGCGGCGGCACGGCAAGTCGTGTCGACGCAGTACTCCGTCTTCATGCCGACAATGACCAGTTCGGCAATGCCGGCATCCGCCAGCCAGCCTGCCAGCCCGGTTCCGGCAAAGCAGTTGGGCCGGGCTTTATCGAACACCGTGTCCACCACCGCATCTACCGCAAGCTCGGGAAGCAATTGCGACAGCGCGCTGCCGGGCTCCAGCAGAGATCCCAGCGGGCCGGTGTGGCGCACGGCAAAGACGGGCGCGCCCGCTTCGCGGGCTCTAGCGATGAGCGTGTTGACGGTGGCGAGGACGCGCTGCCCTTCATAGGGCGCCTCTGGGCCGTTGAGCATGCCGACCTGCATGTCGATGATCAAGAGGGCGGAGCGCCCGGGGCTTGCACTGCTTGGCATGGTGTTTCTCCTGTGATGCCGGCGCGGGCGGAGAAACCAAAAGGCCCCGTCCATCGCTGGCGGGGCCTTGGGGTGAAGACTTGAGCGGCCTATTCCTGGCTCATGGTCCGACCACACGACCCGCCATCAGCGGTCGTGGTAGTGATAGTGGTCGTGGTATTGAGAGCCGGGAAGTGCATTTGCGGATCATGCAGCAGGCCGGCCGGGGCGTCAATATCCGGCGTGGCTTCAGCGCGCCAGCGCACGCCGGCGAATGTCCTCGAAATCCGCCGGCGGGGCGTGCCGCGTCAGGCGCGGGCCGGCCTGCGAAACCTGCGCGGGCAGGTCGTGCTTGAGGAGCTGGCGCAGCGTGGCGGCAGCGTCGAGCAAGCCGGGCAGGTCCATGCCGGTGTCATAGCCCATGCCGTCGAACAGATGCACCATGTCCTCGGTGGCGACGTTGCCGGTGGCGCCGGGCGCGTAGGGGCAGCCGCCCATATCCGGCGCATGCGCAAGATCTATGGCGAGCGCCAGGCCCTCCTGACGCACGAATTGCAGCGCCGGCTTGACGGCGAGATCGATATCGTCGGCACCGATACCGGGCTGCATCTGACCGTCCTGCTGCGCCGCGCGGACGATCACCGGGTATCGCGCGCCGCGCTTGCCCACGGGATCGTGGCGCGCCCGCTGTCGTCCTACTATGCCAATCCCCGGCGCTCGCGCAACGGCCTGGTGCTGGGCTACGGCGGGGTCAGCGAGGAGGAGATCGGGCCTGCGGTGGCCAAGCTGGCGTTGGCCATCGAGTCGGTCAGCAGCGCCTGATGCAGGCGTCAGGAGAGTCTGCCCGGAATGGGGAAGGCGCCGGCCTGAACGTCACCTCATTCCACCCAGGCTGGGAAGTATCCCAGTGACGTCTGTACCGGCCCATCGTGCGCCGGAACCACGACAATATCCGGATGCCTGCCCGCCAGCGCGCGAATCTGATCCACGGCATCCTGGGTTTGTTCAATGTCGCCATCCACCAACCAACGTGCTGCCCAGAACTTCGGGCTGCCAAGCTTCAATGCCTTCGCATTCCAGACTGCATCGCCCACCAGGAAGTACTGTGCACCGGAGTCGACAGAGATGAACATGCCGATCGAACCGGGGGTATGACCGAGAAGAGGAACGAGCACGACCGTGCCGTCTCCATAGAGATCCCGGCTGTTCGCGAACCCTTTGTATGACACCGGTTCGAATGCCAAGCTTTTCCATTTGATCGATTGCGCGCTGACTTGCGAGGGCCAGCTGCCGCCGACGCCAGCGGAAGGGCGCCTGATCACCGACAGCTCCGCGGGATGCACCAGCACCGTGGCATTCGGGAAGTCGCTAATGCCGCTGGCATGATCCCAGTGACTGTGGCTCAGGATAATCGTTTGAACGGGTTCCATGCCGGCGCGCAATAGCTGGTCGATCACCGGGGCCACCGGATTCTCGTACTTGAAAAACAGGCTTTGCCACCAAGGCATATCTTGCCGATATTGATCGGCCACCTTCGAGCCCAGCCCTGCGTCGAACAGCAGCGTGTCAGTGCCGTGTTTCACCAGGAACGCGGAGAAGTTACTGCTCACCTTGCGCGTGAAGCTCCCGCCGGAGTAGACCAAGGCCTCGGTAACGGATAGCTCCGCGGTTCTGATGATCGCAAAAGCTACCTTGGGTTGGCCCGAAGTCGATGGGCTGCCTGGTGCCGAGCCATTGTCGGCGATAGCGGGCATGGCAATAGCAGACAGCAGTAGAAGAACAAGCATACGAAACATGGCGTCACCTTTGTCGATGGTTCCGGGATCCTGTGGAGTGCATCCCACGCGCACCTTAAACCTTGGTGTAGACTCCAAGGTCAAGACAAATCAGGGACGTCGCGTTTGACGGGGGCCACAGGTGAACATCAGCGAGTTGGCGAAGGCAGTTGGCACGACTACAGATACCCTGCGTCACTACGAAAAGGTGGGACTGTTGGCGCCGCCCGCTCGGCTGGGCAATGGCTATCGTTCATACGACACCCAGGCCGTTCGGCACATTCAATTCATCCGTAGCGCGCAAACGCTCGGGTTCTCGCTTGCCGAGATTCGGGAAATCATCCCGCAATTGATTGGCGGCAGGTTTGGCCGGGCCGAGATAGAGCAACGCTTGAGCGCCAAGATCGGACAAATCGATGCCCATATCAAGGCGCTTCAGTCCTTGAGAAAGGAGTTGGTCGCAACGGCCAACTCCTTATCTTGTCCTCCGGGGGCTCCGGTCACCATGGCATCCGCGACTAAAGTTCCCGTGATCCATAAGGACAAGTTGCATACGGAGAAGAGAATCTCACCGCGCCCCGGCAAGCGATGACACCGTCGGACAAGGCGCGTTCTCCTTGACTCTCGCGATGAACTTCTCGATGGTTCTCATGTTCCGACCACACGACCCACCATCAGCGGTCGCGGTAGTGGTCGTGGTGTTGAGGGCAAGGAAGTGCACGCGCGTTGCCGGGTGCTGCAGGCCGGGCGGGACGTCAATATCCGGCGTGGCTTCAGCGCGCCAGCGCACGCCGGCGGATGTCCTCGAAATCCGCCGGCGGGGCGTGCCGCGTCAAGCGCGGGCCGGCCTGCGATACCTGCGCGGGCAGATCGCGCCGGAGCAGCTGGCGCAGGGTGGCGGCAGCGCCGAGCAAGCCGGGCAGGTCCATGCCCGTGTCATAGCCCATGCAGTCGAACAGATGCACCATGTCCTCGGTGGCGACGTTGCCGGTGGCGCCGGGCGCGTAGGGGCAGCCGCCGATGCCGCCAAGCGACGTGTCGAAGCGGCGGATGCCGGCTTGCACGGCAGCCACCGCATTGACCAGCCCCATGCCGCGCGTGTTGTGGAAATGGGCGGTGAATTCGAGCTTGGGAAAGCGTGCCTGCACGGCCTCGCACAGGGCCTGCACCTGGTTGGGGTACGCCATGCCGGTGGTGTCGCACAGCGTGATGCCGTGCACGCCCAGCCCGGCAAAGCGGGCGACCCATCCAAGGACAGCTTCCGCCGCGATCTCGCCTTCCATCGGGCAGCCGAATACGCAGGACAGCGAGACGTTCACCCGCACGCCGCGTTGCATGCCGAGCGCGATCACGTCCTGCAACTGGCCCAACGATTGCTCTTGCGTCATGCGCAGGTTGGCCAGGTTGTGGGTCGCGCTCACCGACATGACGAGGTTGAACTCCTCGGTGGCGGACTCCAGCGCGCGCTGCGCGCCGCGCACGTTCGGCACCAGCGCGGTGTACACCACGCCGGGCGCGCGCCGGATACGGTGCATGACCGCCTCGGCATCCTTGAGCGCCGGGATGGCCTTGGGCGACGTGAACGACGTGACTTCGATCTTGGCGAAGCCCAGCCCGCTCAGCGCATCGAGCAGGGCGACCTTGTCATCCGTCTCGATGAAATCGCACTCCATCTGGAAACCGTCGCGGGTCGCCACTTCATTGAACTCCAGGCGGATGCCTTGGCCGTGATGCATGCTTGCGCTCCTTTTGCGGGTTGCGGATGACGCGCCGGGCAGCCACCGGCGGCTTGATCCTGGTTGTGTTCGCCAAGCCGTGGTGCCGCCGTCACGGGTCGGGCCGTCCCCGCCACTCTATGGGCGCGGCGCCGTCGGCGGAATTGCGATCTCCACAATCCGGCTTCGCAAAACGCGAAGGACCCGCGCTAGAATGCGCCAATGACCTGGCCCCTCAATCCCGCCCGAGTAGATTTCGTGACGCTGCGCTTGTTCTGCGCGGTCGTGCAGACCGGCAGCATCACGCAAGGCGCGGCTGCCTGCCACCTGGCCTTGTCGGCGGCCAGCCGGCGCTTGTCGGATTTCGAGGAAACCACGGGCTTCCAGTTGCTGGAGCGTACGTCCAAAGGGGTGACGCTCACGCCCGTGGGCCATATGGCCATGCAGCATGCCATGCGCCTGTTCCAGGGTTTCGAGCGCTTCAGCGCGGAGCTGCAGGACCATTCACGCGGCTTGCTGGGCCATGTGCGGCTGTGGGCCAATATGTCCGCCCTGACGGAGTTCCTGCCCGCCAGGCTCGCCACCTTCCTGGCGCAGCATGCGGGGGTTCATGTGGAAGTCGAGGAACAACTCAGCGGCGATATCGCCCGCGCGCTGGTGGACGGCCTGGCGGATATCGGCGTGTTCTCGGAAGGCACGCCCACGGATGGCCTGGACATCAGCGATTTCCAGACCGACACGCTGGTGCTGCTGTGCTCGCGCCGCCATCCCCTTGCGCGCAAGCGGCGCGTCGATTTTGCGAGCTGCCTGGAGTACGACATGGTCGGGCTCAATCGCGGCAGTGCGTTGCTGGAACTGACCTCGCGCGCGGCGGAGCAGGCCGGGCGGCCGCTTCGGCTTCGCATCCAGGTCCGCAGCTTCGACGCGATGTGCCAGATGATTGCGGCCGACCTTGGCGTAGGCGTCCTGCCACAAGCCGTGTGCCGCGCCCAGGCCAAGGCGCTGGGGCTGCATATGGTCGGCTTGTCGGACGATTGGGCCAGCCGGCGGCTTCTGCTGGCAACGCGCTCGGGCGTGCCCTTATCCATCGCCGCGCGGCTTCTCGGGGAGCATCTGCGGCAGGCCGGTCTGCCCTGACCGGATCCCCGCCGGGCAGGCCTATTCCACCTTGGCGCCAGACTCCTTGATGATCTGGCCCCAGCGCGTGGCCTCGCTCTTCATGTAGGCCGTGTATTGCTGGGGCGTGCCGCCAAGAATGTCGGATCCCTGGGCGATCAGCTTGGCGCGCACCGCCTCATCTTTCAATGTCCTGTCGGTCGCCTCCCGCAGTTGCTTGACGATGGGCTCCGGCGTTCCTTTGGGCACCAGGATGCCCTGCCACGCGCCCATTTCCAGCGAGCTCATGCCGCTCGCTTCCTTGATCGTCGGGATCTCCGGCAGCAGCGTCGAGCGCTTGGCGCTGGTGATGGCCAGGGCTTTCAGCTTGCCGCCCTTGATCAGCGGCTGGGCGTCGCTCAGCGGCAGGAACATGAACTGCGTCGAGCCCGCGATCAGGTCGGTGATCGCCGGCGCGCTGCCCTTGTAGGCGACATGGGTCACCTGGATGCCGGTTTCCTTGGCAAAGAGCGCGCCGCCGAGATGGAGCAACGCACCGGCACCGGATGACGCGTAGTTCAGCTTGCCGGGGTTTGCCTTGGCGTAGGCCACCAGTTCATGCACGTTCTTCACCGGCAGGCCTGGCGTGGTGACCAGGACCAGCGGCACGATGGCGGTGAGCGAGACCGGCACGAAATCCGCGAACGTATCGAATTGCACGTTCTGGTACAGCGCCGGGGCCAGCACCACGGCGGAGGTGCTGTAGAAGATGGTGTAGCCATCGGCCGTGGCGCGCTTGGCCTCCGTTGCCGCGATGTTGCCGCCGGCGCCGGGCTTGTTGTCCGGCACGACGGACGTGGACAGCTGCTTGCCGAGGCCCTGCGCGACGATGCGCGCGTTGATGTCGGCCGAGCCCCCGGGCGGGAAGCCCACGATCATCCGGATCGGCTTGCCGGGATAGGTGTCCGAGGCCAGCGCGGGCGTGGCCGCGATGGCGGGCAAAACAATGGCTGCCGCCAGCAATGCATGGGCGAGTTTGTGCATGGTGTCTCCTTTTTATTTTGAAAGCGGATTCGGGCGAAGCGAGGAGGCTGGCTATGGCTGGTTGGACAGCAGCCAGCCAAGCGCGTCCTGGATCGTGGGGTTGTCCTGGATGGGATGCGCATCCAGCGCCGCGGCCGTGGCCTTGAAGCGCGCTTCGACACCGGGCAGGACCAGTGAGGGAAGCCCGGCGCGTGCAAGTTCCTTTTGCGCTTCCAGCACCTCGTGCGTGCGGCGCTTGGCATGGATGGTGTGGGTGCGGACCAGCATGTCGATAAAGCCGGCCAGCGGTGCTTCATCGATGTCGCGCAGCACGCCATAGAGCTTGTCGCGCACGCCTTGCTTCTCGGCGGCCATCAGCAGCTCCACGGACAGGGCTTCCATGCCCTTGGTGAAGACGCTGCGCAGGATCTTCAGCGAGATCGCATCACCGGCCACGCCGCCTTCCACGGCTTCGGCCTTGCCGCCGGCCGCGTTGACCAGCTTGCAGAATTCGGCGGCGGATGCGCCGGCGCACAGCAGCGGGGTGCGATGCAGCGACAGCGAGATGGCGCCCATCACGGCCACGTCGACATACGCGAGCCCGGCTGCGGATGCCGCGGCGGCGGCCTCGCGTTTGTCCTCGGGGCTGGCGGTCGTCAGGTCCGCGTAGCTTGCGCCTGCTTTCATGTGCGCATGGCAGTTGCCCGCCACGGCCAGCGCAGCCGATCCGAATACGCAGGACAAGACCCAGTCGGCCGAGGCGAGCCAGGGGCCGGTTTCCGCATGGACAGGAAGCCCCCAGGCGGTGGCGAGTTCCTTCCCCGCGGGCGAGAGGTGGGTGTCGCAGAGGTGGAGCTGCACGCCCGGCAGGCTTGCCAGGGCGGTGGCGTAGCAACGGCCGACTTCCCCCAGGCCAATGATTGCGATGTTCAAGACTATCTCCTGGCTGATTTCGGCCAAGAGTACATAAAAAAAACAGTCGCAACAATCTGAAATGACTAACCTGCGGGTATACCTCTAAATTATCGGCCCGTCTCGCGACTTTCTTCGTGGGGTCGCGCTGGATTTGTACTCAATTTGTTTTGTCGGTGGCTTCGTCCCCGGCGTCGGCATCGTGCTGCAACCCCGCCGGCGCCGAGTCCAGGCGGCGGCTCATGAAGCGCTGGTTGGAGATATGGAGGTGGACCGACATAAGCTGCGCGGCCAGCTCGCCGTTGTGCAGCTCCATCGCCAGCACGATGTCCTGGTGATGATGCAGGCTGCGCCTGAGGTCATCGAGTTCATAGAGGAAGAACGAGCGGACGATGACCGGCATGTCGATCATCGTCTCCAGCATGGACTTCAGCCGGTTGGAGCCGGATGCTTCCAGCAGCAGGCGGTGGAAGGTGCTGTTCGCCGCCTGTATTTCCGCAATGGCGTCATCCCCTTTGGCGCCGGCTTCGATCACGGCCGCCATGCGCGCGTTGCAAGCCTTGAGCGCGGCGATGGTCTGCGCATCCGCGCGCTCGGCGGCAAGCCTGGCCGCGTACGGCTCCAGCAGCGAGCGCAGGCTGAACATCTCCTCGATGTCCCAGCGCGTCCAGCCCGCGACAAACACGCCGCGGCCGGTCTGCGCCACGGCCAGCCCGTCGTCGATCAGGCGCTTGAGCGCGGCCCGCACGGGCGTCCTGCTGACGCCCATTTCCTCGGCGATGTGTTCTTCCTTCAGCTGTGTGCCCGCCGTGTAGTGACCTGCCACGATGCGCTTTTTCAGCTGCTCGTAGGTCTGTTCGCTTCCTTTTTTCATAGCTGGCTTTGTTCTTTCCGGGGCGTGCCCATACCGGGCGGCGCGCGATGTCCTCGGCGCGACGGGGATGCAATTTGCGCGCAAGCGTGCACACCATGCGCGGCGGCAATCGTATCAGACCGCATGTCGGCGCCGGAAAACGCCCTTGGAGGAGGCGGGCAGGAATGGCCGTCGTTTTGGTGAGGCGGTTGACGCACCTTTTGTTGCTTTATGTATTCAATTTGTATCCATCCTTGCTGCGCGCGGAGGGGATTCTGCTTTTTTTGGCTGTATTTTCTTTGTCCAATCCTTTCCTTGCATCTTATTGTACTTTTTTTGTATTATTCGGAGATCGCAAGCGCGCTGCAGGCGCGAGCGGGCAAGCAGGCGGCCGCAAGAGCCCCTCTACTTCAAGACACCAAAGGAAACGAAAGGAAAGCCATGACCATCTCCCCGGAACAGATCACGCGCCTGAAGGCGCTCGGCGCGGCCACGATTCACGAGGCGCAAGGGCAGAAGGGCGCGCTCGACGTTGGCCTCAAGCCGCTGGACCCCACCTTGCGCATGGCCGGGCCGGCTGTGACGGTGGACCTGCGTCCCAGCGACAACCTGATGATTCACTACGCGCTGACCAAGACCAGGCCGGGCGACGTGCTGGTGGTCGATGCCAAGGGCTTTCTCGAAGCCGGCCCATGGGGCGACCTGCTGACGCTCGCCGCGCAGAAGCTCGGCCTGGCCGGGCTTGTGGTCAACGGTTCGGTACGCGACGGCAACGCCATCATCGAGATGGGCTTCCCGGTTTTCTGCCGGGGGCTGTCGATCAAAGGCACCAACAAGCATCAGCCAGGCCGCGTGAACGTGCCGGTGAGCCTTGGCGACGTGCTGGTGAATCCCGGCGACATCATCGTGGGCGACCGCGACGGCCTGGTGGTGGTCGATGCAAACGAGGTAGACAGCGTGATTGCCAGGAGCGCCGACCGGGAGCTGAAGGAAGCGAAGATCCGCGAAGAGCTGGAGAAGGGCAAGACGATGGTCGAGCTGCTCGGGCTGGGGGATACGTTGCAGCGCTACGGGCTGGTTTGACGGCAGGTAGTGCCGCACGGCGGCAAGTATGCGGCAGCAACCCGGGGCAGCAAAGGGTCGCGGACAGGGGCACAGTTGTGCCCCTTTTTGCGATTCAAGGCGCTAGCAGCAGGCGCTCGATGCAGGCCCTGCGCTCTTCCTTCTGCGCCGCGGTACCCTGGTGGGAAAGGAGGGACTCCGACAATTCATAACTGTATAGTGCGAACGCCCTGGCGCGCGCCTCGGGGATGTCGAACCCGAGTGCGCTGAAGCACTGCGAGATATAGGACAGGCGCTTGGCATCCACCTCGTCGAGCACCTGGCGTACCCGCTCTTCCCGGCGGGCCCAGGCGCGGATGGCAAGCTCCGTTGACGCCGCTTCCTGCGCGGCGGTACCCCGGAACGGCAACGCGAGCAGATCCCGGACCAGCTCCCGGGGCGGCAGCCCGCGGCGCTCGAAGCGGTAGATGATCTGCTCGGTGGCCTCATCGCGCCATGCGGTCAGCATGCGCTGCAGCAGGTCTTCACGATCCTTGAAGTGCCAGTAAAAGCTGCCGCGCGTGACTTCCAGTTCCTTGGCCAGCACTTCGACGCGCACTGCGTCTACGCTGCGGCTGACCAGCAGATTGCGGGCAGCCATGATCCAGTCTTCCGGCGTAAGTTGGTTGCGAGGGGCTGCGGAACTTGTCCCCGTGCCTTTTGGCATAGTGCCTCCAATAAATATGGTGAGGATTGTACTTCCCTCCTTCAATGCAGTTATGTACGGTAAGGTTCTCGGCATCTCCGGGGGTAAACACCGATGAATTCGCCGGAATACTCGCTTGACCGGATCCATTTCACTTCCTACCATACACATACGTATGTGTATGGAGAAATTGAGATGAGTCAGCATGAAGGCGTCGGCTTGACCTTGACCGCCGCGGAACACCAAACCAACTACTTTGACCAGGGCACGGGCAAGCCGCTGTTCCTGCTGCATGGCTCGGGGCCGGGCGTGTCCGGCTGGTCGAACTGGAAGGGCGTAATGGGCGAACTTGCCAAGACCTTCCGCGTCATCGTTCCGGACATCGCCGGCTTCGGCTTTACCGAATTCAAGGAAGGCACGAAGTACGACATCAAGCTGTGGGTGCGGCATCTGGTCGGCATCATGGACGCACTGGATATCGAGAAGGCTTCGTTTGTCGGCAACTCCTTTGGCGGCGCGCTCTCCGTGGGCCTGGCCGTGTTCGATCCGAAGCGCGTCGAGCGCCTGGTGCTGCTGGGCACGCCGGCAGGGGAGTTCGAGCAGACGCCGGGCCTGCGCTCGGCATGGGAGTACGAGCCGTCGCCGGAGAACATGGAAAAGACAATGCGCCTGTTCCCTTTCGACCAGTCGTTCATCACCCCGGAGATGGTGCAGTCCCGCTACGAGGCCAGCGCCCGTCCCGGCGCGCAGGACGCGTTGCGCAAGCTGCTGCCCAAGCCGAATGCGCAAGGCCCGACCCTCGTCAAGGGCTTCCCGCCAGCTGCCATCGCCAAGATCGAGGCGCCTACGCTGGTGCTGCACGGACGCGAAGACCGCGTGGTGCCGCCGGCATGCGGCCAGTTGCTGGCAAGCACGATCCCGCAGGCGGACCTGCACCTGTTCGGGCAATGCGGGCACTGGGTCCAGACCGAGCGGCGCGCCGATTTCCTGAGCCTGGCCGGCAACTTCTGCGCATAAGACCATGAGCCGCAATGTCCTCGAAAAGGTCCTGCACCAGCTCACGGTGGATCGCTCGGCCAAGCAGCGCTTTCGCGACGATGCCGATGCCTACCTGCGGCGCTTTGCCCTCAGCGAGGCCCAGCGGGCCATGTTGATGCAGTTCGATGTGCTTGGCCTGCAGCAAGCGGGTGTCAACCCGATGCTGACCATGGGCTTCTGGCAGGAACTGTCCCCGGAGCGCGACATGCGCGCCTACATGAAGAAGCTGCGCCCGGTCGGCTCGGCCGAGACGTTGCACAGCGCCGCCTTGAAGCGCTAGGAACAGGAACAGGAACAAAGATGGGAAAGATCGTAGGTGGCTTCCTGGTGCCCCATGACCCGGTGATGTTCGTCGCGCCCGAGGCGCCGGCACCCGCGGTGCGCGAGCGCATGTGGAACGCCTTCAAGACTTGCGCGGCGCGGCTGGCCGGGCTGGCGCCCACCAGCGTGGTGATCGTGGGCGCGGACCACTACATGCTGTTTGGCACGGGTTGCCTGCCCAGCTACCTGATCGGCACGGGCGATGTCGATGGCCCGCTCGACGCCATGCCGGGCCTCAAGCGTGGCGTGATACCGAACAGCGAAGCGCTGGCGGCGCATATCGCTGCCGAAGGCCACGCGAACGGGTTCGACTGGGCGGTGGCGCGCGCGCTGACGGTGGACCACGCCATCGGCATTCCAAACCAGCTGATGGTGCAGCCGATGCGGGAAGCGGGCCACGCCGTGGGCACCATCCCGGTGTACCTCGCCGCCGGCGTCGACCCTTATATCCGGATGGCGCGCGCCATCCAGGTCGGCCACCAGATCCGCGATGCGGTCAGCGCTTATCCGGAGGATGAACGGGTTGTGGTGATCGGCAGCGGCGGCATCAGCCACTGGGTCGGCACGGCGGAGATGGGGCGGGTCAACGAGGCTTTCGATCGCGAGATCCTGGCTTATGCCGAACGCAACGATCTGCAGGCGCTTGCTGCGCTCAGCGACGAGTACATCCTCGCCAACGGTGGCAACGGCGGCATGGAGATTCGGAACTGGGCCTGCGCCATGGGCGCGCTGGAAGGCGCGCGCGGCGAGACCATCGCCTACGAAGCCGTCCCGGAATGGGTGACCGGCCTGGGATTTGTCCAGCTGCACCTGCAGTGACGCAATATCCGGCGCTTGCGCCGGGCAAGAAGGAATGACAGCGATGAGCAATAAAGTTTTCCTGATCCAGCGTGAAGCGCTGGCGCCGGGCCAGGTGTGCAAGGTCGAGACATCGGGCTGCCCGCTGGCTGTCTACAACATCGACGGCGAGTACTTCGCCACCAGCGATGTTTGCACGCATGCCACGGCATCCCTGTCCGAAGGCGAGATCGTCGATGGCGACCTGATCGCCTGCCCGGTCCACGACGGCCAGTTCCATATCCCGACCGGACAGGCCGTCGGGTTCCCGTGCACCGTCGACCTGCGCACTTACAAGGTCATCGTCGAGGCTGACCAGATCTACGCCGATCTCGACGAAGAGTCCGAAGCGGCGTCGTCGGCTATCTGAAGCCATTGAGAGAGTGAACATGACACACGACTGCAGCGGCAACTGCGAACGCTTGCGCAAGGATCCCGCCAGCGCGCCCCTGCGCGACCTGGATCGCCTGTTGGACCTGAACGCTGGCAGGCTGTCGCGCCGCGTCTACTGGGACCAGCGCATCTACGAGCAGGAACTGGAAAAGATCTTCGCGCGCAGCTGGCTCTTTCTCGCGCATGAATCGCAGATTCCCAAGGCGGGCGACTACGTCACCACGTATATGGCGGAAGACAACGTGATCGTGGTGCGGCAAAAGGACGCTTCCATCCGTGCCTTCCTGAACACCTGCCCGCATCGCGGCAACAAGCTGAACTTCACCGACGCGGGCAACGCGCGCAGCTTTGTCTGCAACTACCATGGCTGGAGCTTTGGCATCGATGGCGCCTTGCGTGGCATGGCGGGGCAGGAGCTGTTCGAGGCCAGCGGCATGGACCGCTCGGAACACGGCTTGCACCCGGTTGCCAAGGTAGCGAGCTACAAGGGGCTGGTGTTCGGCAACATGGATCCGGATGCGCCCTCGCTGGAGGACTTCCTGGGCGACTTCCGCTATTACCTCGACGTCATGCTGGACATGGACGGCGAGGGCACGGAGTTTGTCGGCAGCTGCGTCAAGTCGGTGATCAACTGCAACTGGAAAGTCCCGGTCGAGAACTTCATCGGTGATATCTACCACGCGCTGTGGACCCATGACTCCGCCGCGCGCGCCATGCTTGGCGGCCCGGTGGCCGAGGTCTTCAAGGATCCGGATTCGTACCATGTCAATGTCAACGGGCACGGCTGGGAATTCAACCTGGACGTCGTCGGCAATGCCGCGACCCTGGGAGACAAGGAGATCCGGAAATACCTGTACGGGATCCAGCCCAAGGTGGCCGAGCGGCTTGGCGAGTTCCGCTCGAAGATGATCGGCTCGATTTCCTCGGTCAGCGTCTTCCCGAACCTTTCCTTCCTGCCGGGGCAGAACACCTTCCGCGTCTGGCATCCGCGCGGCCCGGGCAAGATCGAGCTGCACACCTGGACCATTGTCAACAAGAGCGCGCCGCAGGACATCAAGGATCGCTGGCTGAAGGGCACCATGCTGACGTTCTCGCCCTCCGGCGTGTTCGAGATGGACGATGGCGAGAATTTCGAGTTCTCCACCCGCACCAATGCCGGCTTCGTCACGCGCCAGCAAGA
This sequence comes from Cupriavidus sp. GW823-FHT07A04, assembly GCF_058794615.1. Taxonomy (NCBI): domain Bacteria; kingdom Pseudomonadati; phylum Pseudomonadota; class Betaproteobacteria; order Burkholderiales; family Burkholderiaceae; genus Cupriavidus; species Cupriavidus sp. GW823-FHT07A04. The sequence goes on from NZ_JBXAHA010000005.1 coordinate 164,107, forward strand.
CCTGTACATGGGCCTGGGCCTCGACTCCCGGCTGGAGGGCAGCGAGCTGCCTGGCAATGTCTATCGCAACCAGGTGAACGAAGCCAACCACCGCGCGTTCTACCAGCGCTGGCTGGACCTGATGCAGGCGCGCGCCTGGGATGAAGTCCCGGTGCGCGACAAGCCAAGCTTGCCTGAGAGCGCGTTCGTCAACGACAGCCTGAAGGAGGTCGCATGAGCGCGCTCCCTCAACAATTGCCGCAGGCCCTGGCGCTGCAGGCGGTGGACCTTGCCACTGCGCATCGGGTGCAGCAGTTCCTCTATCGCGAGGCGCGCCTGCTCGACAGCGAGGCATGGAGCGACTGGCTGGCGCTGATGACGGACGACATCCACTACTGGATGCCGGCCATCGAGAACCGCCGCCGCGCGGACAAGCTGGGTGCCTACGGGGTGGGGCGTGGCGCGTATTTCGACGACAACCACTTCGACCTGGAACGCCGCGTGGCCCGCTTCAAGCAACCCTCCGCATGGGCCGAGGATCCGCCGACCCGCCATGTGCACGTCATCAGCAATATCGAAGCGTACGCGGGTGCGGCCGATGACGAGTTCATCGTGCATTCGGTCTTCGTCAACTACCGCAGCCGGGGCGAGGCGGACAACGATCTGTTGCTTGGCCGGCGCGAGGACGTGCTGCGCGCTCATGGCGGGGATTTCCGGATCGCCCGGCGCAAGATTGTCATCACGCAGTCCCTGCTGATGTCCAAGAACCTCAATACCTTCTTCTGACCATGGGCTGGCTCGATAACGATGTGGCATTGGTGACCGGCGCCAACTCAGGCATTGGCCTTGCGGTCACCCGCAGGTTCCTGGCGGAGGGCGCAGCCGGCGTCGGCGTGCTGGTGCGCAATGCGCAGAGCGCTGACGCCATGCGCGCAGAGTTTGGCGACCGCGTGGCGATCACCGTGGGCGACGTGCGCTCGGAAGACGCCAACGCGCAGGCGGTGCAGGCCACCGTCAAGGCCTTCGGCAAGCTCGACACCCTGGTTGGCAACGCTGGCATATGGGACCACTTCGCCACGCTGCGCAAGCTGGAGCCGGGTGTGGTCAGCGCGACCTTTCGCGAGGTGTTCGACGTCAACGTGCTGGGCTACCTGCTGGCCGCTCATGCCGCCGCGCCCGCACTGCGTGAGAGCCGCGGCAGCATGATCTTCACGCTGTCGAACGCCAGTTTTTATGCCGGCGGCGGAGGCCCGGTCTACGTGGCCTCCAAGCACGCCTGCGTGGGCCTGATCCGGCAGCTTGCTTACGAACTGGCGCCGGACATCCGCGTGAACGGCGTGGCACCCGGCGGCACGGTGACCCCGTTGAAGGGCCCGGAGGCCCTTGGCAAGCAGGAGGCCCGACTGTCGGAGATTCCCGGCTTCTCGGACGCCGTGGCCAACGCAATGCCGCTGGGCTTTATCGCCCAGCCGGAGGACCACACCGGGCACTACGTGCTGCTGGCCTCGCGCACCAATTCCCCGGCAACCACGGCCGCCATCCTGCAAAGCGACTGCGGCTGGGAAGTCCGCGGGCGGCCAGGGCGGCGCTAGCCGATCAGCATGAGACAAGAACGAGACAAGATGAACGCCCCCAACGCATCGCCCAACACATCAGCCTGCGCCTCGCACGCTGCCGTGCGCAACGTCTTCGCCCGCGCGCGTCTGCCGGTCATGGGCGCGCCCATGTTCCTGGTCTCTGGCCCGGAACTGGTGGCCGCCAGCCTCAAGGCCGGCATCGTCGGCACCTACGCCGCCCCGAACGCGCGCAACCTGGCCGCGCTCGATGCGGCGCTGGCGCAGATCGCAGCCGAGGCCGCACATCACCCGCAAGTGCCCTGGGCACTGAACATGATCGTCCACAGCAGCTATGACCGCTTCGAGGCGGAAATGGCACTGGTGGAACGGTATCGCCCAGGCATCGTGACCACGGCGCTGGGCAGCCCCCGGCGCGTGCTCGAGCGCGTGCACGGCTACGGCGGGCTGGTGATGGCGGATGTCATCTCGCCGGCACTGGCCCGCAAGGCGATCGACGCCGGAGTCGATGGCCTGGTGCTGGTCACCAGCGGTGCCGGCGGCCACACCGGCACCTATCACCCCTTCGCCTTCCTGGCGGAAGTGCGCCGCTTCTGGGACGGCCCGGTTGGGTTGGCGGGCGCCATATCCAGCGGTGCGCAGATACGGGCCGCGCAGTTGCTGGGCGCCGATTTCGTGGTGGTCGGCACCCGCCTGATCGCAACGCGGGAGAGCATGGCGGCGCCCGCTTACCGCGACATGCTGGTGGCCAGCAATATGGAGGACCTGGTGCAGTCCACCGCCGTATCGGGCGTGATGGCGAACTGGCTCAAGCCGACGGTTGCGGCGGCGGGATTCACCCCCGACAAGCTCAAGGAGGAGAAGAAGATCGATTTCTCCGGCGACATTGCCTCGGCGCCGAAGGCATGGCGGGACGTGTGGTCGGCAGGCCATGGTGTCGGCGCGATCGATGCGGTCGGCTCGGTCGAGGACGTGGTTACGGCGCTGGCTGACAGCTATGCCGCCTGCCTGGCGGGAGAAGCTGAGCAGATCCTGCAGTTGCTGCCGAGATATCGCGCAGCCCGGGCCGCCGCCTAGGCTGGCGGACAAGCAGGCAATGACCAGACAACAAGCATCACGAGGTAGACGACGATGAAAGATACCCCCATCCAGCAGGCGGCCGAGGCTCTGTACCAGGCCCGCCGCGAGCGCAGCCCCATCGCCAGGGTCTCGGAGACCTTCGGCATCGACGGACTCGAGGCGGCCTATGCCGTTGCCGCCGCCAACACGGGACGCGCGCTGCGCGAAGGCCGCGTCATCAGCGGCAAGAAGATCGGCCTGACATCGAAGGCCGTGCAGGCGCAACTCGGCGTCGACCAGCCGGATTTCGGCGTGTTGTTCGCGGACATGGAGTTCCTGTCCGGCGCGGCCATTCCCTCGGGCTCACTGATCCAGCCGAAGGCGGAAGGGGAGGTCGCCTTCGTCATTGGCCGCGATCTTGATGACGAGGCAATGACCTGGGGGCGTTTCCTCCGTGCCATCGAATTCGCATTGCCCGCCATCGAGATCGTCGACAGCGCCATCCAGGACTGGAAGATCACGCTGGTCGATACGGTGGCGGACAACGCGTCCTGCGGTCTCTACGTGCTCGGCACCGATCCGAAGCGCTTGACCGACCTGGCGCTGGCCGATTGCGCGATGCGTTTCACGCGCAATGCCGAACCGGCGTCGGAGGGCAACGGCGCCGCCTGCCTGGGCCACCCGCTGCATGCCGCCTGGTGGCTGGCACGCACCATGACCGTGATGGGCGAGCCGCTGCGGGCTGGCGACGTCGTGCTCTCTGGCGCGCTTGGGCCCATGTTCAAGATCGGCAGTGGCGACGCGCTGCATCTGGAGATCGAAGGGCTGGGGCAGGTGCGCTGCCAGGTGGATTGACGCTAACGCCCGTCGCAAGAACGGGCGATTCGGAGACAACAATGGGAATCAAATACGCTGCCGCAATTGCGGCGGGGATCATGGTGTCCGCGTGGGCCGCTACGGGCTGCATTCTCGCCAAGCTGGAGGAGGGCGCATGGACGCAAACCAATTGACTCGCGCGTCCGCCGTCGGCCGCCGCGCCGCCGGACCAGATGCTGGCCTGCGGCTGGCAGAGCCCAGCATCCTGCGCACCGACCTGCCCGATGGCAGCTTTGTCTTACGCTCCTCGGTACCGCTGGCAGATTTCGATCGCTGCATCGGCGAATGGCTCGCACGATGGGCGGCCAAGGCGCCTGCGCGCGTCTTCCTGGCGGAGCGCCGAGGTTCGGGCTGGCATACCGTCAGCTACGGCGAGGCCCATGCCACGGTCCGCAATATCGGCCAGGCGTTGCTGGATCTCGATATTGCGCCGGAAGATCCCGTGGTCGCGCTGTCGGACAACAGCGTGAACCTGGCACTGCTGTCGCTGGCGGCCATGCACGTGGGACTGCGCATCGCGGTGGTGTCGTCAGCCTATACCAGGATGAGCAGCGATCACGCCAAGCTGCACGCCATCCTCGCCAGCTTGCATCCCGGCCTCGTCTATGCGGAGGACGCCGCCTTGTACGCAGCGGCGATACGGCGCGCCGGGCTCTCGTGCCCCGTGGTCTATGCGCAGGGCGCGGCCGGCGGCGAGTTGCCGTTCTCCGCGCTTTGCGCGGCCAGTGCCGGGCCCGGCGTGGATGAGGCGCTGCGCAGCATCACGGGCGCCACCATAGCCCGCATCCTGCTGACTTCCGGCTCCACCGGGGCCCCCAAGCTGGTGCCGAATACGCACGAGATGCTGTGCGCCAACCAGCAGATGATCGCGCAGTGCTGGCCGTTCGTCGACGAAACGCATCCCGTGGTGCTGGACTGGCTGCCGTGGAGCCATACCTTCGGCGCCAACCACAACTTCAACCTGGTGCTGCGCAATGGCGGCGCCCTGTACATCGACGACGGCCGTCCCGCGCCGGGCCTGATCGAGCGGACCATCGAGGGCATCCGCCAGGTTCGCCCGACACTGTTCTTCAATGTGCCCAAGGGCTATGACGCGTTGCTGCCCTACCTGGAGGCGGATGAAGCGCTGGCCACGGCGCTGTTCGAGCGGCTGGACATGCTGTTCTTCGCGGCCGCGGCCCTGCCGCAGAAGACCGCGGAGCGCCTGCGCGCGGTGGCGCGCGGCGCCCGGCATCGATCGTTGTTCTTCACGACGGAGTGGGGTTCGACGGAGACTTCGCCAGTGGTGACCAGCGCGCATTTCTCGTCCTCGGACCCGCGCAATATCGGCGTGCCTGTTCCCGGCGTCGAGCTGAAGTTCGTGCCGTGCCAGGGCAAGCACGAACTGCGGGTGCGCGGGCCGTCTATCTTCGCTGGCTATCTCGGCGACGAGGAGAAGACGCGCGCCGCGTTCGACGAGCAAGGCTTCTACTGCATGGGCGATGCGGGCCGGCTCGCCGATCCGGCCGACCCGAACAGCGGCGTCATCTTCGATGGCCGGGTGTCCGAAGACTTCAAGCTGACGACGGGCACCTGGGTATCGGTCGGCTCGCTGCGCGTGCGCGCGGTCTCGGCGATGTCGCCCTATGCGCTGGATATCGTCGTCACCGGGCACGATCGCGATGAAGTCGGCTTGCTGGTGTTTCCCAGCGCGAAGCTGCGTGCGCTTGCCAACGACCAGGACGGCACGCTTTGCGGTAAGTCGCTGGGGCTGGTGCCGGCCGTGCGGCGAGCGCTTGGCGCGGTGCTGGCCGACCTTGGCAGGGGTGCCGGGTCTTCCCAGCGGCCGGCGCGCGCGGTGCTGCTATCCGCCGCGCCGGCGATCGAGCAGGGCGAAATCACCGACAAGGGCTACATCAACCAGCGCGCGGTACTGACGCTGCGCGCCAGCGATGTGGACCGCCTGTATTCGGACTGCCAGTCCGTGATCTATCCAAACAACATCTCCCAGGGCTAACGGAAGCAATCATGACCCAGACACTGAAGGCCGCGATCGTCGGCTCCGGCAATATCGGCACGGACCTGATGATCAAGATACTGCGCCATGGCCAACACCTCGAAATGGGCGTCATGGTCGGCATCGACCCCGCCTCGGACGGTCTTGCGCGCGCCGCCCGGCTTGGGGTTGCCACGTGCGCGACGGGCGTGGCTGGCCTGGTCGACATGCCGGCGTTCGCCGATATCGACATTGTGTTCGATGCCACCTCGGCCGGCGCCCATATCGAGAACGACAAGCTGTTGCGCACACGCAAGCCGGGCATTCGCGTGGTCGACCTGACGCCGGCCGCCATCGGCCCGTATTGCGTCCCCGTGGTCAACCTCGATGCCAACCTCGATGGCCGCAACGTCAACATGGTCACCTGCGGCGGGCAGGCGACCATTCCCATCGTCGCGGCCGTTGCCTCGGTGGCACAGGTTCACTACGCGGAGATCGTGGCTTCGATCTCCAGCAAGTCGGCCGGACCAGGCACGCGCGCCAATATCGACGAGTTCACGGAAACCACCTCCCGTGCGCTGGAAGTGGTAGGTGGCGCCCGCAAGGGCAAGGCCATCATCGTGCTCAATCCGGCGGAGCCGCCGCTGTTGATGCGCGACACGGTGTACACGCTGTCGGATATGGCAGACACCACGCGCATCGAGGCAGCGGTGGCGGCCATGGTGGCTCGCGTCAACGCCTACGTGCCCGGCTACCGGCTCAAGCAACGGGTGCAGTTCGAGCGATTCGACGAAAGCCAGCCGCTGAACATCCCGGGCGTCGGGCGCATGAGCGGGCTGAAGACCTCGGTCTTCCTCGAAGTGGAGGGCGCCGCTCACTATCTGCCAGCCTATGCCGGCAACCTGGACATCATGACTTCGGCAGCGCTGGCCACCGCCGAGCAGCTCGCGCGTCGCGAGCTTGCCGCGCGCGAGGCCGCGGTAGCGTGAAGAACCCAAGCCCAGGACAAAGCCCAGGACAAAAGATGGAAACCAAGCTCTATATCTCCGATGTGACCCTGCGGGACGGCTCGCACGCCATCCGCCACCAGTACAGCATAGCGCAGGTCAAGGCCATTGCGCGCGCGCTGGACGAGGCCAACGTCGATTCAATCGAAGTCGCGCATGGCGACGGCCTGCAAGGCTCCTCATTCAACTATGGCTTCGGCGCGCACAGCGACGTAGAGTGGATCGCAGCCGCAGCCGAATCTGTCACCCGCGCCAAGATCGCCACCTTGCTGCTGCCGGGAATCGGCACCACGCATGACCTGCGCGCCGCCTATGACGCCGGGGCTCGCGTGGTCCGGGTGGCAACGCATAGCACCGAGGCGGACATTTCCCGCCAGCATATCGAGTACGCGCGCGAACTCGGCATGGATACCGTGGGATTCCTGATGATGAGCCACATGACAACGCCGCAGGCTCTCGCCCAGCAAGCCAAGCTGATGGAAAGCTACGGCGCCACCTGCGTCTATGTGGTGGACTCCGGCGGTGCACTGACCATGAACGACGTGCGCGACCGCTTCCGCGCCTTCAAGGACGTGCTGGATCCCGCCACGCACACCGGCATGCACGCGCACCACAACCTCAGCCTGGGCGTGGCCAACTCCATCGTCGCGGTCGAGGAAGGCTGCAACCGGATCGACGCCAGCCTGGCCGGGATGGGCGCCGGCGCGGGCAATGCGCCGCTGGAAGTGTTCATCGCTGCGGCCGAGCGCCAGGGCTGGTCGCATGGCTGCGACCTCTACAAGCTGATGGACGCCGCTGACGACCTGGTGCGCCCACTGCAGGACCGTCCGGTGCGGGTCGACCGCGAGACGCTCGCCCTGGGCTACGCGGGCGTGTACTCGAGCTTCCTGCGGCACGCGGAAACGGCGGCTGCCCAGCATGACCTGAAAACAGTCGACATCCTGGTTGAACTCGGCAAGCGCCGCATGGTGGGGGGGCAGGAAGACATGATCGTGGACGTCGCCCTGGATCTGAAGGCACGGCAACTGGAAGCGCAAGATGGCGCCCGACACTGAAGCGCAGCTGGCGCGGCCAGCGGACCAGTCCGAGCCGGGGGTGACACTGACCTTCGCGCCGGCGGGTGTCCAGTTGCGGTGTGCGCCCGGCGCGTCGCTGCTGGATACCGCCGTGTCGCAAGGCTTCTTCCCGAAACACAGTTGCCGCCGGGGCGAGTGCAATGCATGCGAGGCACGGGTGATCGCCGGGGAGGTCGCTTACCCTGCCGGCTTCATCCCGGAAGGGGTGCGGCCGGGGCACTGCCTGACCTGCGTGGCGCGGCCGGTGACCGATGTCATCATCGAAGCGCCGGAAGTCTGCGCCATTCCCGGCCGCCGGGTGGTGCAAGCGCCCGCGCGGGTGGCGCAGGTGCGCCGGGTGAGCCCGGATGTGGCCATCGTGTCGTTGCACGTGCAGGGAGGGACGGATTTCTCGTTTTCCCCCGGCCAGTATATGGACGTGATCCTGCGCGACGGCACGCGGCGCAGCTATTCCATGGCAAACTCACCGGATGCGCAGGGCACGATCGAATGGCATGTCCGTGCAATGCCCGGCGGGCGGTTCTCGCCGCATGTGTATGAGAAGCTGAAGCAGAGGGACGTGCTGCGGCTGGAAGGGCCGTTCGGGGCGTTCATCCTGCAGGATTCCGATGCCCCGGTCATCCTGCTGGCATCCGGCACGGGCTACGCGCCAATTGCCTCGTTCATGCGTAGCCACCACGAGGCGCTCGCAAGACGAGGTGCCACGCTTTATTGGGGTGGCCGGCGCAAGGAGGACCTCTACGCGTGGGACGACGCGGTGCACTGGGCTGCTTCCAGCGAGCGCTTGCATTTCGTTCCCGTGCTGTCCGAGCCGGATGGCCCATGGACAGGGCGCACGGGCTTTGTGCACGAGGCGGTCGCTTGCGACTTCCCGGATCTCTCGGCGTTTGAGGTGTACGCCTGTGGCAATCCGCTGATGGTGGATGCAGCCAGCCACGTGCTGACGCGCGACAACGGGCTGCTTGCGGGCCGGTTCCATAGCGACGCGTTCATCACGGCAATCAAGCCGGCAAGATAGACGCCACGTCTTTCGTCGGGAAAGCGCGGTCGGGCCTGGATCAAGACATATCAAGGCATATCAAGACATAGCTAGCCGCAGCGCAGGAGGATCGTGAAAATCTCCGCGCAAACGGCATCTGGAGGAGACACAATGGCGCGCCAGGCCGCCCCCGCCTGGCGCCATCCTCAGTGCAGCCGCGTGCCCGCCGCCAGCAAACGCTCCAGCCCCTGGGCCAGCGTCATGCCCAGCGCGCGTCCCCAGCCGTGGATGGCGAGCACGTGCCGGCGGTAGACGGCATGGTGGAGCAGGGCGGCAAACCTGCCTTCGATATGCCAGCCGCTCTCCTTGCCCGGCGCGGCCAGGCTGGCGATGGCGTTGCTTCCCGCCAGGCAGACCAGCGAGCCATAGTCGCGATACCGGAACCCCTCGGTGTGCTTGCCCGCCAATCGCCGTGGCAACGCTTGCGCAAGATACAGCGCTTGCTGATAGGCAACCTGCGCGCGCGTCGGGAGCTCCGCATCGAGGTCCTGGGGCCGGCAGCTGGCGCAGTCGCCGATCGCGTAGATATGTTCGTCCTCGACGCTCTGCAGCGTGGGCAGCACGCGGATCTGCCCTTTGGCATTGACCGGCAGCCCGAAGCTGGCCAGCATGCCCGGCGCGGCTATGCCGGCCGCCCACACCACGACATCCGCCTGCATGGGTGCCTGGCCGGCCATGGTCAGGCCGCTCTCGCTGACGGACGTCACGCGGGCGCCGCACTGGACGCGGATGTTCAGCCGCGCGAGCTGTTCGCCGGTGCGATCCGCGATCCGGGCGCCGAGGCCGGGGAGCACCCCGGGGGAGGCTTCTATCAGGCAGATGTCCACGTCCTTCACCGGGTCGAGCCGGTGGATGCCGTAACGGTTCAGCACGCTGGACGTGCGGCGCAACTGGGCCGCGAGCTGCACGCCGGTGGCGCCCGCGCCGACGATGGCGACGCGGACTGTGCCGGTGGGCGCTTGCGGCTGTGCCGCGGCCTGCGCGGTCTTGCGGCGCAAGGCGGTGAACACGCGGTCACGCACCTGCTCCGCGCTGCTCACGCTGTCCAGCGTCAGGGCGTGCTCACGCGCGCCGGGCACGCCGAAGTACTGCGTGACACCGCCAACGGCAAGCACCAGCTTGTCGTAGCCGATGGACTGGATCTCTGCGCCCTCGCCATGGCCGGTGCCGGCGATAGCCACGGAGATGGTGCGGTTGATGCGATCCACCGCCTGCAGGTCGCCCTGCACGTAGCGGAAGCGATGGCGCTCGGCCTGCAGCGCGAAGGACGTATGGTGAACCACGGGCTCGAGCCTGCCCGCGGCCACTTCATGCAGCAGCGGCTTCCACAGGTGCGTGGGGCTGCGGTCGACCAGCACGATTTCGGCGAGCCCTGGCTTGCCTAGCCGCCTGGCGAGGCGGGTGGCGACCTGCAGCCCGGCGGCGCCGCCGCCGACGATCACGATGGTGGTCATGGGAAACTCCGTGATTGGGGTCTTGTTGCGGCAAGCGGCTCCAGCCGCCGCTTGCCGTCCACGCTGCACTCCAGCGCGTGGAAGTCCGGCCAGAGCGCATCCGGCGATCCTGAAAGCACAACGGATCGCCCTGCCTGGCGCGGCGCATCGTCATACGCCGGCTGAACACTGGCTGTGTGCATGCCGACGGCTTGCGCGGCGCGCAGGCTGCTCGGCGTGGCGCCAACCAGCAAGGCGCGGTGCGCGGGCACGTCGGCGGTGCGCAGGATCAGCCGGTAAAGCTCGATCTCGGTTTCCCGGGGCAGCAGCGCGTCCGCCGTGGCGACGACGGTAAAGCGGCCCATCCAGTCTGGCCCGATGGCGCCATCGAGCAGCACGCGCAGCCCACGCGATGCGACCGGCGCGGCAAGCGCCAGCCGCGCGCCGCCCAGCTCCGCGCTGCGCATGAGCTGCATGGCCTGGGCACGGATTTCGATCGACTGGCCGGCACGCGCGCCGGTGCAAGCATCCTCATGCCAGCGCAGCAGGGCGTCGCGTTCTCGCGGTGCTGCGCCGAAGCCGGACTTGCGCAGGTCGTCCGCGCGGATGAGTACATCGTCCAGGGTAAGCACCAGCAATTCCAGCGACATTTTTCGTCTCCCTATGCACTACGTTTCGATACGCGGACGCCATTGCGTTTCCGGTCAGGGCACTATAAGGTAGCCGCTTCATATTGAAAAATTGGTTTATAAAACCGACCAATAGGTTTTCTACTATGAATCGCACCACCACCTTCCGGCAGCTCAATGCCATCGATGCCATTGCCCGCCTGGGCGGTGTTTCCCGCGCGGCGGAGGAATTGCACATCACGCAGCCAACGGTGTCGCTGCAGCTCAAGCTGCTCGAGGAAGCGATCGGGGCGCCGCTGCTGCAGCGCGCGGGCCGGGGCACGCAGCTCACGCCCGCCGGTGAGGTGATGGCGGGCTACGCCGGTCAGATCCTGCGGCTGTGGCGCGAAGCCACCGAGGAGGTGGCGGCGCTCAAGGGCAACCTGGCCGGCACGCTGCGGGTCGGCGCCATCACGACGGCGGAGTACCTGCTGCCCTCGATGCTGGTGGCATTCACCGCGGACCAGCCCGACGTCAAGATCAAGCTCCATGTGGGCAACCGCGAGGAGATCGTGCGGATGCTGGCCATGCATGAGATCGACCTTGCCATCATTGGCCGGCCGCCCACGGACATCCGCACGCAGGCGACGCCGTTCGCCAAGCACCCCATGGCATTCATCGCGGCGCCGGACCACCCTTTGATGGCGCGCCGCAATCTCACGCTGCAGGACCTGGTGGCGGAGAACCTGCTGGTGCGCGAGCGCGGCTCCGGCACGCGCAATACCGTGGAGCGGCTGTTCAGGGAGGCCGGCCTGCGGCTGCCCCTGGGGTCCGAGCTGTCCAGCAACGCGGCGATCAAGCGGATGGTGTCGGCAGGGTTGGGGCTTGCATTTCTCTCCCTGCACGCCTGCACCCTGGAATTCCAGGCCGGGCTGATCGGGCTGTTGCCGCTGCAAGGCAATCCCATCGAGCGCGACTGGTACGTACTGAACCTGCCGGGCGTGCGCCTGCCGCGCGTGGCGGTTGCCTTCCGTGGCTACCTGGTGGAGCAAGGCCAGGCGGAAATCAACCGGCAGCTGGAGTCCTTTGACGTGATACTGCGCCGCCTGCACGCGCGCGCCCGGCGCCAGCGCAAGGCAACGGCTGCGCAAGGGGAGCGATCATGAGGCCCGGCATGCCGATGCGCCGTGCCATGGCGGCGCTTGCGCTCGGGCTGGCATGCACGGCGGCGCAGGCCCGCGGGCCGGAGGTGCCGTACAATCAGCCTCCCATTCAGGATCTGGCGCAGATACAGCAGGCTGCGGCGGCGTTCGTGGCTGCGCAGAACCAGCAAGCGGGCACCCGCTGGGTAGCGGGCGAGCCGAACAACAAGGTGCTGGCGCCCCGCTGCGCCAAGGCCTTGGGTGTGCAATGGGCGCCGAAAAGCCAGGGGCTGTCCAGCCAGAGCGTAGCGGTGCGCTGCCCGCGTACCGCAGGCGGCTGGACCCAGCGCTGGGAGGTCTTTGTCCCGGTGAGGCAGGCCGCACGTTGACGCGCCGGCGCGTTGGCCAGTTGGTCCGTTGGCCCGCTGGCGAATGGGAAACCCCTTGGTTTGGGCAATCACTTAACAATACATGAAGAAAAAGTCTCTTCTAATTGCTGCCGCGGCAATCGCCGTCCTGGCTTACCCCGCGTATCTCTACTGTTATTACGGCGTGGCCTATGGCGGCAAGGCGTACAGCCCCAACGGGGCCTTCTACTATCAGAAATACAAGCTGGCCAGCTGGCGTAGCTGGGTGCCGATCATGGCCTTTCCGGGACAAGGCTCGGACAAGCTCTACTATGTGAACGGCTATGTGCGGGTGTACACCGCCGACGGGAAGCAGATCGGCCAGGCATCGGCGTCCGGCGTGCCGTTGGCGGAGGTGTTCTGGGCAGGCGATGCGCTGGTGGTGATGGACGGCAGCTCCGATCAGGATGGCCCCATCATGCTGCCGGGGCGCTCGGACTGACCGGCGCAAGGCATTCAAGTTTGCGGATGGCTCGCCGTTAGGAGGGGCACCCGTTGAATTCGAATGTAGACCTTGCGCCCCGCCACTGAATACGACCGCCCCGCCAGCAGGCTGCTGCCGGCCGAGATTGACGCCGGCGGGCAGCATCCCGAGCCGTCCGTCACCGACTGGCTGCTGCACGATGACCAGGTGATCCGCGAGTGCTTTCGCCATGCCGCCGCGATCCTGAAGAATGCGACGGGTGCCGCCATGACGGCGGTCACGCTGCTCGACGAGGAGCACCAGCACTATCGGGCCGCGGCGGGCATGCCGCTTTCGCCTATCTCGCGCAAGCATTCGCTTTGCGACCATGTGGCGCGGCACGGCGACCTGTTCGTGCTCGAGGACGCGCTGGCCGATCCACGCTTTGGCGAATGCATGCTGGTCAGATGCTTCCCCTTCGTGCGTTTCTACGCAGCGATCCCGATCAAGGCGCCCTGTGGCACGGTCGTCGGTGCGCTCTGCGCGATGGATTCGGCGCCGCACCGCATCACCCTGGCGCAGTGCGAGGTCTTCAGGCACCTGCGTGCCATGGTCGAGAACGATCTGAAGCTGCGCACTGCCACCGCGATCGATCCGCTCACGCAACTGTTCAACCGGCGCGCCATGCTGGAGAGCGTTCGCCGCAGATGGCATGAAACGGCCGACGGAGAAGAAATCGGCGCGGTCATGGTCGACGTCGACTGGTTCAAGCGATACAACGACGCCTACGGGCATCCGGCGGGCGACACCTGCTTGCGCGAGGTCGCATCGGTGCTGCAATCGATTGCGGATGCGCATCGCATGATCGCCGGGCGCCTGGGCGGGGAAGAGTTCGGGCTGCTTCTGTGCGGCGCGCCACGGCCAGCGCTGGAGACGGCGCTGGAAGACCTGCGCCTGAGCGTGGAGCGCTTGAAGATAGAGCACCGCGGCTCGCCGTTCGGCAGCGTGACGCTGAGCATCGGCGCATCGCTGGCGCGCAAGAAGGGCGCCGTCGAGCCCGGGTCTCGCGAGGGGTTCGCGCTTGCGGACCGCGCGCTCTATATGGCCAAGGCCGACGGCAGGAACAAGGTGGTCATCATCTAGATGGGCAACTCGCTGGCTGGCTAACTCGCTAGCAGGCCGCCGTGCCTGCGGCGGCCTGCGCCCATTGCACGAACCCGGCATGGCGCGCCAGCAGGCGGCGTGCCGTGTTGTAGTCCGGCGAATCGATGCGCGGGCCCTGCGCGAGCTTGCCGTCGCGCACCGCCTCATACCTGCCAACCCTGTCTTGCGCCTGCGCGACCTGCTGCGCCGATGGCGTCAGCGCGGCGTGTATCGCGGCGACCTGATGCGGGAACACCGTGCATTTCGCCTTCAGCCCGATCCGCCGGGCCCAGGCGAGGTCCTCAGCCAGCGCCGTAGCATCCTGGTAGTTGAACGGACAGTCGATCGGCACGCAGCCCGCGGCAATGCAGTCCACCAGGAAGCGCGAGCGCACATGATGCAGCTCGACGCCGTCCGGGCCGCGCACCGCATCGAGATCCGCGCTCAGGTCTTCCGCCGCCAGCAGGCAGGCACTGACGCGCGGGCTGGCCGACAGGATGGCTGGCGCGGCAACGATGCCCCGCGCGGATTCCAGCGTTGGCACGATTTCGGTGTGGCCTTGCGGCAAGCCAAGCTCGCGCTCAAGGCCGGTGATCAGCTGGTCGAGCGCCAGGATCTGCGCGCCCGACTCGGTGTGCGGCAGCAGGATCGCCGCGGGCGCACCCGGCAGCACGCCGCGCAGGTCATCCAGCCCGTCGCCATCCAGCTTGTTGACGCGCACGGCGCCGACAATGCCGCGGGCCCGGCATTCGCCCATCAGGGCGGCGATCCGCGCGCGCGCCGCGGGACGGTCCGCGGGGCTGGTGAATTCCTCCAGGTCGGCGACCACCACATCCGGGCCGCTCTCCAGGGCCGCGTGCTGGCGGACGGGGTCCAGGCCGGGCACGAACAGCCAGCTGCGCCGCAGTCCAGGCGGCCGTCTTGTTGCTTGGCTGCTCATGGCGTTTCTCTCGTAGCGGGCGCGTGGCCATCGCCCTGGAACAGCACGGCACTGGCCGGCTCACCCGCCTGCAGGCGGGCCAGGATCGCCGGCTCGGCTTCATCGGAAGCCAGCGCCTGGTTGATGATGCCGGCGGCGACATCCGGCGCCAGGAACAGCACGCCGTTGTCATCCGCCAGCACGATGTCTCCCGGGTTGACGGTGACGCCGCCGCAGATCACCGGCTCATTGACGGCGCTGCCGCCGTCGTCGATGCGCTTGGTGGTCAGGACGCTGGTGCCGCGCGCGAACACCGGCATCCCCATGGCGCGCAGCTCCAGGATGTCCGTCACCACGCCGTCCACGATGATGCCCCTGGCGCCGGCGCACAAGGCTGCGGTGCCGGTGACGGCGCCAACGGGGGCATGCGCATGGTCGCCGCAGGCGTCGATCACCAGCACATCGCCGGGCGCGAGGCTGGCCAGCGCCCGGTTCACGGCAATGGCGTTGGGCGTGGCCAGGCGCAGCGTGACGGCACGGCCAACGACCTTCACGTTGGGCGCGAGCGCGCGGATCTCGTGGCTGGCAAAACCGTCTTCAAGGAAGTGCCCGAGCGTGGGGAAGCTCACCCGTTCAAGCTGGCGCAGCAGTGCCGTGTCAAGTTTGGCTTGCATGGCGCTCACTCAGGACAGCGAGGTGGTGGCGTCCACCCCGGTGGCCGCCGCCGGGGCATGCCTGCTGAGCGTCTCGGCCAGCAGCAGCAGGGCGGCGGCGGAAATCAGCGCGGAGCCGATCATGTACCACGCAACGGAAGAGCCGCGGCCCGTGGCGGACAGCAGCGCGGTGGTGATGATCGGCGTGGCGGCGCTCCCCAGCAGCCCGGACAGCATGTAGCTGATCGACAGGCCCGAGTAACGCACCTTGGTGCCGAACAGCTCCGCCAGGAACGTGGCGATCGGGCCGTAGTTGGCCGCGAAGGCGCTCATCATCAGCAGGTAGCCGAGCAGGGCGAACGAGAATACCTTGGTGTCCAGCAGCCAGAACAGCGGGAAGGCTAGCAGCGCCTCGGCGATGATGCCGCCGATGATCACCGGCTTGCGGCCCACCTTGTCCGACAGCAGGCCAAACAGCGGCAGCAGCACGATGCACAGCGCGCACGAGATCAGCGCGATGGTGAGCATCTGGTTGCGGGAGAAGCCAAGCGTCTGCGTGCCGTACGTCAGCCCGAACGCCACGATCAGGTTGAAGGCCGTGCCGGTCGACATCGTCGCGATGCCGCCCAGCAGGACCTGCTTCCACGATTTCGTCAGCACTTCCGCCAGCGGGATCTTCACCTGCGCGGCGGTGGCCTTGACCTTGCTGAACGACGGCGTTTCCGACGTGTTCAGGCGGATGTACATGCCCACGCCCACCAGCAAGACGCTGGCCAGGAACGGAATGCGCCAGCCCCAGGACAACAGCGCCTCATTCGATAGCACGGCATTGCAGAGCAGGAACGCCAGGTTGGCGATCAGCGTGCCGGCGGGCACACCGATCTGCACCCACGATCCGTACAGGCCGCGCTTGTCGGCCGGGGCGTGTTCCACCGCCATCAGCACCGCGCCGCCCCACTCGCCGCCCAGGGCCAGGCCCTGTATCACGCGCAAGGTGAGCAGCAGGATGGGCGCCCAGATACCGATCGAGCGGTAGTCCGGCAGCAGGCCGATGGCAAAGGTGGCCGAGCCCATCATGATGAGCGAGATCAGCAGCATGGACTTGCGGCCGACCTTGTCGCCGAAGTGGCCGAACAGCGCGGCGCCGAGGATGCGGGCCAGATAGGCCGATGCGAAGGTGCCAAAGGCGAGCAACGTGCCGGTGAGCGGGTCAAAGGCCGGGAAGAAGACCTTGTTGAAGACCAGGGCCGAGGCCGTGGCGAAGATAAACAGGTCGTACCACTCGACCGTGGTGCCGATGACGCTGGCCGCGGCAATCTTCTTCATGTTGCGGGGCGCTCGCCCGGCTTCGGGCTGGTGGGTGGGGGCGTGGTCGGGGTTCATGAGGCTTTCCAGTAATGCGGGCAGGCTTGGGCACGCGTGAGGTAAGGGGGCCGGTGCGGGGTGATGCTTTGGATCTTTTTGTTCGGGTGGTCAGGCCAATATAGCGTAGATGACCGAGAAATTAAGCGTAATAGGTAGTTGTTCTAGGTCTGGTGGGCGGGTGGTCCGGCCTGTTGGGGCGAATTTCACCACTTCGGCTTCGTTAACGCAAGCCACGTGCCAGCAACAAAAGTGACGACATGGCACTTTTCGCTAAAGTCTGCGCGTGGAATTGGTGCGAAAGTGGGCGGCGGGAAGCGCTGGGTTGGGCCTGGCTTGCACCAGCGGTGTGCGCCCGGACCCGGATTGCCCGGGCCCGGCAAAGGGTCTGTCTGGCCTACTCGGCGATGTCCTCGGACAAGCGCGACACAATCGCCAGCAGATGGAACGACATGGCGTGGCGCGCCCGGATGGGGTCCCGCGCCACAATCGCGCTGACGATGCGGTCGTGCTCGCCAACCGCCGCGCGCCAGGCAGACGCATCCACAAAGTGCTTGTCGAGCCGCTTATACAAGGGGCTGGCCTCGCACAGATCCCATACATGCGTGACCACCGATGCCAGCGCCGCATTGCCGCAAGCATCGGCGATGGCCTGGTGGAAGGCTCGGTCATGTGCGAAGTCGCCAGCTTCCGGCGACTGATCGGGGTTCATCTTCCGGTGCGCCTCTTCGATGGCGGCGATCTGCTCGGGGGTGCCTTGCTGGGCTGCCAGCGCCGCGCATTCCGGTTCGAACAGCGTGCGCGTCTCGATCAGCTCGAACGGGCTGGCTTCCAGTGCCGCGCCCAGGCGGGCATCGATCTCGGCAGCCGGATCGGACTCGGTGCCGTTGGTGGCGGCCTGCCCGTTCTCCTTGGGTTCCAGCACGAATACGCCGCTGCCGACGCGCACCTCGATATAGCCGCCGATCTCGAGCGCGATCAACGCTTCGCGCAACGTCGAGCGCGCGACGTTGAGCTGCTCGGCCAGCTCGCGCTCCGCGGGCAGGCGCTCGCCGGGGGCGAACTCGCCTGCGCTGATTTTCTTGGCAATCTGGTCGGCGATCAGCCGGTAAAGGCGCTGCGCTGAAACCGCTTGAAGTAAGGACATGAAGGCAAGGCCGCTGCAAATTGACTGATGGTCTGATCAATACAGCAAAACCCGGTGTCTGTTCAAGGGGCAGGGTGGGTTTCTCCCGGCTTTCCGGGGCGCGAGCGGGAGTGGTCCGGCCAATATGGCCTCGGATTGGCAGCAAGCCGGGCATGCGCTCCGGGTGCTATCGGTCGTCTTTCCCGCACATCGCTGCGCGTGTACTGGGCAAAACGTGAAGCAATCGCCTTCAATTGGACTGACCACCCTGTCAAAAAATCAAAAGATTTGGCAATTTTCCTGCGAAAGCCATAGAATTGGTCCGGCCACCGGTTGAGTTACAAGCCCGGCGACACAGAAAGCGGCTTTAGCGTCATCCGGTGGGTCGCACTGGTCTGACCCGAAGCCTGACCCGAAGCGCTTTCCCCCGATTTCCCGGCCGGCCCCTCACGGCGCCGGCCGTCCAGATCCAGACAAGACAGCAGGACACCAATGCAATGGAGCATGCAATGAAGAACGCAGACCTGGTACGCCGCAAAGATGCCGCCACGCCCCGTGGCGTTGGTGTGATGTGCAACTTCTATGCCGAGCGCGCCGAGAACTCGGAACTGTGGGATGTCGAAGGCAACCGCTACATCGACTTCGCGGCTGGCATCGCCGTGCTCAATACCGGTCACCGCCATCCGCGCCTGGTGCAAGCCATGCAGGCACAGATGGAGCGCTTCACGCACACCGCCTACCAGATCGTGCCCTATGCCAGCTATATCGAGCTGGCCGAGAAGATCAACGCCCGCGCGCCGGGCGCGTTCGCCAAGAAAACCGCGTTTTTCACCACCGGCGCCGAGGCTGTGGAGAACGCCATCAAGATCGCCCGCGCCGCGACTGGCCGCCCGGGCGTGATCGCCTTCTCCGGCGGCTTCCACGGCCGCACCATGATGGGCATGGCGCTGACCGGCAAGGTCGTGCCGTACAAGGTGGGGTTTGGCCCGTTCCCGGGCGACGTGTTCCACGCACCGTACCCGTACGGGTTGCATGGCGTGAGCGTGCAGGATTCGATCAACGCGCTGCACCAGTTGTTCAAGGCGGATGTGGACCCGAAGCGGGTCGCGGCCATCATCTTCGAGCCGGTCCAGGGCGAGGGTGGTTTCAACGTGGCGCCCGCCGAGTTCGTGCGCGCGCTGCGCGGCATCTGCGACGAGCACGGCATCCTGCTGGTGGCCGATGAAGTGCAGACCGGCTTCGGCCGCACCGGCAAGCTCTTTGCCATGGAGCACTACGACGTCACGCCGGACCTGACCACCATGGCCAAGAGCCTGGCCGGCGGCATGCCTTTGTCGGCCGTTTGCGGCAGGGCCGAGATCATGGACGCGCCGGCCCCCGGCGGGCTGGGCGGCACCTACGCCGGCAACCCGTTGGCGGTGGCTTCGGCGCTGGCGGTGCTGGACGTGCTGGAGAGCGAGAAGCTGATCGAGCGCGGCGCCGCGCTCGGCCAGCGGCTGCAGGACAAGCTGGCTGGCCTGAAGTCGCGCGTGCCGGAGATCGGCGAGGTCCGCGGCGTGGGCGCCATGATTGCCGTGGAGTTCCGCAAGGCCGACGGCCGCCCCAATCCCGAATTCACGCGGCAAGTGCAAGACCGCGCCCTGGAGCGCGGCCTGCTGCTGCTCTCCTGCGGTGTCTATGGCAACGTGGTGCGCTTCCTGTTCCCGCTGACCATCCCCGACGCCGTGATGGACGAAGGGCTGGGCATCCTGGAGGCCGCGCTCCTGCAGTAACCGCCTGCGCGCAAGCTCAGGCTCGCAAACATCGTATTCAAGACTTCGAAGGATCGCCGCACCCAAGCTGAAGCGGGCGGCGATCGCAAAAACGGAATTCACGACCATGAACAAGCAATCGCCGCAAGCATTGCCGGCGCGCGCAGAGCGCAACGGTGGCCAGATCCTCATCGACCAACTGATTATCCAGGGCGTGAAGCGCGTCTTCCTGGTGCCGGGAGAAAGCTACCTGCCTTGCATCGATGCGCTGTACGACCATCAGGACAAGATCCAGCCCATCGTCTGCCGGCAGGAAAGCGGGGCGGGCTATATGGCGGAGGCCCAAGGCAAGCTGACCGGCGAGCCCGGCATCTGCTTTGTCACGCGCGGCCCCGGCGCCACCAACGCCAGCATCGCCGTGCACACCGCCTACCAGGATTCGACCCCCATGATCCTCTTCGTTGGCCAGGTCGGCAACGATTTCTACGAGCGCGAAGCGTTCCAGGAGGTCGACTACCGCCGCATGTTTGGCCAGATGACCAAATGGGTGGCGCAGATCGACCGCACCGACCGCATTCCCGAGTTCATCGCGCGCGCCTTCGCGGTGGCCACCAGCGGACGGCCCGGCCCGGTCGTGCTGGCGCTGCCGGAAGACACGTTGTGGGGCAAGGCCACGGTGGCCGACGTGCCACGTTACCGCCGTGCCCATAGTGCGCCGACGCCTGGCGCCATGGCATCGCTGGCCGAACTGATCGAGCAGGCGGAGCGTCCGTTCCTGCTGCTAGGCGGATCGGGCTGGACGCCGGAGGCCTCGCGGCAGATGGAAGGGTTTGCCGAGCGCTTCGCGCTGCCGGTCGGGGTGGCCTGGCGCCGCCTGGAGTGCTTCGACAACCATCATCCGAACTTTGCCGGGCACGTGGGCTGGGCCATGCCCGAATCGCTGCGCAAGCGCGTACAGGAAAGCGACCTGCTGATCGCGGTGGGCACACGCATGGGCGAGGCCACCAGCGAGGGCTACACGGTGGTGGAGAGCCCGCTGCCGAAGCAGAGGCTGGTCCATGTGTACCCCGACGCCAATGAGCTTGGCCGCGTGTTTCATCCCACGCTGCCGATTGCCGCGGACGCGGTCTCGTTCGCCGCCGCCGTCAGCGAACTCTCCCCATCGCGTTCCCGGGGGGCGCGCAACGCCGGGCACGACGCCCACCAGGTCTACCTGGCCGAGCAGGAACCCAAGGCCGCGCCGGGCGCGCTCAATCTCAACGTGGCCGCCTGCCACGTCCGCGACAACGTGCCGGAGGACACCTGCATTACCGTTGGCGCGGGCAACTACGCCTTGTACCCGCATGCCTACTACCGCTTCAAGGGCGTTGGCACCAGCCTGGCGCCGACCGTGGGATCGATGGGCTACGGCCTGCCGGCGGCCATTGCCGCCAAGCTCGAGAACCCCGGTCGCACCGTGATCTGCTATGCGGGCGATGGTTGCTTCCAGATGAACCTGCAGGAACTCGGCGTTGCCATGCAGTACCGGGTCGGCATCGTCGTGCTGGTCTTCAACAACGGCATCTGGGGCACCATCCGCGCGCACCAGGAGCGCGAGTTCCCGGGCCGCACCGTGGCGCTTGGCTTCGACAATCCGGAGTTCAGCGAACTGATCCGCGCCTATCGCGGGTATGGCGAGATTGTCGCCAGTGATGAAGCGTTCGGTCCCGCTTTTGCGCGTGCCCTTGCGTTCGCCAACACCCAGCAGCTGCCTGCCTTGCTGGAGCTGCGCTATGACGCGGACGGCATCGCGCCGGGCATGACCTTGTCGCAGATACGCTCGGACGCACTCGCCCGGCAAGCGCACGCGAAGTAATGGCCACGACGGCAAGGAGAGAGAACATGAGCATGCTGGCAATCAACGGCGAGCGCCTGTGGCAGTCGCTGATGGACCTCGCCGCGATCGGCGCCACGCCCAAGGGCGGCAATGCGCGCCTGGCGCTGACGGCGCCGGATGGGCAGGGGCGCGACCTGGTGACCGGTTGGATGCGCGCAGCCGGACTGAGCGTGACGGTCGACCAGGTCGGCAATATCTTTGCCCGCCGGGCAGGGCGCAACAACGCGCTGGCCCCGGTCATGACCGGCAGCCATATCGACACGCAGCCCACCGGCGGCAAGTTCGACGGCTGCTATGGCGTGCTGGCCGGCCTGGAAGTCATGCGCACCCTGAACGACCACGGCATCACCACCGAGGCTCCGCTCGAAGTGGCCATCTGGACCAATGAAGAAGGCTCGCGCTTTGTCCCGGTGATGATGGGTTCCGGCGTGTTTGCCGGCGTCTTTCCGCTGGAGACCGCGCTGTCGGCCACCGATGTCGCGGGCAAGCGGGTGGCGGATGAACTGGCGGCCATTGGCTATGCCGGCGACGCGGAAGTTGGCCGCAAGGTTGGCGCCTACTTCGAAGCCCATATCGAACAGGGGCCGGTGCTCGAGGCCGAGGACAACGTGATCGGCGTGGTGACCGGATCGCTGGGCCTGCGCTGGTACGACGTCACCGTGACCGGCATGGAGGCGCACGCCGGCCCCACGCCGATGCCGCTGCGCAAGGACGCGCTCTATGGCGCCACGTTCCTGATGCAGGAAGTGATCCGCATCGCCAACGACTTCGCGCCCCACGGGCGCGGCACGGTGGGCGTGGTCAAGGTCCATCCGTCGTCGCGCAATGTCATTCCCGGGGCGGTGACGTTCACGGTCGACCTGCGCCACCTCGACCCGGTGCGGCTTGCCGGGATGGATGCGCGCTTTCGCGCGGCTTGCGCCGCCGTCGCGGATGGCACCACCACCGGCGCGGCCCTGGATGTGGTTGTGGAAGACGTGCAGTATTTCGCGCCCACGCCGTTCGCGCCCGAGCTGATCCGCCACGTGCGCCAGGAAGCCGCCGCGCGGGGCTACAGCCATCAGGACATCGTCACTGGCGCAGGCCATGACGCGGTCTACATCGCCGGCGTGGCGCCCACCGCGATGATCTTCGTGCCGTGCAAGGACGGCATCAGCCACAACGAAATCGAAGACGCCAAGCCGGAGCATCTGGAAGCCGGGGCCAATGTGCTGCTCGGCGCCATGGTGGCGCAGGCGAACGCGAACGCCTAAGCGGGCCGAAACCCCAATGCATGCCAGGAATCCACGATGAGTGACTTGAGAGATCTCGCCTATTGGCGCAAGCAGGCTGCAACGGTATCGATCCGTTCGCAAGCCTATATCGATGGCCGCTGGGCCGACGCCGCCGACGGCGCCACCTTCGAGACCATCAACCCCGCCACCGGCAAGGCGCTGGCCAGCGTCGCGGCCTGCGGTGCGCAGGACGTCGACCGCGCGGTAGCCGCGGCGCGCAAGGCGTTTCAGTCCGGCGTCTGGTCGGACATGCCGCGCAGCGCCAGGAAGGCCACGCTGCTAAGGCTATCGCACCTGATCGACACGCATCGCGAAGAGCTCGCGTTGCTGGAAACGCTCGACATGGGCAAGCCCATTGCCGAGACGCTGCAATACGACATCCCCGAAGCCGGCCGCACTTATGCCTGGTACGCCGAAGCCATCGACAAGATCTATGATGAGATCGCGCCGACGGGCCCCGACGTGCTGGCCACCATCACGCGCGAGCCGCTAGGCGTGGTGGCGGCGGTCGTGCCCTGGAACTACCCGCTGCTGATGGCCAGCTGGAAGGTGGCGCCCGCGCTGGCCGCCGGCAACAGCGTGGTGCTCAAGCCCGCGGAACAGTCCCCGCTCACCGCGCTGCGGCTGGCGGAACTCGCCGAAGAAGCGGGCATCCCGGCGGGCGTCTTCAATGTGGTGCCAGGTCTTGGCGCCGCCGCCGGGCAGGCACTTGGCCGCCATCCCGACGTGGACTGCATTGCCTTTACCGGCTCCACCGCCACCGGCAAGCGCTTCATGGAGTATTCCGGCCAGTCCAACCTCAAGCGCGTCTGGCTCGAGTGCGGCGGCAAGTCTCCGCATATCGTCTTTGACGACTGCCCCGACCTGGACCGCGCCGCGCAGGCCGCCGCCATCGGCATCTTCAGCAACCAGGGCGAGATCTGCATCGCCGGCTCGCGCCTCTATGTGCAAAGCGGCATCTACGACGCGTTCATGGAGAAGCTGGAAGCACACGCGGCGCGCATGCAGCCGGGCGACCCGCTCGATCCCGCCACCGCCATGGGCGCCATCGTCGACGGCGCGCAACTGCAGCGGGTGATGTCCTATGTGAAGAGCGGCGAGGACGAAGGCGCCCGCCTGCGCGCAGGCGGCAAGCGCGCGCACACGGACAGTGGCGGCTTCTACATGCAGCCCACCATCTTCGAGTGCCCCACGCAGTCGCTCACCATCGTGCGCGAAGAGATCTTTGGTCCGGTGCTGGCGGTGACCCGCTTCGAGTCCGAGGAAGAGGCCATCCGCATGGCCAACGATTCGCCCTACGGGCTGGGCTCGGGACTCTGGACCTCCAACCTGTCCCGCGCCCACCGCGTTTCGCGCAAGCTGCAGGCGGGGCTGGTGTGGGTCAACTGCTATATGGACAGCGACGTGACGGTGCCATTTGGCGGCGTGAAGCAGTCGGGCTCGGGACGGGACAAGTCACTGCATGCGCTGGACAAGTACACGGACCTGAAGACCACGTGGATCAGCCTGGCGTGACCAGGCAACGCGTTGGCCGGCCAGCGCCGGTCAATGCCGATCAACGCCGATCAACGCCGGTCAGCCGCTCAGAGCAGTTCCATCTGCCGGACGGTGGGGGCGTGGCGGTGTGCCAGCGTCAACGCCGGCACGCCGCCAATCGGCCACGCCAGGCTAAAGCCCTGTTGCCGTGCCTTGTAGGCGGCCTCTTCCTTGCCAGCCACCTGGAGCTGCCTGTACATGGCGCGGGCATGCGTCTTGACCGTCGGCGCCGAGATATTCAGCAGGCGGCCTACGGTCTTGACCGCATGCCCTCGGGAGAGCAGTACCAGCACGTCATACTGGCGTTGCGTCAGTCCCAGTTGCGTTGCTTCTCGTGTCAACCGCTGGCTCCCGGCGGCGGGCCGCGGTGCCAGCGCAGCCGAGGGCAAGGCGGGCAAGGCGGGGAACAGTGAAAGCTGGCCCGCGCCGGCACGCTCCGGCTGACGGGTGGCGATACGCCGGATGGTGGTCCTGAGCACGTCGAGCGGGGCGGATTTTGGCAGGCAGCCGCAGAAGCCTTCGGTGATCTCGCCTTGCGGCAGCTGCAGCGGCACGGCATCGCTGAGCAGCAGCACGCGCGGCGCGGCCCATAGCCTGCGTGCCTGGCCGAGCCATTGCCAGCCCGTGTCAGCATCGGCGGGCATGCCAAAGACGATCAGGTCAACGGTGCCGCCGGCATGCAAATACTCAGGGATTTCCCCCGGGTCGATGGCAGCGACTTGCGCGATGCCAGCAATACTCTCCAGCAGCGTGAGCATTGCAATCCGGAGCAATGGATGGCTTTCAACGAGCACCACGTTCATGCCGTAACTCCCCGTACAAGCGCAAATGCAAGTGCAACGGAGACAGGCTGAACCCGCGGGGATGGCACGACACTGCCAGCGCCGACCAGCGCCGACCAGCGCTTGCGGCAGGTTTTGCAATCCCCGGATTTCCGACCCTGCCCTGGCGGACGCGCCAGGGCGGCTCTGTGCGTCGTAGAGCCTGCCCGAATACGTAATGTTTTTTATCTCGGAGGATATTAGGTTCGGATTCTGTTTGAAATCAAGTGGGCATGTTGCTTGGATGAAACATGAATACGCGCGCTATGCATGTCAAATGCGGTCTTCTGGCTATCTTCGTGCGGCGGTCACGGTGTCAGGCACCTCGGGCCTCACCGGCCCGGGTCGCGATCTTGGCGACGGAGTTGCCCCAGCCGACGCACAGGTCGGGCCGCACATGCCTCATGCCGCCAAGGCATCCTCGCCGCAGACGTCGGCGTCGGTCCCGCACGCTGCATGTAGCGCCGACGCGAGGATCATGGCTTCGGCGTTGCGCGGCGGCGGCCGGCAGGGGCGCGGGCGGTAGACGGCCTGGCCCTTGGCGATGGGCAGGCCGCTGAGGGCGCACACGCCAGCCTCGCGTGCCGATATCGCAGCCCAGATCTGGGCGCCGTAGCGGCAATGGGTGGCGTCGCGCCAGCTGATCACCGCCAAGGTGAGACTGGGTCGCTCCACCACGCTGACGATGGCGGTGTGGCGCCGGTGCCGGGGATGTTCCTCATCGGGCCAGGCGCAGTCGGCGTACAGATGGAAGGTCTGACGCGCACGGAGCAGGCCGATGGTGCTATCCCACGGGTCGGGGCGGTCCGCTTGCGCGCATGGGGTGGATGATGTGGCGGGATTCGGGTGCGCTGGCATGGTCAGCTCCGGATGATGGAGGCGGGCGGGGGAGGCAGCCGGACCCCGTCGCGCGGATGAAGGCTGGCGTGCGGACGCCGACCATAAAGACATCTTATGACGCGCGCCGCGCCGCACGCAGTTGTCCATCGGTGCAGGCGCGGTACGACATTGAGATGGCCGGGTTATACGAACGTAGGAGGCGCCCGCTGCGGATGGGAATGAGGCCGTTGCCTGCAGGGGGCAATCTCCTTATTTTTCGGTGAGAATCTATGATCAAAATATTTGAATAATGCATCCATGAAATGGCTGATTCTCAGGTGGGTTGCACTCGTATAGTTCAGTTCATTGGCGGCAGGAATAAAAAAACCCTGCCCCATGAAATTCAACCAATTTCAATGAGAGCGCCAAGATCATGTCCAATCCGAAACTCGAAGTCCTGACCCCGCAAAACAGCCAGCTGATCTTCATCGACCACCAGCCGCAGATGGCCTTCGGCGTGCAGTCGATGGACCGCCAGGCGATGAAGAACAACGCGGTGGGCCTGGCCAAGGCGGCCAGGATCTTCAATATTCCAACCACCATCACCACGGTGGAGAGCGAGTCTTTCTCCGGCTATACCTACCCCGAACTGCTTGACGTATTCCCCGGCCAGCAGACGCTGGAACGCACCTCGATGAACTCGTGGGACGACCAGAAGGTGCGCGACGCGCTGGCCGCCAACGGCCGCAAGAAGATCATCGTGGCCGGGTTGTGGACCGAGGTCTGCAACACCACCTTCGCGCTGTCGGCGATGCACGACAGCGACTACGAGATCTACATGGTGGCCGACGCTTCCGGCGGCACCAGCAAGGAAGCGCATGACTACGCCATGCAGCGCATGGTGCAGGCCGGCGTGGTGCCGGTGACCTGGCAGCAGGTGCTGCTCGAATGGCAGCGCGACTGGGCGCACCGCGACAGCTATGACGCCGTGATGCAGCTGGTCAAGGAACACTCGGGCGCCTACGGCATGGGCGTGGACTACGCCTACACCATGGTGCACAAGGCCGCGCAGCGCACCGCCACGCCGCACGCGTCGATCGCCCCGGTTCCGGCCCGCTGAACCGCGGTGCCGTGTCGGCCCGTCAGGCTGCCTCACGCCCATGATGCGCCTGCCAGGCGAGATGCCCCACTGGGCCAGGCGCTCGTCCTTGGCCCACTGGCTTCGGTCCCACACAGTGAGTGCATCGTCGATGCGCGCCCTGCCTATCCTTTAGTTTGATTGACAGCTTCTCGCCGTCGCAACGATCATCGGCTCGCACCGCATCCACCGGGCACACAAGCGCCCGGTGGCCATGGCCGCTGACTGATTCTGATAGGAGAGAGCGCATGTCCAATGAAGCAAAGTGTCCGTTCAATCATGCCGCCGGCGGCGGTACGACAAATCGTGACTGGTGGCCGAAGCAGTTGCGGTTGGACTTGCTTGGCCAGCATTCCGACAAGTCCAGCCCAATGGATGGGAGCTTCAGATATGCCGAGGCTTTCAAGCGTCTCGACCTCGCAGCGGTAAAAAGGGACCTTGCTGCTCTGATGACCGACTCGCAGGATTGGTGGCCGGCGGACTTTGGCCACTATGGTCCACTCTTCATCCGCATGGCTTGGCATAGTGCGGGCACCTACCGTGTCGACGACGGCCGGGGGGGCGCCGGACGCGGTCAGCAGCGTTTCGCACCGCTCAATAGCTGGCCCGATAACGTCAGCCTGGACAAGGCACGTCGCCTGCTCTGGCCGATCAAGCAGAAGTACGGGAACAAGATTTCCTGGGCCGACCTGCTGATCCTCACCGGAAATGTCGCACTTGAGACCATGGGATTCAAGACCTTCGGCTTCGCCGGAGGTCGTGAAGATACTTGGGAACCGGATAATGACGTCTACTGGGGCAACGAGAAAACCTGGCTGGGCGGCGATATCCGTTACGGCAAGGGCGCGGCCGGCAACGACGGGGATCCGCATGGCGCGGGGGCCGGCCGCCCGGACGACGGACGAAACCTGGAAAATCCACTGGCCGCGGTGCAGATGGGCCTCATTTACGTGAATCCGGAAGGCCCCGACGGCAATCCGGATCCAATCGCGGCCGCGCGCGATATCCGCGAGACCTTCCGCCGCATGGCCATGGACGACGAGGAAACCGTCGCGCTGATCGCCGGTGGCCATACTTTTGGCAAGACGCACGGCGCTGGACCGGCCGGCAACGTTGGCCCGGAGCCGGAGATTGCTGATCTGGAGCAGCAGGGGCTGGGCTGGAAGAGCAGTTTTGGCACCGGCATGGGGGCCGATGCCATTACCAGCGGTCTGGAAGTGACCTGGACCGCGACGCCGACGAAATGGGGCATGGGATTTTTCGAGAACCTGTTCCGCTACGATTGGGCGTTGACCAAGAGCCCGGCCGGTGCGCATCAATGGGTGGCAAAGGATGCCGGTGAGACGATCCCGCACGCGCACGATCCTTCGAAGAAGCTGCGGCCTACGATGCTGACCACGGACCTTTCGCTGCGCTTCGACCCGGCTTACGAGAAGATCTCGCGGCGCTTCCTGGAGAATCCCGACCAGTTTGCCGACGCCTTCGCCCGCGCCTGGTTCAAGCTGACCCATCGCGACATGGGGCCGCGCGCCCGCTACCTTGGCCCGGAAGTGCCTGCGCAAGCCTTGATCTGGCAAGACCCGATCCCCGTCGTCGACCATCCGTTGGTCAACGACCAGGATATCGTTTCGCTCAAGCAGACGATTCGCGCGTCGGGGTTGTCTGTAGCGGAGTTGGTGTCGACGGCCTGGGCATCGGCATCGACCTTCCGTGGCTCGGACAAGCGCGGCGGTGCCAATGGTGCGCGCATCCGCTTGGCACCGCAGGTTGAATGGCACGTCAACCAGCCTCAGCAATTGGCGAGGGTGCTGACGGTCCTGGATGGCATCCAGTCCGAGTTCAACCGCGCACAGTCTGGCGGCAAGAAGATCTCACTGGCGGATTTGATTGTGCTGGCCGGCGGAGCTGGTATCGAGCAGGCAGCAGAAAGGGCAGGCCATCGGGTGACCGTGCCGTTCTCGCCAGGTCGCATGGACGCGTCGCAGGAACAGACCGACGTGCAATCTTTCGAGGTGCTTGAGCCGGTTGCAGATGGCTTTCGCAATTACGTCAAGGGAGAATACGGCGTTCCCGCGGAGGCGTTGCTGATCGACAAGGCCCAACTGCTGACGCTGACCGCACCGGAGATGACCGTTCTGATTGGCGGGCTTCGTGTGCTGAACGTTCATGCCGGAACAGAGGCTCACGGCGTTCTCACCGACCGGCCGGAGACGTTGACCAATGACTTCTTTCGTAACTTGCTCGACATGCGTACTGAATGGAAGCCACTTTCGGCTTCCCGGGGAGTATTCGAGGGATACGACCGCAAGACCGGTGAACTGAAATGGACTGGCACGCGTGTCGATCTGATCTTCGGTTCGCACGCACAGCTCCGCGCGCTCTCTGAAGTCTACGCAAGCGAGGACGCCCAAGAGAAATTCATCCGAGACTTCGTCACGGCATGGGTCAAGGTGATGAATCTCGATCGGTTCGACCTGGCCTGCGCATAAGCCAACCATCACCGTCGGCTGTTTGTCGACGGATCCATCTTAGAGGCCATTTCAAAAAGATGCTGGCGTCGTTGCGCGGCCTTGGCCGATCCACATGTATTGTCTGCGGCCGCGCGCCTAGCCAGAACCGCTTCGCTTCATTTTGAAGCAGCCTCTTACTGCGACAAAGCCCTCCATCGCCTTGCCGAATCCGCCAGTGCTTCTCGCGGACTTCCAGGCCTGCCCCCCCGCACCTTGCTCGCGAGCCTGCGCTCCTGAACCACCCGGCCACGCATTCCGGACACCTTTCCAAGTGGCGGGATGATTGGGTTAGCGCCCTCCCGGCGCGAACCCATACCCTTGCTGCGCCGGTGCAAAGACCGTGCAAGAACCATATCGTCAAACAGGACGGAACAGCGAGGAGAAACGCATGAAAAGAATGGGAACACTCTTGGTAGTGGCGGTGGCAACGATGCCGGGCATAGCGGCGGCACAATCGGGGGTGACCATCTATGGCGTAGCCGATCTCTACACCGAGTATGTCAGGTCTGGGGCAGTTCATGTCGCGCGGGTCGAAGACGGCGGGCTGTATCAATCGAGGTGGGGTTTGCGGGGCAAGGAGGAACTGGCGCCGGGACTTTCCACGGTATTCACACTGGAGACTGGGCTTGCACTGGACAGTGGCACCGCCCAGCAGGGGGGACGCCTGTTCGGCCGCCAGGCCTGGGTCGGCCTGAGCAGCAACGACTGGGGCGCGCTGACGTTTGGCCGGCAGAACACGCCGATCTACTACATCGAGGGGCAGGCATCGGCCTTTGGCTTCTCCCCGTATGGCCCGCTCGGTCGCCTGCAGAACGGCGGCCCCGCGGGCAGCAGCCTGACCGCGCGCGCGGACAATTCCATTCGGTACGAGAGTCCCGAACTTGCCGGGCTGCAGGGCAGTGCGATCTATTCATTCGGCGCCGAGCGGACCAGCGCGCCACGCGATGCCGACCGGCTGGCGGGCTTGGCGCTGACTTATGCACGCGGACCGCTCTGGCTGGGCCTTGCCTACGAACGTACCTACAGCATCAACGCGGTAACGGATGCCGACCGCGACGAGCGCGCGATCGGCGCCACGTATGAGTTCCCGTGGGCGAAGTTGTTCGCCAATGTCCGCCAAGCCACACGATGGGTGCCAGGCCAGGCGACGCTGAAGGACCGCGGCTTCCATGTCGGCACGACCATTCCCGTGGGCGGCGCCGGACTGGTGCTGGTGGCATATGGCATGCAGCAATCGGTCGGCACGCCGAATCGTGGCCAGCAGATGTCGATTGGCTATCAGTACTCGATGTCCAAGCGTACAACGCTCTATGCCAACGCCAGTAAGATCTGGAACACGAACGGGGCCAACTACACATTTTCAAACATCCCCAATGAGGTCACAGCAAGCAGCGTGTCCGACCCGCGCGGGGTCATGATAGGCATGCGCCATCTCTTCTGATGTGCGCACGCCGGCGTACGCCACCCGGTCGCCGTCGTCGGCCAGAGGCCGACGCGTCGCGATCTCGTCATGCCTAGGAGAATCCATGAAGCGCTCTACCTTCGCAGTGGCCTTCGGGCTGCATCTGTTCTGCGCGTCGATCGCATCTGCGGCCGTCGTACAGGTGCAGACCCTTGGCGCGGACACCGCGGTGCGGCTTACCGATGCCGCCAAACGGTTTGCCGAGGACCGAAGACTTGCCGTCAGCATCGTCGTGGTCGACGTTTCCGGCCACTTTCTCAGCGGCGTGAGAATGGATGGCGCCCCGTTTGCGACTTTTGATGTCGCACGCGGCAAGGCCATCGCTTCGGCGGCCACGGGAGGCGTCTCCGGCGCCGAACTCGTGAAGCGCTATCAGGCCAATCCCATCGTTTTTGGCCAGATGAGTTCGCTGGTGTATGGCGGGCCCGTCTTTCCGTCGCAGGGTTCACTGGGCATCTACGTCGGTGGCCGGCTGGTCGGGGCCGTCGGCGTTAGCGGCGGGCCATCGGACATGGACGAGGAGATCGGGCGCCGCGGCGTGGTCGCGATCGGTGCGGCCGAGGCGCCCTGAGTAGCGTATGCGCTATGGTGGTGCCTGCTGGTGTACGACACCGGCAGGCACTCCGCATCGGCCATTCAGGACGTCAGCGTTCGCTGCGGGCCTGGACGTCCGTCAGGAAGCGCTCGATCCGCGTGATGAGGTCCACCGGTGTCTCGTCCATCGGATAGTGTCCCGCGTTGCGGATCACGTCGATGGCCAGATCGAGGCATACTTTGCCATACGTCTGCTCCATGACGTCAGCTGTCAGCGACGGGTCGTGCTCACCAACCAGCAGCAGTGTGGGAACACGGATGCCCGCAATCTCGGCAGAGAAATCAGTGTCGGCCCATGCCCGGAAGTAGGCGGCGAACGCGTTGGCATCGGCATGCAGCGTCGAGGCCTGAACCAATTTTTCTACCCAGTACCGGCTCAGGCGTTTGCCCGTGGAATTGTCCACGACAGCAATTCTTGCGGTGAAATCGTCGGCAGCACGTTCGAACAGCGAGCGTGCCGGCTCGTCGAACAGCACGCGCGTCGGCGGCACAGGCGTGACGCCGACCATGGCCTTGACGCGTGCAGGGGCCAGCATGGCGACAGCCTGCATGGCCTTTCCTCCCATAGAGTGTCCGATCAGCGAGAAACATTGCCATCCCAGTTCGTCACCGAGCGCCAGCACGTCGGCGGCGATCTCCTGCATGTCGAATCTGCCCTTGACCTCTCGCCGGGCACCATAGCCTCGATAGTCGATGAAGGCGTAGGTGAAGCGGTCACCGTCGAGCACGTCCACAAGGGGCCCCCATCCACGCGCATGGCCAAACCAGCCGTGCAAGGCGATGACATGGTGTGGGCCGTTGCCGATGGTGACCACGGTGCCTTTTTGCTGGTAATGCATTGATTTCCTCCGGTCGTCGATGTCCCGCCCGATATTGCATGACGAACCGCGGCGTGAGGGCGGCCCCTGTCAAGTTCTTGGACAATCCGGTAAGCAGACGCCGCGCGGCATCGGGCGATCGCTTGCCGGCGTGCCTATGCCGCAGAACGGAGGACGTATTGGTAAACGGCTCCCCAAATGGGCAAGCGTCTTGTTTCCGGATCCGTAGAGTGTGAGCCTGGGCTGACCGCATCGCCCACGCCTCGCGATTCACCAGGAGACAAGAGTCAATGCAAAGCCGGAAGCTTCCATCATTCCTCAGCGCCCCTCAGCGGGTGGCCACATTTGCCGCCATCACTGCGGCCATCACCGCCGCACTGGCCGTGGCACTCGCAGGCCTGCGGCCCGCCGCCGCCAACGCAGCGCAAGCGGACACAAATACACAGGCCAACTGGAAGCCTTCGAAGCCTATCGTCTTTATCGTGCCGTTCCCGCCGGCAGGCATCAACGACGTACTGGCCAGGGCCGTGGCGCAACGCTTGTCGAAAGCGCTGGGACAACCAGTCGTGGTGGAGAACCGACCGGGCGCCAGCGGCAACATCGGCGCGGAGGCGCTTGTGCGCGCGGCGCCGGACGGCCATACGATCGGCATCCTGAACAGCATCCACGCGGTCAACGCCGCCTTCTACCGCAAGCTGCCCTACGACGTGACGCGCGACGTGGTGCCTGTTGCGCCACTGGGCGAGTCGCCGCTTGTGCTGGTTACGAATCCGCACACACCATACAAGTCCGTCACCGAACTGATTGCCTACGCCAAGGCGAATCCCGGCAAGGTCAACTACGGTGGCCCGACCAGCTATCCGCTCGAAATGATCAAGACGATGGCTGGTGTCGACATCACCAATATCCCTTACAAGGGCAGCGGCCCAACCATCAACGATATGATCGCCGGACACATCGACCTGGCGACGGGCCCGCTGCTGGAGTACATGCCCCATGTGAACGCCGGCAAACTGAGGCTGCTGGCCGTCGGTACCGCGAGCCGGCTCCAGGGCCTGCCCAACGTGCCCACGGTGGCTGAGAGCATTCCCGGGTACGACATTACCGTCTGGTATGGCTTGTTCGCCCCCAAGGGCACGCCGGCGCCGGTGACCGAGCGGCTGCGCAGCGAGGTCCGCGCCATCATGAACGATGCCGACATCCGCGCCAGGCTGGCCGGCCAGAGCATTGACACCGCCTTCAGCCAGACCGGCGTGATCGGCCTGACCAGCCGTCTGACCAGCGAAACGCGGCGCGCGCACCAGATCGTCACCAAAACCGGCGGCTACCTGAACTAGATCGGGCATTGTCTTGTTGTGAGGATTCCAACGTGAAACATCCCATGGAGCGCCGCCGGCTGTCTGCCCGCTTGCTCGCGTTGTGCACGCTGGCCGTGCCTGCGCTGGCGCAGCCCGCATCAGAGGCAGGCGAATCGCGGCCCGCGCGGCTGATCGTTGAGCAAGTCTGCGCGGCATGCCACGGCAACACAGGCCAGAGCGCGCAGAAGGAATACCCCAGCCTAGCGGGTCAGAACGAAGACTACCTGTTCAAGCAACTGCGGCAGTTCAAGGCCGGCGCCAGCGAGCCGGCACTGCGCCAGGACGCCACGATGGCTGCCGTGGTGCAAAGCATGAGTGAAATGGAGATGCGCGAAGTGGCTCGCTACTTTAGCCGCCAGGCACCCGCGCGCGGACAGGCCGCCCTGCCGCACTTGGTCGGGGCGGGCATGATCATCTACTGGAAGGGCAATCCGTCCAATCACCTGCCGGCCTGCGTGACATGCCATCGGCCAAATGGGGAAGGCATCGCGCCCGACTTTCCGCGCATTGCCGGCCAGCAGCCGGAATACGTGGCCAGGCAGCTCCAAGCGTGGAAATCCGGCACACGTGGCGGTCCGGGCAAGCTGATGAGCCTGCTTGTGCCGTTGATGACGGACGAAGAGATCCTCGCCGTTGCGCAGTACGTCGCGCAACTGCGCTGATGTGCTGCATCTTGCCGTCCAGCGCAGTGGTGCCGCGGACGGCACAATCGAAAGGAACCAAAACGATGATGATCGACAGGAGACATTGGCTGAAGGCTGCAGGTGCCCTCGGCCTGGGAGCCGCTTCGCTGCAGGCAGCGGCGCAGGTGACGTTGGGGCGGAACGCACCGGTTGCCGAACCGGGTGCGGTTCCACTCCCCGCAATCAAACCGGGCAAGATCCACCGGATCGAGTCGGCCACGCAGACCGTGCACGTCGGCATTCTCGACCCCAAGGCAACGCCGGCCGCCAGCATCGAGTCCGGCGATCTCGTGATGTATCCCAATACCTGGGTGAACTGGGCCAACGGCGCCGCGTACGGCATGAGCTTCGAGGATCGCGAACCGGTGCGCAAGCGATTTCCGCAAGGGCCGTACTCGAACGTCGGGCCCGTGGAACTACGCGGGGCGATGCCCGGCGACGTGGTGGAGTGCCGGATGGTCAAGTTGCGTCCGATCGGCTGGGGATGGAACTCCGCACCCAAAGGTGTCGGTGCACTGCCCAACGACTTTCCAAAGCCGTACCTGCGCTATTTCAAATTTGACGAGAGCCGGCAGTACACCGAGTTCGCGCCGGGCATCCACATCAAGCTGGCGCCGTTCCAGGGCGTGATGGCGGTGCAGCCCGCCGGCGACGAACCGGTCAGCGCCATCCTCAGCGGTCGGTATGGCGGCAATCTCGTGTTGCGCGAGCTGGTTGAGGGTACGTCACTGTTCCTGCCGGTCCAGCGGCCGGGCGCGATGATCTGGACAGGCGATTCGCACGCCGCCCAAGGCGACGGCGTGGTCAATCAGACCGCCATTGAAACCGCGATGGAGGACATGCAGATCCAGTATTTCCTGCACAAGCAGCGGCCCTTGTCCCTGCCGATGGCAGAGACGCCCGGCCACTGGATCATTCTCGGCTTCGGCAACAATCTCGACGAGGCGCTGGTCGCCTGCCTGCGGCAGATGCTCAACTGGGTGAGCGCTGCGACCGGCATGGATCCTCAGGACGTGTACTCGCTCGCTAGCATTACCGCGGGATTCCGTATCACCCAGTACTCCAACCAGACGGCCAGCAACTACACGTCGATCCCGGCCAAGACTGTGCACGGCATGCTGCCCAAGGCAGTATTCGACGCGGCGATCCAGGACAAGTTGTCGCGCTCGCTGCGCGGTTGACGGCAGTTGACACAGTTGACGCCGGGCGGCGTCGGGCGTCTCAGTCGCCTTGTGCATCGCCCGGCATGCCGATGCGGCGAAACTCCGACGGGCTAAGCCCCAAGTGTTGGACGAAAAAGCGCGTGAAGTGTCCTTGCGCGCTGAATCCGAGCTGGTCTGCTACGTCCCCGATGCTGGCATGCCGTTGAGCCAGCAGTCGGGTGGCGATGCCGATTCGGATCCAGTCAAGGTATTGCTGCGGCGAAATGCCCATGCAGGCCTTGAACTGGTGGAAGAGCCGGCTGCGGGACATGCCCACCGCGCTGGCGACCGTCTCCACGTTGGGATTTTCCCCCGCATGGTTGCGTATGTACTCGGTCGCGCGCTTGATCCGGTAGTCCAGCGGTCTGGTGTTTGCCAGCACTTCGGTCATGGACCGCCGCTGAAGATGGCAGGCCGATACCCTGCGTGCCAGTTCCGCGACGGCGGCCTCGCAATCTACCGAGCCAATCGCCGAATCGTCAGCCAGGTCCCGGGCCAGGCGGGTACCCAACTCTGTCAATGATGCGACGGTATCCGCATCCATGCGCGCCAGCGTTTTGCTGAAGCGCAGGCCGCTGGCAGGATTGTCGACGCCGAGCGTGCGTCCGAGCCATTCCGGCTCCAGCAGCAAGGCGAGTAGCAGCGAGGGCGAGCCCTCCTTAGCGCTCTTCGCATGCGTCGACCAGGGATTGATCAGCAGCGCGCATCCGTCGGTCAGTGTCTGCGCGTGGCCGTCGATCTTGAATGTCGCATCCGTGCCGCCGAACTTGAAGATCAGATGGAACTCCGCATGGGCATGCGCGACGAGCGGCCCCGATATGCGATGAAGGGTGGCACGGCCGAAGCTGCCGTGAATGATGCGTAGCTGGCGGTCCTTTGCCATTCAGGGTGTCTCCTCATCAATGCCTTGGGGGGATCGTGCTCACGCGCGGAAAGCCGTGGAGCAAGGCTTCGCCTTGCGTGAACCCAGTGCTCGACCCAAACACGCCGACAAGCCACTCGATCATCCCATTTATGCAAACGTTTGCAATAGGTTGGAATTATGTCATCTGTCAGGCAGTCGTCAAGGGGGGCAGTCTCTGTCGATTTGCCCAAACGTGAAACAAGGGCTACACGGAGACGAAGGGAAGGGGGCCGCTGACGATCCAAGCGTCGAATACGCCCCGTGCATCGCTGGCTCCGACACGTCGGCAAGGCTCGACTAGTCAGCCCTTCTCGTTTGTACGCGTCAAGGCGCCGCGGGCCCGGTGGCCGGCAGGCCCGTATCCGTGTGCGCGTTTGAATGTGACTTCCCGGCCATGCTACGCCCAGGGAGCGCGAATGCCCGCCTGGCTGGCAAGTTTTTCCAGCGCGGCAGCGGTTACACCCGCCAAGGCAATTCCGCTCACGCCCCGCTCCCGGGATTCGGCGTAGCCGCGTTCTCCCGGCAGCCGTGGAGGGCCTTCGAAAGACGCCGGCAGATTGTGGATGGCCTCCGCGAGCTCGCTCAACTGCGCTTGAAACATGGAGGGGTCCAGCACCTGAGCGATATCGATGACGAGCATCCACGCGTTCTGCGTGTGCCGATGAACCGCAGGGGAAGCAAGCAGCGCGGGTGCCAGGATCGGATGGTTGGTCAGCAGGCTGCAGGCGATCTCGGCCATCAGCGCGAGGCCCGAGCCTTTCGGGCCGCCCAATGGCAGCGGCGTTGTCGCCTGATGGGCGTCCGTGGTGGGGTTACCCATGGCATCGATGGCCCAGCCCGGCTCGAGCGGCCGGCCGGCTGCCCGAGCCTGCATCAGTTTGCCGAAGGCAACCGCACCCGAAGCCATGTCGAACACGATCGGCTCGACGAGGCCAGGGCAGGCCATGGACAGCGGAGCCGTTGAGACGCCAGCCACCGAGGCGCCATGGTAGGCCATCAACGGTCCCGACGCGGCCATCGCCATGGCAAACATGCCCGCACTGGCCACATGAGCGGTGTGAAAGCCGAGCGCGCCGGTATGCGTTGTCTCCCGCAAGAGCACCAGGCTCGCCCCGGCCTGGCGCGCAGCGGCAATGGCTTGCCCGGCGGCAATGCGCATGCCCAGCGCACCGGCGCAGCGATCCCCTTCGACAACGGTTAGCGCTGGCAGGCTGAGCACCGGGCGCGGTTGTGCCCGGCCATTCATGTCGCCCGAGGCCAGCCACGCAATGTACTGCGGGATGCGCGCTACCCCATGTCCGGGAGAACCACGCAGGTCAGCCCACACCAGGCTCTGCGCCACCAGTGAGGCGCCAGGTTCGTGCAGCCCCGCCGAGGCAAGTAGCGCCTGCGCGAAGGTTTGCAGCCGGGCTGCACTGATCATGGTCGGGGGGCGCGCCGTCATGCGGCCCCCGATGGCGCCTGGTGGACCGGGAAGAACTTGTACAGCCAGTCCGTGACCAGGTTCAGGACAGCCCGGTTGTCGTCGGAGAAGATGAAATGATCGATTTCCGAGAACAGGTGCAGTTCGACCGGCATCCTGGCGTTGCGGAACAGCGCGATCGACTGGTCCGTAGGGGTGACCGAATCGTCCGCCGGATGCAGCAGCAGGAGCGGGCGCGGGGCAATGTCTCCGACCACTGCGTTCGGCCGAAAGCCCAGCATGCTTTCGACCACCTCGAACGGGAACGCCATGAAGCTTCCCGCAGGCAGATTGCTGCGCATCGCGGCGGGGATCGGCACGATGTCAAAGCGCGAGACCTGCATCGACTGGCCCATGGCCAATCGGGCACGGCCTTCTTCCACCATTGCCTCGAAGCGCTGCCATTCGCCCGGCCCGGCATGTTGCTGACGCAGCTTTACCTCCCCGTCGCCCCATCCGGCCGATGAGATGCAGGCCACGATGCGAGGGTCAACGCCGGCCGCATAGACCGCCACGGCCGCGCCGAAGCTGTGGCCCATCACAGCAATTTTCGCTGGCTCCACCTCGGAAAGGCTCTGCAAGTAGCTGACCGCATTGCGCGTGTCGCGCACCTGGTCCTCGCACAGTACCTTGCCGCGCTCGCCTTCGCTGTTACCGCAGCCCCGCATGTCGAAGCGCAGGACCACATAGCCCAGCGAAGAAAACAGGCGCGTCGCCAGCTGCACCATACCGTCATCCTTGTTGCTGCCGAACCCATGCAGCACGGCGATGGCTGGACGTCGCTCGCCGCTGGCAAGGTTGGGGGGGAGATGCAGGGCTCCGGCCAGGCGGAGCCCGTCGGAGTCAAATGTTACATCCGTGTGCACGCTCATTTCTCCAGGTTTGGTGACACACGATGTTCTACGAAATCCGCGGTTCCATGACTGCCCAAGAATCCACTGACTTACCCGATCGTCCGCTGACTTTGATGACGGGCGCGATTTGCGTGTCCGTCAGTACGGCTCACGATCGCGCGCGCCGGACGCAAGGCAGGCAGCGATATGGTCGATCAGTTGAAGCAAGACCTGCCTGTCGAAGTAGTTGTTCATCCTGTGGCTGAGGAACACGTCGCCGCCAGCGCCGGCGACGCGTTCTCTTACCTGTGCAATCCGTTCGGCAAGATCGGGGAGCCCGGCTTGCATCGCCGCCCGGGCAATGGCATCAGGCCAGAAACCATAGGCGTCAATGCCGCAACAGTCCGCGACGCATTCCGTTTCGAGCCAGTCAAGCAAGGGCAGGATAGGGACGAGCCACTCGTCGATGCCCACCGCGTCGTGGTGCTTCCCTTGCAGGTCGATGAACGGGATCCATTTGTCTTCGCCGATGCTGATGTCGCCTTGATTTGCCATTTCCTTCGCGCATGTCTGAGAGGGTAGAGTCGGCAAAGTGTAGCCGACCGCAGCGCGCCAGTATCGGCTGACAAAACCATGTCATCTGGCGACGGCCGGCAGCAATCTGAAGCGTGTCACCATGTCGCCACGACGCCGTATGGTCGATAGCGATCATGCAGCATGAACCAACGGGGTATGCTAGATTCAATGCCGCCTATTCAGGCGCGGTGCGGCTCAGGGAACGGCGAGCCGGCTATGCAAGCAAGCTAGTAAAACAGCCGAATCAGGTGCAATCCCTATGAAAAAGAGCGCAACGCCCCAGGGCGAATCCCCTTCCCGGCTGATCGATGCCAGGATCCAGGAACTGGACGATTGGCGGGGCAAGACGCTCGCCCATGTCCGCGCTCTCATCAAACAGGCTGACCCTGAGGTGGTCGAGGAGTGGAAGTGGAGAGGCGTTCCGGTCTGGTCTCACGATGGACTGATCTGCACCGGCGAGACCTACAAGAGCGTTGTGAAGCTGACTTTCGCCAAGGGCGCTTCGCTCGAGGACCCTTCAGGACTTTTCAACGCCAGCCTGGAAGGCAACACCCGGCGCGCTATCGATTTGCATGAGGGTGACGAAATGGATGAGGATGCCTTCAAGACGCTCATACGCGCCGCTGCAGCCCTGAACAGGTCATCGGCCCGATAGCCGAATCCGGCGCCTCATGTGTTGGCGCCTATCCTGGCCGGCCACGCAACAACCATGGCCAGCTACAACGGCCAACTACCACGCCCAGCAACTACGGCCGCTTGTCGCCTGCCGGGCTGGTAGGGCGCTGCGCAGGCAGCTTGCCGAGGATGCAATCCACCGCGCGCGTATCCGATTTGCCTTGCCCGAGCGCGCCGATGACCGAGTCGCGATACTGCACCGGCGTGATGCGCCGGTAGTAAAGCCGGGAGGTCTGGTCGAGCCAGTACACGTAGTCGCTGTTGTTCTGGCCACCGTCGGTGCGCAGCCAATCGCTGATGTTGTTGTTTCCGATCATCATGTTCGGGCAGCCTCGTTGCACGCTGTCGAGGTAGGCGTCGAAGCCTTTTGCCTCGTAGTTGCGCACCGAGTCTGGCGCGCAGGCGCATAGCGCCAGGGCTGCGCAAGCGCAGGCAAGCCAGGACGCCACTCGGCGATGCCGTGGGCTGCGGCGCGTTGTCATTGCGGGGGCTGGCATATCGCTCCTATGTCCTCTCGATCACTTGATCCCTGGTTCCCTGCTGCTCTGGTTCGGTGTGCGTGAAGCCACGCCCAAGGATAGAGCGGATCCCCCGGCACCTTGCCGCATGGCGAAAAATTTCATGGGTCGCCGGTAAAGGCTTGAATGCCAGGGTGGGCAATGTTGCCGTATACCGTAGGCCGCACTTTTATGTGCGATTGCAGCAAACATTGGCAATCGTCCTTGAATACTGGATCGTTCCATCCTATAACCATCCCATTGGATGGTATTTGGATGGTGCCGGATGGTTAACAACGATGGATGAGCAACAAAGGGCACTTGTGGCGCAACCCCGCCCTAAAGGCGGCGAAACCGAGAAGATCACGATCAATCTCGGTCCGGTCGATCTCGGCCAGATCGACCTGCTGGTCGAGGAAGGCTTTTACTCAAACCGTACCGACCTGATCCGCACCGCGATCCGCAACCAGCTTGCGATCCACGCGCAGGCCGTCAGCGAGACCGTGACGCGGCGCGCGCTGGTGCTTGGCCTGCAGCATTTCTCCCGCCAGGACCTGGAGGCGGCGCAAGCCGCGCACCAGCGCCTGGATATCCATGTGCTGGGACTGGCCAGCATCGCATCCGATGTCACGCCCGAGCTTGCCCTGGCCACGATCGAGTCGATCGTGGTGCTGGGCGCTTTCCATGCTTCCGCCGCCGTCAAGGCGGCGCTGGCCGGCCGCATCCGCTAAGCCGCCAGGCAACGGAAAGCCCAACGCCAAAGGCGCGTAGAAGGACACCATGATGAAGATGAACGAAGAATTCCTGGCTTCCATGCAGGAAGCCATGGCGCTGCTGCGCACCGCGGGGCCGCTGGAAGCCACCGAGGTCATTGCGCGCGCGTTGCGCGGCAACAGCGCAGTGCCCAATGCCGGCTTCCAGCCTGCACAAGTTGTCGAGGCGCTGCTGCCACGCCAGGCGCAGGAGGGCGCTGCGCAAGCGCGCGATGGCCGCGCACACCCCGCGGATGTGCCGCAACCCGCGCCGCAACCCGGCGTGCGGGACACCGGCCACTTCACCACCATGCGCCATGCCGGACACGCCGGCCAGCGCGCCTACAAGCTTTACGTGCCCGCCGGCTTCGAGGGCAAGCGCCTGCCGCTGGTGGTGATGCTGCACGGCTGCACGCAGGACGCCGACGATTTTGCCGCGGGTACCCGCATGAATGCGCTGGCAAGGCAGCACGGTTTCCTGGTTGCTTACCCCATCCAGCCCGCGACGGCGAACCCGTCCAAATGCTGGAACTGGTTCAAGCCGGGCGACCAGCAGCGCGAGCTGGGCGAGCCGTCGCTGATCGCGGGTATCACGCGGGAAGTCATGGCCAGCCATCCGGTCGATCCCGATCGCGTGTACGTGGCCGGCTTGTCCGCCGGCGGCGCCATGGCCGCCGTGATGGTGCATGCTTATCCCGACCTGTATGCCGCGGCGGGGATTCACTCCGGCTTGCCGTATGCCAGCGCGCATGACTTGCCCTCGGCACTCGCCGCGATGAAAGGCGGCAAGCTGGCAGGCACACACATGGCGAAAGCGCAGGCCGCGCCGTTGCGGCCCCTGATCGTCTTCCAGGGAGACGCGGATACGACGGTGCATGTGTCTAACGCCGACCGGTTGCTGCGAGCATTCGAGCATGACGGTGAGCAGGACGGCCAGCGCTGGAGCAAGCAGAACGGGCGCGCCTTCACGCGCCGTCAGTTGAAGTCGCGCGATGGCGTTGATGCGGAGTATTGGCTGCTTCATGGCGCGCCGCACGCGTGGGCGGGTGGCAGTACGCATGGTTCGTACACCGATGCGAGCGGGCCCGATGCCAGCGCGGAGATGGTGCGGTTTTTCCTGGCGCATCCGCTGAAGAGGAGCGGTGGCGCGGGTGCGTCGACCTGATTGCCCCTGCACGCCTCAAGCCTTCATCCGCGCCACCAGTTCCTGCGCAAACTCCAGCGACAGCCGCGACAGCGGCTCGGACTGGACATTGAAGATCTGGACCGAGGCATTGACCTTGGTCCGGATCGGAATCGCCACGATATTGGGCCACGCCTGCCCGAACACCGTCATGGCATCGACCAGCGCGATGCCGGCCCCGGCCTGCGCCAGCGCGCGCGCGACGTGCGCCTGCTCCACTTCGATGCGCATATCGAGGTCGTCGAAGCCGCTGCCAAACATTTCCCGCACCAGCAAGCCGAACGGCACATCCGCGCCGTAGCCGATCAATGGCTCCCCGGCAAGCTCGGCCGGGCGCACGTAGCTGCGCCCGCTCAAAGGGTGCCCCGCGGGCACCAGCGCCACCATCGGGTTCTTCACCAGCAGCCGGGATTCCAGGTTGGGATGCGCCAGCGGCATGTTGGACACGGCCAGCTCGGCCTGGCCGGAGAGCAGGGCGCGCAGCATGTTGCCCGGGATCTGCGTGCGCACGACGATGCGCACCGCAGGATGCGCGGCGCGAAACGAGGCGATGGCGCGGGGCAGCACCGTCTGCCCGAGATTCGGGCTGCATGAAATGCGCAGGCTGCCCGTGCGGTTGGTTGCGAGGTCTTCTGCGATCTCGTTCACGCGCTCGATCCCCTCGTACACCACATTGACCTCGCCCAGCAGCCGCCTGGCTTCCGGCGTTGGATGCAGGCGTCCCTTCACGCGGCGGAACAGTTCCAGCCCCAGGCGCTGCTCGGTGTGCGACATCAGCCGGCTGATGGCGGGCTGCGACACATACAGGAGCTTGGACGCGCCGCTGATCGAGCCCGTGAGCATCACTGCGCGGAACACTTCGATCTGCCGGAGGTTCATTTTCATGATTTCAACCTATTAACCTGATGTTAAGTTGCGCGGATATATAAGCATATGACAGTAAGGGTGCGGCTGCCTACACTGGGTCCTGGCAGCGCGCTTGCCCACGTGCACCAAGGCGGCGCCAGGTGCCATCGGCGCCGGCACCGCGATGGGGATGCATGGCCCATCGCGGGGCATCTTGATGCATGCTGGTGCATCGCCCCAACGTCCACTGCGGGAGACAAGGAGAGAACATGAGCGACATCCATCTGACTTACATCAACGGCCGAGACATTGCGAAGCTCGCGATGACCGACAAGGAAATCCTCGACGCGGTCGAGCAGGGCCTGCTGGCGCAAGGCAACAAGCAGACGGTGATCGAGCCGCGCGTGCACCTGATTCCAGACCCGGCATTCAATGGCCACTTCAATGTGCTGCGGGGCTATGTGGCGCCCCTGGGGCTGGCCGGCGTGAAGATCGTCGGTGACTACGTCGACAACTACAAGCTGGGCCTGCCGTCGGAGATGGCCATGCTCAACCTGTTCGACCCTCGCACCGGCATGCCGGTGGCGATGATCGACGCGACCTTCATCACCGATGCGCGCACCGGCGCGGTGACCGCGCTTGGCGCTCGCCACCTGGCACGACGCAACAGCAAGGTGCTTGGCCATATCGGCGCGCGCGGCACGTCGTACTGGAATGTGCGCCTGCTCGACAGCCTCTTCGACTTCGACGAGATCCGGGTGCATTCGCGCCGCCCGGAAAGCCGCGACGCGTTCGCCGCGCGGCTGGAGAAGGATCTTGGCAAGAAGGTCATCGTCACGCAGGACTGGGAGTCGTGCGTGCGGGGCGCGGACATCGTGGTCGAGGCGTCGCGGCTGGACAAGCCCACGCCGCTGCTCAAGACCGAGTGGATCAAGCCGGGCGCGTTTGTGGTGCCGTACGGGACCATGAGCGCGGTGGAGCTGTCGCTGACCGACATCATGAGCAAGCTGGTGGTGGACGACTGGGCGCAGTGCAAGGGCGGCATGTTCGGCTCGCTGCGCGCGCATGTGGAGGCGGGCAGGTTGTCCGAGCAGACGCTGCACGCGGAACTCGGCGATATCGTCGCGGGCCGCAAGCCGGGCCGCCAGAGCGATGACGAGACCAACCTGTTCTGGCACCGAGGCCTGTCGCTGAGCGATATCGCGCTTGGCCACGCCATCATGAAGAAGGCCGAGCGCATGGGCATTGGCCAGCAGCTCGTCTACGCATGATCGCCAACGCGCGCATGTATGCGGTGGCCGCGCCGGTGGCCCAGGCGTGGCGTGCGTTGTTTGCCTACGTGGGCGAGCGCGCCGGCGTGGCGTGGACGTACGTCGAGCATGCCGCGCCGGCGCCGGTCAGCGCGCTGTGGGCGCGGCCGGACTGCGGCTGCGTCTTCATGTGCGGGTTCCCGTTCGTCAGCACGGGCAGCCGGCATCGCCTGCTGGCGGCGCCGGT
Source organism: Cupriavidus sp. GW823-FHT07A04 (assembly GCF_058794615.1). Classification (NCBI taxonomy): domain Bacteria; kingdom Pseudomonadati; phylum Pseudomonadota; class Betaproteobacteria; order Burkholderiales; family Burkholderiaceae; genus Cupriavidus; species Cupriavidus sp. GW823-FHT07A04. Next base: position 208,955 of record NZ_JBXAHA010000005.1, read on the forward strand.
GCCATCGCTGCCGCGCTATGGGGACCGGCCGGAATACTTCACCGAGTTCATCGTGCGCGACGATGCGGCGTTCGCCACCCTGGAGCCGGCCTTTGGTGGCCGGCTGGCTTGCATGTTGCCGGAATCGAACTCCGGCTTCAATGCGCCGCGGCACTACCTGATGGCAAAGGCTGCCGCTGGCGCTGCCACGCTGTTCCGGCCAACGGCGGCACCAACCCCCACGCCGCGCCAGGTGATCGACGCAGTGATCGGCGGCGATGCCGAGGTTGGCGTGGTCGACAGCTATGTGCTGGACCTGCTGCGCATGCATGTCCCTGAGCTGATGGCGAAGGTGCGCAGCGTGGCGGTGACGCCGGCGTCTCCGATCCCGCCGCTGGTGGCCGCGCCGCAGGCCGGCGACGCCGCCGTGGCGCGCGTGCGCGCCGTGCTGCTGGACCTGCATCGCGACCCGGCCTGCGCGGGCTGGCTCGCGCAATTGCGGCTGGCGCGCTTTGCTTGCGTCACCGCGCAGGACTATGACGTGCTGGCGCGCTACGCCAGCGAAGCCGACCACGCGGGCTTTGCGCTGACCGGCACCCTTGACGCCTGGGAGCAGCGTCCATGACCGCCACGGCAGCGAGCGCGGCTTGCGCGCGGCCTGACCGTGCCCGGGAGCCCGTTTTTGTGATTTCCTGATAGTCCGACTGACGTGGAGAATTGTCGATGAAGCGTTTCCTGATGACATTGCTGGCTGCCGGGTTGCCGATGCTGGCCAGCGCCCAGGCCTATCCGTCCAAGCCGGTGCGGCTGATCGTGCCGTTCCCGGCGGGCGGGCCCGCCGACGTGCTCGGCAGGGTCGTGGGCGAGGGGCTGTCCAAGGCGTGGGGCCAAAGCGTGCTGGTGGAGAACAAGGCGGGCGCGGCCGGCACCATTGGCGTGGAGCAGGCGGCCAAGGCCGCGCCGGATGGCTATACGCTGGCAGTGGTGCCGGTGGGCAATATCGCCGTCAATCCTTCACTGTTCCGCAGCCTGCCGTACAAGGCGCAAGACCTGGTGCCGGTGACGATGCTGGCGACGGCGCAGAACGTGCTGGTGGTCGGTGCCAACGTCCCTGCCGCTTCCCTCGCGGATCTCCTCAAGCTGGCGGCGCAAAAGCCGGGCGAGCTGACCTTTGCCTCGCCCGGGGCCGGCAGCCAGGCGCACCTGGCGGGCGAGTTGCTGCAGCTGGACGCCAAGGTCAAGCTCAACCACATTCCCTACAAGGGCGTGAGCCCGGCCATGACCGACCTGGTCGGGGGCCAGGTGACCATGATGTTCGCGCAGGTCTCGTCGGCGTTGCCGTACGTCAAGGCGGGCAAGCTCCACGCGCTCGGCGTGGCCAGCCAGAAACGCCTGGCGGTGATGCCCGACGTGCCCACCATTGCCGAGCAGGGCTTCCCCAGGTTCGAGGCGGTATCCTGGTATGCGCTGATGGCGCCGGCAGGCACGCCCAGGGAGGTGATCGCCCGCATCAATCACCAGGCGCTTGAAGTCCTGGCGAACCCGGCGCTCAAGGAGAAGCTGGCCACGCTCGGCATGGAGCCCAGCGGCGGCACGCCGCAGGAACTGGCCACCACGATTGAGCAAAACAGCGCGCGCTGGGCCGGCGTGATTCGCAAGCGCCAGATCACGGTGGACTGAGGGCATTGCGAAGCCGCCAGTCTGATCCGCTGCGCCCATAGCAGGCAGCAGGGGGGATCAAGCCGGTGCAGTCCTGGACCCCGCTCGCAACAGGCGACGACGCCTTTACCCCGCCACCAGGTAGTTGCCGCGCAGCTCGGTGACGTCGCAGTTGTGGCCCTCGCCGCCGCGGTCCACCACCAGGAAGCGCGCCGTGCCTTGCGTGACGATCAGCGAGTGATGCCAGGCGCCGCGCTTGTAGTTCACGCCTTGCCTGCCGTTGGTGACGAACACGCGGATGGCCGATTCGTCGATCTGGTCGCCAACGGGCGCCACGACCACCAGGAAGGCGGCCTCGTCCAGGGGCACGAAGGCCTGGCTGCCCAGCGGATGCCGCTCCATGGCGCGGATGCCGAGCGGCAGCGCATAAGGCTGCGCGTCGAAGAAGCTGATCAGCGCCCGGCCGCCCTGCGTGCCGACGTCAACGCTGGCAAGGTCGTCGTAGCGCAGCGTCATGCCGCCATTGATCACCATCGGCGCGCGCCCCTCGCTTTCGATGACATCGCCAAACGGGGCGAATGCGGCTACGGTCAGTGGCTCCACCCGCAGGCGCACCGGCGCTTGGGATGGCAGTGGGGGCTGGATCGCCTTCTCGTCGGGAGCAGACACGTTTTTCCTTTTTCCTCTTGTCATGGGTAAGAAGTGGCCGGGGAAGGCGCTTGGCCAACCTCCGTGGATCAACTGGTAATACCAGTAGATCCAGTATCCGATTGTCAATGACTGGCGTCAAGACGCTTTTATCACAGGGTTTACGCTGCTTTTCCAGAGAAACGCTGGGACGTATCCTTCGCCATCTCCAAGAAAACAGACTGGTAATACCAGCTGAGATAACAAGCCGAGCCACCTGAGGAGGAAACCGCTGTGTCCCTGACCACCGCCCCATCGCTAGCCCCCGAGCCCGCCGCCGCCCGCGCGGCGGCGGCGCAGGAAAACGCCGTCTACCGCAAGGTTGCGTGGCGCCTGCTGCCGTTCCTGATGCTCTGTTATGTCGTGGCCTACCTGGACCGCGTCAACGTGGGGTTTGCCAAGCTGCATATGCTTGGCGACCTGCAGTTCAGCGAGTCCGCCTACGGGCTGGGCGCAGGCCTGTTCTTCATCGGGTACTTCTTCTTTGAAGTGCCGAGCAATGTGCTGATGCACCGCATCGGCGCCAAGGCGACCATCTCGCGCATCATGATCATGTGGAGCGTGATTTCGGCGGCGATGGTGTTCGTGCAGACCACCACGCAGTTCTACGTGCTGCGCTTCCTGCTCGGCGCGGCCGAGGCTGGCTTTTACCCCGGCATGATCCTGTACCTGACCTACTGGTTCCCGTCGCACCGCCGCGCGCGCATGGTGGCGCTGTTCATGTGCGCGATCCCGGTGTCGGGCATCTTTGGCGGCCCGCTCTCCGGCTTCATCATGGAGTCCATGCAGGGCGTGGCGGGGCTGCGCGGCTGGCAATGGATGTTCCTGATCGAAGCGCTGCCTTCGCTGCTGGTCGGCGTTGCCGTGCTGGCCTACCTGGACAACAACATCCGCTCGGCGCGCTGGCTCACGCAGGGCGAGAAGGACCTGCTGGAGCGCAACATCGCCAACGAGAACGCCACCAAAGGCGGGCACATGACCATGCGGCAGCTGTTCTCGGACCGCCGCATCATCAAGATGGCCTGCATCTGCTTTTGCACGGTGATGGGCCAGTACGGGCTGACGTTCTGGCTGCCGTCCCTGATCCGGCAGGCCGGCGTGAGCGGCGCGCTGAATATCGGCCTGCTGACGGCCATCCCGTTCTCCGTCGCGGTGTGTTCGATGATCCTGGTCAGCCGCAGCTCCGACCGCATGCGCGAGCGCCGCTGGCACCTGATCGTGCCGTTTTGCTGCGGCGCAGCCGGCCTGGCGCTGAGCGCGATCTTCAGCGACAACGTGGTGCTCTCGCTCGCCGCACTGGCGCTCGCCGCGGGCGGCAGCCTGGCCACGTCGCCGTTGTTCTGGAGCCTGCCGACCGCGCTGCTGTCCGGCGCGGGTGCCGCTGCCGGCATCGCCATGATCAACTCGTTTGCCAACCTGGCGGGCTTTGTCAGCCCTTACATGATCGGCCTGATCAAGGACGCGACGCAGAGCACCAACCTGGCCATGTTCGTGCTGGCTGGCGTGCTGCTTTGCGGCGCGGCGCTGACCTATACGGTACCGGCGCGGCTGGTGAACAAGTAAGTCAGGCAGGTATGCGATGGCGCTGCCCGGGGCGTGCTCCGGGCGGGTCGTCGAGTACAATTTGCCGTCAATCCGGCGGCAAGCGCTGGCCTCCATCTTTCACGATCCCGCGCAGGACTTCATCGCACCCAATGGTCACAGCTACCGCCATCTCCGCCAACGCCGCGAACCTGATCCGCGAGTGGATCGAGGGCGGCAAGTATCCGGCCGGATCGCTGTTGCCCTCGCAGCGCGACCTGTCGGAGCAGCTCGGCATCAGCCGCACCTCGCTGCGTGAGGCGTTGTCCACGCTGCAGGGGCTCGGGCTGGTGGTCTCGCGCCCCGGCAAGGGCGTGTACGTGGCCGCCGACGCTGGCGACGGCGCACCACCGCCATGGCGTTTCTCCAAATCGCATTCGCTGACCGATATCTACCAGTTGCGCTTCGCGCTGGAGGGCTTCACCGTGGGGCTGGCCGCGGCGGCGCTGCTGCCGGAAGACATCGACGCCCTGCGCGAGAACACCGAGGCCATGCGGGTGTGCATCGACGCGTCCGACTTCACGCAGGCCGCCCGGCTGGACTTTGATTTTCATATGCGCATCATCGCGATCGCCGGCAACCGCGCCATCGCCGATATCCTGCGCAACAGCACTGACGTCATGCAGGAAAGCCAGCGCTTGCCGTTCTACCAGCGCGGCAGCCGCCATGCCACCTACACCGAGCATTGCGCCATCATCGACGCCTTGGCCGCGGGCGATGCCAGCCTGGCCCAGCGCGCCATGTCGGATCACATCGTCCGGGCGGCCCAGCGCGCCGGCGTGCATTTCCCCGCGGGCAGCCGCGCGGGCGACGGGGCGGCGCCGGGCCATCTCCCCGGCTGAGCGGGCCTTGCGGACGGAGCCGATAAAGGCATCCAGGATTTCTCCTAAAGTTTCTGCGCGCATCGCCGTTATCCAGGCGACGACGCAGGCGGAGTCCACATAAAAAAGGGGAGATGCAGCAATGATGTCATTTGCCAACCTGACCATCCGTACGCGCCTTGGCGTGGGATTCGCGGTGGTTTTGCTCTTGATGGCCGCGGCAATCGCGGCCGGGCTGGACCGCCTGCCTGGTGCGAGCGGCGGCGGCGCGCAGCAGGCCATCGACGGCGCGCGTACCTTGATGTTTACCCTATGGCTTGTCGCGCTTCTGGTTGGCGCCGCCTTCACCTACGGCATTGCGCGCAGTATCGCCGAGCCGCTAGGCGAGGCTGTCTATATCGCCGAGACCGTGGCCTCCGGCGACCTCAGCAAGGAATTCGAAACCGAGCGCAAGGGCGAGTTCGGCCGCTTGCTGGCCGGCATGGGCGAGATGGAGGACATGCTCACGGACCTGGTGACCCGCATCAAGGAATCGACCGATTCCATTTCCGACGCCTCCAAGCAGATCGCCGCCGGCAATGCCGACCTCTCGCAGCGCACGGAGGAGCAGGCCTCGGCGCTGCAGGAAACCGCATCGAGCATGGGCGAGCTGACCGCCATGGTCAGGCAGAATACCGAGCGCGCGCACGCGGCCAATGAACTGGCGGCGAATGCCTCGCATATTGCGCAGCGCGGCGGCACCGTGGTGGGCGAGGTGGTGGAAACCATGCAGGCGATCAGCGCCAGCTCCAAGAAGGTCGTCGACATCATCGACGTGATCGAGGGCATTGCGTTCCAGACCAATATCCTGGCGCTCAATGCCGCCGTGGAAGCGGCGCGCGCGGGCGAGCAAGGGCGCGGCTTTGCCGTGGTGGCCGGCGAGGTGCGCACGCTGGCGCAGCGCAGCGCCGCGGCCGCCAAGGAAATCCGCGGTCTCATCGGCGATTCGGTTGAGCAGGTGCGCAACGGCTCCGCGCGGGTGGAGCATGCCGGCCAGACCATGCGCGAGATCGTGACGGCGTCCAGCCAGGTCACCACCATCCTGGGCGAGATTTCGGTGGCATCGGCGCAGCAGAGCGGCGGCATCGAGCAGGTCAATCAAGCCGTGATGCAAATGGATGCGGTCACGCAGCAGAACGCCGCGCTGGTGGAGCAAGCCGCCGCCGCCGCGTCTGCCCTGGCGGAACAGGCGCACCAGTTGCAGAACGCGGTGGGCGAGTTCAAGCTGGAAGCCACCCCCGACGACGACGCCCCTGGGCAACACCGCTTTGCCGGCACGCTGCAGGGCGCGCACGCCTGATCGCTGGCGGCAGGCCTTGTGATGCGGGCGCGGCTTGCGTGCCGCGTCCTGGTCAAATCGGCTTGTATTTCTTACACGGATGGTGGGCATTTACCGCCATCGTGTTCTTGCCTGTCTCCCTCCGCACTTCATTTTTCCTCCGCGCAAGCATGATGAGCGCCCGATGCGGCGCTTCTCGGCGGCATCCTGCGCCGCAGCCACTATTCTTCAATCGGGCATCGAAGTTGCGAGCCAGTCCATGGCGACAAGCCATTCGCGTGGACTGTTCGTGCTTTTGGCCTTGTTGACGATGTCCTGCCAGGGCCAGCGCGGCCACCGCGGCCAGCGTGGCTACAGCGGCTAATAAAAAGGAGTGCCTGATGACGAAAACCGTGAGAAGCAAACTGCTGTTGGGCGTGATGCTCGCCGGCGGGTTCCTGGTTTCGGCCCAAAGTTCTGCGCAGCCGGACCGCGACTCTGACCGTGGCTACCAATACCGGGGCCAGCCGCAGCCGCACCGGGATGACCGTGGGCGGCCGGGTGACGACCGTGACAACGCGCGTAGCGGGCCGGGCCAGTGGCATAAGGGCGACAGGCTCCCCGCGGAGTACCGTGATCGCCAATATGTGGTGGATGACTGGCGTTCGCACGAACTGCCGAAGCCATCGAAGGGCCACCACTGGGTTGGCATTGGCGCGGATTACTACATGGTCGCGCCAAATGGGGCGATTGTGGATGTGGGCGGACGGCGCTAGAACGTTCTTCCCTGCCTGATCCGGCCTCATACGATCCTGCGGCCGGATTCCGGGTGCGCGCAGGGCATGGATCGATCGCATTCCATGACTACGCGCAACGTCGACGTAATCGGCGTCGTCTAAACTCAATCGGGATACAAGCCTGGAGCCGGCCACGATGGCGGCTCCGGGTGCCGGCTGCGCGCACTTTGAATCGACGTGTCTGACACTTGGTTTTTTGCTGGGGCGTAGCCTGCGTCCGGGCTGGTATCTGGCGCGCGCCGTCATGGGCGCGCCGATGGTTGACGGACGGGGGCTTGCGTGGTTGCACAAGGCGCGGCCCTGTCCGGTTTGTCCCCCACAGAAAAAAGAGGATTAAAGATGTCAACTCGTCGTCATTTCTTGAAAGGCATTCCGATCATCGCGGCGGCCGGCGCGCTGGGTGTCTCCCTGCCAGCCCGGGCGCAGGGAAGCGGCCCGATGGTGGATGAAAAGGACCCGCAGGCGGTCGGCCTTGGCTACAAGGCGGATTCGTCCAAGGTGGACAAGGCCAAGTACCCGAAGCATGACACCAGCCAGCATTGCGGCAACTGCCAGCTCTTCCAGGGCAAGGCGGCGGATGCAAGCGGCGGCTGCCCGCTGTTCGCCGGCAAGCAGGTCGCGACCAAGGGCTGGTGCAGTGCGTGGGTGAAGAAAGCGTGAAGAAAGCGTGAAGAAAGCTTGATGCAGGTTGATGCAGGTTGATGGAGGCTTGATGCCGTGAAGGCGGCGCTCGCGCGTCTGGGCGCGTGCGCCGCCTTTTTTCGTTCAGGCATCGATCGGCCACTTGGGCCGGCGAATGTGCCGATAGGGCAGGGAGCGCAAATTGAGCGAGACCGAGCCTGGCGCGTCCGCGTAGATGACATGGCGCGCGATCCGCGAGAACGCGGTGTGGAAGTGCTGCGCGGATTTGACGATGATTAGCGTCTTTTCGGACAGCCGGCAGCCGAGCTGCGTGAAGACATCGGTGTCCAGCGCCTGCGCGCGCCGCGTGATCAGCACGATCTCGATGCCATCCGCCTCCACCAGCGCCGCGTTGCCCACCGCCGCCGGCGCGCCCGACAGCCCCGTCATGATCATGTCAGGAACCAGCGCCTTCACGGTGCAAGCCAGGTCGATAGGCTCGCCGGACATCGGGCTGACCTTGCCGCCGATGCGCAGCGCCAGCCGCGCGCCGACGCCGGCACTAAAGGCAATGCGCACAGCGATGGGATCCCACAAGGGGCCCACCGCCACGTTGCCGATGCCACGCGCGCGCAGGCGATGCAGCAGGAACGTGGCATCGCCCGCCGCCCCGCCGCCGGGGTTGTCGGCCGCATCCGCGATCACCACGGGCGCGCCGCCCGGCGCCTTGGCCAATGCCAGCGCCTGGTCGATGGCCGCATCCGGGCCAGGGTAAGCGGGCGTCAGGGTCTCGCGCATGCGGATCAGCTCGTCGGCCAGGCGCCGCGCGAGCCGGTGCGCGGCTGCGCCATCGCCATTCGCGTACACCAGCAGCTTGGTGCCCATGTCTGGCACGTCGCCCCACGGGAAGCCATGTGCCACGGAGACCGAGAGGATGCCGTCGTGTCCCTCCAGTGCGATCAGCCGGTCGACGTAGCTGCGTGCCGGCTCCTGGTTGGTCCGGATGGTGACGACCATCGCGCAGTCGGCCACCGCCGCCACGGGGGCGATGTGGCCCGCCACCTGCGCCGCGCATAGGTCCACCAGCTCCAGCGCTCGCTCGCGGATATCGGTGTGCGGATATTCCTTGTAGGCCACCAGGATGTCGGCATGCGCCACCATGTCATCCGACAGGTGGCAGTGCGGGTCCAGCTCGGCGCCGATCACCACGCCGGGGCCAACCAGCGCGCGCACGCGGGTGAGCAGGTCGCCCTCGCAGTCCGCGTAGCCATCGGCCACCATGGCGCCGTGCAGGCCCAGCACCACCATGTCGACGGGCAGCGCCCGCCGCAGGTCGCCGAGCAGTTCATCGCGCAGCGCCTCATAGGCGTGACGCGTGGTGACGCCGCCGGGCTGCGCGCCCGCGGCCATGCCCTCGATCACCACCCAGCCGCGCGCGCGGCCGCGTTCGCGCGCGGCCCACAGCGGGCCGCTGAACATGGTCATCTCCGGCGGGTGCGTGCCTGCGGGAAAGTAGCCGCGGTCGACGAACGCATCGAGCGCGGTCGGCAGCGGGGCGAAGGTGTTGGTCTCGGTGGCCAGCGAGCCGGTAAAAACGCGCATGATCTGCCGGCCTAGTCCGCGGTGGCGCCAGAGGCCTTGACCACCGCGCCCCATTTGGTGATTTCCGAGCCGACAAACTGGCGCAGCGCCTCGGGCGTGCCGCCGCCCGGCGTCGCCACCATCGCGGCGAGCTTCTCGCGGGTTTCCTTCTCGGCCATGATCGCGTTGACTTCCTTGTTCAGCGTATCGACGATGCTGCCCGGGGCGCCAGCGGGCAGGAAGAGCGCATACCACGACACCACTTCATAGCCCTTCAACCCGCCCGCATCCACGGTGGGGATCTCCGGCGCGAAGGGCTGCGGGCTGGCGCTGGTCACGGCCAGCGCGCGCAGCTTGCCGCTCTTGATCAGGGGCATGACCGACGGCGCCGTATCGAACATCACCTGCACCTGGCCCGCCATCAGGTCGGTCAGCGCCGGCGCGCTGCCCTTGTACTGCACGTGCTCCATCTGGATGCCCGCCATCATCTTGAACAACTCGGCCGACAGGCGCGTGGACGAGCCCGCGCCGGACGACGCGAAGAAGATGCCCTTGGGATGCGCTTTGGCATAGCTGATGAACTCCGCCACCGTCGTGGCCGGCACCGACGGGTTCACCGCCATGATGTTCGGGAAGCGCGTGAGCAGCACCACCGGCGCGAAGTCCTTCTGGAAGTCGAAGGGCAGCTTCTTGTACAGCGAGACATTGATGGTGCTGGCATTGGAGCCTAGCAGGATGGTGTAGCCATCATTGGGCGAGCGCGCCACGCCGGCCGCCGCGATATTGCTGGCCGCGCCAGGACGGTTCTCGACCACGAAGCTCTGCCCGAGCCGTTCCGAAAGCCGGTTGGCCACCAGCCGCGCCACGGCATCGGAGGAGCCGCCGGGCGCGTAACCGACCACGATCTTCACGGGTTTGACCGGGTACGCGGGGTCTTGCGGCGCCGCGCCCGCGGCCTGGTGACAGAGCACGCCCAAGGTTGCGGCTGCCAGGATTGAAGCGAAGGGTTTCATGCTTTGTTTGCTCGAAGGGGATCGTGGTCGCGGATTTGCCGCCCGCACATTATTTGCAATTCCAGTCGTCCGAATCAATGTAAGCTTGCCGGGAATTTGTTGCCTATTTGGCAACGATTGGCGGAGTTTGAGCCAGTCAGGAAACGTGAAACAGGAACGGAACATGGAAGGCGGACTGAGCGCGCGGCGCCTGCAGTATTTCTTCGAAGCGGTCAACACAGGGTCGGTGCGCGGCGCGGCCGAGCGACTGGGCGTGGAGCCGTCGATCGTCAGCCGGCAGATCCAGCTGCTGGAGACCGAGCTAGGCGTGGCGCTGCTGGAGCGCAAAGGCCGGGGCATCGTGCCCACGGAGGTGGCCGCCATCGTGATGGACCATTGCCGCGACCGCCAGGCCAGCGAACAAGCGCTGATGGCCCGGCTCGATGAAGTGAACGGCCTGCAGCGCGGGGATATCCAGCTGGTGGCTAGCGAGGGCTTTGTGGATATCCTGATGAGCGGGGTGGTGGATGCGTTCTGCCGGCAATATCCCGGCATCCGCGTCTCGCTCAAGGTGGCGGGCGCCTCCGACGCCGTGCGCGCGGTGGCGCACGACGACGCGCATATCGGCGTCTTGTTCGGCGCGCCCGCGGATCCCGCCGTTCGCGTGGTCACGGCGCGCACGCATCCGCTGTGCGTGATCGCCTGGCCGGACCATCCGCTTGCGCGGCAGCGCAAACGGCCCGCCCTGAAGGACGTGGCGCGTTATCCGGTGGCGCTGATGGCGCCGGGATTCGGTTTGCGCCAGCTGATCCAGATGGCCGAGCTGTCCGAGAACATTGTTCTCACGCCCAGCTTCGTCGCCAACTCCATCCTCACGCTCAAGCGCTATGTCGAGTGCCGCCTTGGCCTGACCTTCACCTCCTCGAATTCCGTGGTGACGGAAGTCGCCAGGGGCGAGCTGGTGGCGCTGCGCACCACCAACCCCATCTTCGAGGCCGCGCAGTCGCGCCTGATCGTCAGGGCCAACCGGCCGCTGACCAGCGCGGCACGCGGCATGCTTGAGCGCATCGAAGCGTCGCCGTTGTTTGGTGGCGGGCAATGAGGGCCGGCGGGCTGCTCGCAGGCGTGGCCGTGGCTTAGCTCGGCATGGATGCCTGGGACAGGCTCGCCGTGGCTGGCGCCGCGGCGAGCCGTGCCGCGCGGCAAAGCGCGGTGGCTGTCGCAAGGCCCTGGGTCACGACGGCCATTGGCCGGTACAGCGCCGTGGCCAACACCGAAGCCATGCGCTCTTGCGTCAACGGGCCAAATGCGGCAAGGCACCTCTGCAGCGGCGGGGACGTCTCGGCGGCGATCAGGAATGCCAGGATTTCCGTGCCGGCTTCGCCCAGGCCGGCGGCCTGCGCCAAGGCCGTGGCGCGGGGCCAGGCCGGATACGCGGTGATGTAGGCGGGGTCGGCAGCGTAGCGGACGGCTTGCGCAATACCGGGGTCTTGCGCCGCCAATTGCACCCGCCGAGGATCTTGCGCCAGCTCCGCGCGCCGCAGCAGCCGTCTTATCCAATGGCAGACCACGGCGGGAGGCGGCATGTCATTCGTCATATCGGCGCTGGGTGCGGCAGGGAGCATCGGGGTTCCGGTTTGTTGTTTGTTGGTTTGTTTGTCTGTTTATCTATTTTCAGTGCGCCAGTTCCACCCGGCGTTCCGCCTGGCGCCCAAGCCGCACGCTGTGGTCGTGCAACGTGGCCTTCATGCGCCTGAGCGAGGCCGTCAGCGCGTGGCGTTCCTCGGTGCTGAAGGGGGCCACGGAGACGGAGTGGAGCGCCTTCAACCCTTTCCAGACGCGGTCCACCTTGGGCTCGGCGCGCGCGGGGATCAACGGCTGGCCGGCGGGATCGTATGCGATCCAGCCGTCGGCGTGCAAGGCGTCCAGCAGGCTTTCCGAGTGCGCCGCGGATATCGGCATCAGGCCCAGGTAAGGCTCATGGCGAACAAACTCTTCCTGGCGGATAGCGCGCAGCAAGATCCATTTCGGATAGTCGAGTCCAGCATCGCACAGAGTCTGGTCCAGCACGCGCTGCCATTCGCGCACGCTGTCCATCAAAGCAAGAAGTACGGATTCCGTCGGTTCGAGAGCCTTAGGCTGCATTGCTTTATCTCCTGTCTTTCGGGCTTGCCAGACCAGGGGCCGGCGCGTGGCCGGCCCGGGCGGCGCAGGGGATGCGGCGGGCGTCGCCTGCCTTGATTTCCTGCGGAGCAGACATTAGCAGACAACTTCTGCCATGGCGAAGTGCCCCTGCGGGCCGAAAGGTCTGGCAGTGCATTACGCAGCGCAAACCAAGGGAAAATCCCAAGTGGCTTGTCCGGTGCGCATCACGCCGGCGTTCGCGCCGCGAACTTCGGTGCGGTTGCTGGCCGGCGTTGCTTTACAGCTCGATGACAAGGCCCGGATTGAAACCCGGGTTTTCGAGCTTGCCATCCCGTGCGTAGCCGCGCGGGTTGCACACCACGCGGGTGGCGCCCAGGCGATAGTCGAAGCTGTCATGGGTATGCCCATGCACCCAGAGCGCAGGCTGCCATGCCGCGATTTCCTGGCGCAGGTCGGAGACGAAGCTGGCGTTGAGGTGCGAGCCGGCGAACTTGGGGCTGATGCTCAGCGGCGACGGCGCGAAGTGCGTGATGACGACGGTCTGGCCGTCGTGGGGCGCCTGGAACCGCTGCGCCAGCCAGGCCACCGAATCCCTGAACAGCGCCTGCGACGTGGCGGGCGTGAAGCGCTCCTCGAAATCCGGCGCAACGCGGATGCGGGAGAAGTCGCGCATCAGTGACTGGGCGTCGCGCAGGCCATCTTCGCGCTGCTGCGGGGAGGAGAACAAGCGGTAGTCCGACCACAGCGTGCAGCCGAGAAAGCGCACGCCACGGTAATGCCATTCCGAGCGCTCCAGCACCTGTACCTGCGTGCCGGCCGCGCCGGCGCGCAGGGCGTCCATGGTGGTGGCCAGGTCGCTGCCGTAGAACTCGTGGTTGCCAGCCACGTACAGGGTGGGCAGGGTGGCGGCCGCGGCCCATGCCATGGCTTCCCGGGGGCGCCAGATGTCGCCAGCCAGTATCATCACGTCGACATCGGGATTCGGAAAGTCCATCGGATAGACCGAAAGATGCAGGTCCGAAACCAGGCCAATTTTCATGCGTCTCTCCTTGGGGGGCTGGCGATGCCAATTCCGGCGCCATGCCTGGATTGCAATCCATCGCCATTAATCGCCATGAATCGCCATCAACGTCTGCGGGGACCCACAGAGTAATGCAACAGCCGGATTCGCGACATTCACCGGACATTCCCGCGCTGGCAGGCACGGTCGGGCACTACTGCGAAGCCCGGCCCCGGCCTGAACTCCAGCCGCACTTCCAGTGCGTGTGGACCAGTGCCTTGCCAACTGACCACGCCGGTGCGATCGCCGTCGTGCCGGACGGCTGCGTGGATGTGCTCTGGCGCGCCGGCCGGCTGCTGGTGGTCGGGCCTGACATCACCGCGGCCCGGCCGGACCTGACGCCCGGCGTGGTGGTGCTGGGCGCGCGCTTTCAACCGGGCGCGGCGCTGCCCTGGCTGGGCCTGCCCATGTCGGAGATCGTCGGGAGCCAGGTCGAGCTGGCTGATCTGTGGGGCGCGCGTGGGCGGGAATTTGCCGGGAGGATGGAGGAGGCCGCGGCTGCAGGGCGCGAGGTGGAAGTATTCCAGAGCCAACTGGCGCGGACGGCGTTGAGCGTCGACGCCCCGAGCCGCGAGGCGGCAGCCATCTTCGCGCTGGTGCAGGCCAACGCCGGCATGGCGGGCGAGACGATTCCCCTGCTCCTGCGCCGGCTGGGCCTTGGCGAGCGCACGCTGCGGCGCCGCAGCGTCGAGCATTTCGGCTATGGCGCGAAGACGCTGGAGCGGATCCTGCGGTTCCAGCGTGCGCTGTCGCTGGCGCTGGCACCGACGCAGCGGGCAGGCGGCAGGGCAGGCAACCGGGCAGGCAGGGCGGACAGGTCCGACTTTGGGCTGGCCGCGCTCGCGGCGGATGCGGGCTACGCCGACCAGGCCCACCTGAGCCGGGAGATCCAGTCGCTGTGCGGCATGACGGCGTCGGCCCTGCTGCGCCAGTTGTGCGCGCCAAAGGCTTGATTGGCCGTTTTGTTCAAGCTTTGCCACGGCATCCGGGTGAAAATGGTGTTCCTTATCCATCACCAGGGAGTTCGCCATGGGCACCAGAGGCCAGGACCGGCAGATCGACAACATCGAGTTCAACGTCAGCGACATCGCGCGCAGCAAGGCGTTCTATGGCGCAGCCTTTGGCTGGACCTTTACCGACTACGGCCCCGCCTACTGCGAGTTCAGCGATGGCCGGCTGACCGGCGGCTTCACCACCGGCGAAGAGGTCCGCCCCGGCGGGCCGCTCGTGATCCTGTACGCGGATGATCTGGCACAGGCGCAGCAGGGCGTGGAGGCGGCCGGCGGCACCGTGGTCCGGGCGGTCTTCTCGTTCCCGGGCGGGCGGCGTTTCCACTTCCGCGACCCGGACGGCTACGAGCTGGCGGTGTGGTCGGCGGCATAGCGCAGGCGCGTCGCCTGGCGCTGCCTTAGCGGTCTTTTCGGCGGTCAACTCGGCCATTTGCCTATCTGCCGGCGACGCCGTCGCCTGCAGATATTCGCGTTATCCCGTATTGTGTCGGCTTGCCATGCCCTCTCTCGCATCGGGAGGGTGAGCCATGGTGCATGTATCAAACAATCGGGCAGGGCGCCGGCGCATCGCGCGCGGCTTCCCGGGCGCGGCGGTAACTGGCAAAGACAGTGTCGAACACAGCAGAATCCAATCTCCCCTCTCGCGCGGCGGATGCGCCCATGACGTCGCTGGAGCGCCGCGGCATGGCCGCCATCCTGGTGGCGGTCTCGCTCGCTACGCTCGATACGGCAATCGCCAACACCGCACTTCCCAACATCGCGGCCTCGCTGCATGCCACCCCGGCGGCATCCGTCTGGGTCATCAACGCCTACCAGCTCGCCATGGTGGCCACGCTGCTGCCGTTCGCGGCGCTGGGCGGCATCGTCGGGCACCGGCGCGTGTATCTCGGCGGCTTGATGCTGTTCATCGCCGCGTCGGTGGTCTGCGCGCTTTCCTGGTCGCTGCCCACGCTGGTGGCAGCCCGGTTGCTGCAGGGCGTGGGCGCCAGCGCCATCATGAGCGTGAACGCGGCGCTGATCAGCGCGATCTTTCCGCCGCACCGGCTCGGGCGTGGCGTCGGGCTCAACGCGCTGGTGGTTGGCGTGTCGTTTGCGGTGGGGCCCACGGTGGCCTCGATCATCCTGTCGCTGGGGCCGTGGCCGTGGCTGTTTGCCGTGAACCTGCCGATCGGCTTGCTGGCGCTCTACATCGCCTGGCCCGCGCTGCCCCAGACGGTGCGCGGCGCGCACCGCTTTGACCGCGTCGCCGCGGGGCTCAACGTGGTGATGTTCGCCTCGCTGATCTTTGCGCTGGGCGAGGGCGCGCAACGCGCGCCGCTGGGGCAGTCGCTGGCGGCGCTGGCCTTGTTCCTGGTGGCGTTCGTGCTGCTGCTGCGCCGCGAGCGTGGACATCCCGCGCCGATGCTGCCCATCGATTTGCTCAAGCGGCCCATGTTCGCGCTGTCGACCATGACCGCGATCTGCTCGTTCGCCGCGCAGGGGCTGGCCTTCGTGTCGCTGCCGTTCTACTTCGAGAGCGTGCTGGGGCGCAGCCCGATCGAGACGGGCTTCCTGATGACGCCGTGGTCGGCGGTGGTGGCGCTGATGGCGCCGCTGGCCGGGCGGCTGTCCGACCGCTATGCGCCGGGTTTGCTTGGCGGCGTGGGGCTGGCGGTGATGTGCATGGGCATGGTGTCGCTGGCGCTGCTGCCGGCGCATCCCAGCGCGCTGGATATCGGCATTCGCATGGCGATTTGCGGCGCGGGCTTCGGCTTCTTCCAGTCGCCCAACCTCAAGGCACTGATGTCGAGCGCGCCGCGCGAGCGCGCTGGCGGCGCCAGTGGCGTGATTGCCACCGCGCGCCTGCTCGGCCAGGCAACCGGTGCGGCGCTGGTCGCGCTCAGCTTCGGCATTGCGGGCCGCCACGGCCCCACCCTGGCGTTGGCGATCGGCGCGGGCTTCGCGGGCGTGGCCAGCATCGCCAGCGGGCTGCGTCTGATCACGCGTGAGCCGGGCGCGGCCGCGCTGCGGCCCTCGGGCGAGTGACCGGCCGCCGGTAGTTCACCGGCGCCGTCATCGCCGTTGCTTCCGTCTTTGCCGTTGCTGCCTCAGAAGCCCACGGGCGCGTGCGGCACGTAGGGCGCCTCCAGCGCGGCGATCTCCTCGGCGGTGAGGCCGAGCGAGAGCGCCGCCACGGCGTCCTCGATATGGTGCGGCTTGGACGCGCCGATGATCGGCGAGGTGATCTCCCGCTTCTGCGACAACCACGCCAGCGCGACCTGGGCAGCCGGCACGCCGCGCGCCTGCGCAATGGCGTGCACCTGTTCCACCACCTTGCGGTCCGACGCCTCGGTATCGCGGTACAGCGTCTTGCCAAACGTGTCGCTCTCCTCGCGGGCGCTGCCGGCATGCCACGGCCGGGTCAGGCGGCCGCGCGCCAGCGGGCTCCACGGCATCACCGCGATGCCCTCGGCGGCGCATAGCGGCAGCATCTCGCGCTCCTCTTCGCGGTTCAGCAGGTTCACATGGTCCTGCATGCTGGCGAACTGCGTCCAGCCGCGCAGGCGCGAGGTGTAGATGGCCTTGGAGAACTGCCAGGCATACATCGAGGACGCGCCGATATAGCGCGCCTTGCCCGCCTTGACCACATCGTGCAGCGCTTCGAGGGTTTCCTCGATGGGCGTATGCGGATCCCAGCGGTGGATCTGGTACAGGTCGACGTAGTCGGTGCCCAGGCGGCGCAGGCTGTTGTCGATCTCGGCCAGGATGGCGCGGCGCGACAGGCCGGCCCCGTTCGGGCCGGGGCGCATGCGGCCGTGGACCTTGGTGGCGATCACCACGTCGTCGCGGCTGGCGAAGTCTTTCAACGCGCGGCCGACGATTTCCTCGGAGGTGCCGTCGGAATACACGTTGGCGGTATCGAAGAAGTTGATGCCAGCCTCGATCGCCTGCCGGATCAGGGGGCGGCTGGCTGGCTCGCCAAGCGTCCAGGGGTGGTTGCCGCGCTCGGGCACGCCGTAGGTCATGCAGCCCAGGCACAGCCGGGAGACTTTCAGTCCCGTCGCGCCAAACCTTACATAGTCCATCTTGCCTCTCCTTGAATGCGTCGCCGCCATCGATGCCGGGCGGTGGGCCCGCGGCGGACTCCGGCATGGTATGCCAATTCCAGCGAGGACGACGGCGCTCAAGGCAGCACGTAGCCACCATCGACGAACAAGGTGGATCCCGTCATATAACCGTTGCCGAACAGGAACAGCACGGCATCCGCTACTTCATCCACGTTGCCAACCCGGCCAAGCGCGGTGCTGCGGCTGTAGCTCTCGAACGCGTGCGAGCGCAGCTCGGCAGGCCGGCGCTGCCACAGGTCGCTGTCGATGGTGCCTGGTGACACGCTGTTGACCCGCACCGGCGCCAGGTCGAGCGCGAGCGAACGCCCAAGGCCCTCGATGGCGGCATTGCAAGCCGCATAGGCCGAGGCGCCCTTGATCGGGCGCGCCCCGGCGGCGCCGGACATCAGCACGATGGCGCCATCCGGCGCGATCTTGGGCGCGGCTTCGTGCACGGCGTGGTACTGGCCCCAGAACTTGCTGCGAAAGGGGCTTTCCACCGCATCGTGGTCATCGCTGTGGATAGACGCGACCTGGTAGGTGGCGCCGGGTGCGAACAGGTAATCGAGGCGGGTAATCCTGGCGAAGAACGCTGCGACGGATTCGCGCTCCGCCATGTCGACCACATGGCCGCAGGCGGCGCCGCCGGCAGCTTCGATGCGGGCGAGTTCCGCATCCAGCGCGTCTTGCGAGCGGCCGCCGAGGATCACCGCGCCGCCGGCCGCGACGACGCGGCTGGCCACGGCGCGGCCGATGCCGGAGGTGCCGCCGATGATGACGGCGGTCCGGCCGGACAGCGGCTGGGTTGGATGGGTTTGGGTGGTCTGTGCGTGCATCGATGCGTGCCTTGTCTTGAGCGTTGTCGTGAGCATTGCCGCGGGCTTTGTCGCGGTTGTTAAGGGGAATCCCAAATTGACGCTATGGGTCTTGGACTATATTCTGGAACCTCAATCCATAAAACGAACCATTACTCATGAGCACACTCGTTAATGCCGCCGATGTCCTCAAGCTCATCGCCAAGCTCCGCAGTGACATCACGGTGACCGACGTGGTGACTCATCTCGGGCTGGCCAAGAGCTCCGCCTCGCGCACGCTCAGCATGATGGCCGAGTACGGCTTCCTGGAGCGCGACAGCGTCTCGCGCGCCTACCGGCCGGGCGCGGTGGTGATGGAGG
Organism: Cupriavidus sp. GW823-FHT07A04; assembly: GCF_058794615.1. Lineage (NCBI taxonomy): Bacteria > Pseudomonadati > Pseudomonadota > Betaproteobacteria > Burkholderiales > Burkholderiaceae > Cupriavidus > Cupriavidus sp. GW823-FHT07A04. Next base: position 227,446 of record NZ_JBXAHA010000005.1, read on the forward strand.
CCTCTTACCACTTCCGCGCCTCGCATACCGCGCTCACGCTGCTGCAAGGCGTGCTCGACAAGCTGGTCGGCGAGACCGGCTACACCGGCTATATCAACGTGCTGGACGGTGCCGATTCGGTCGTCATCCAGATGCGCACCGGCGCGGGCTCGCTGCAGGTCTACACGCCGCCGGGGTCGCGCGCGCCGGCTTATGCTTCGTCCATCGGCCGGGCCATCCTGTCGCGCCTGACCGATGAAGAGGTCACGGCGCTGGTGCAGGACGGCTTCGAGGTGCGGCGCGGCAACATCCCGCGCACGCGCAAGGACCTGCTGGCGCGGCTGAAGGAAGCGCGGGAAACCGGCTGGGCGCTGTCGCGCGGCGAGTTCGTGCAGAACGTGGCGGGGATTTCCGCCGCGCTGCGCGATCCGACCACGCGGCAAATCTATGGCCTTGGCATCGCCATGCCGGTGCAGGACCTCACCGATGCCATGGTCCAGCGCTTTGGCGCGCGCATCGTCGAGGCCACCAGCGACGCCGGCCGGCAGATCGGCGACCCGTACTGGCTCGCCTTTGCGCCGCGCTGACGCCGCTGCGGCCCCTGTTGTGGCCCCTTATTGCCCGGCATCCTCCTGCCACGATCCGATCACGCTGGCGATCGATGCCGTCAGGCGCTTGGCGTACGGCACGTGCAGGAACTCGTTCGGGCCGTGCGCGTTGGCGTTGGGGCCGAGCACCCCGCACACCATGAACTGCGCGCGGGGGAAGGCCTTTTCCAGCATGCCCATCAGCGGAATCGTGCCGCCTTGCCCCAGATAGCCGCAAGACGCGCCGAAGTACTGCTGCGAGGCCGCCTCCAGCCGTGAGGCCAGCCACGGCGCCGTGGCCGGTGCGTTCCAGCCGTCGGCCACGCTCTTGTCCGGCACGAAGGCCACGCGCGCGTTGTATGGCGCGTGGCTTTCCAGCAAGCGCTTGAGCTCCTGCGCGGCTGCCGCGCTGTCGACCAGCGGCGGCAGCCGCAGCGACAGCTTGAACGCCGTGCGCGGGCGCAGCACATTGCCCGCGGTAGCCAGCGGCGGCAGGCCTTCGGCGCCCACTACCGACAACGCCGGGCGCCAGGCGCGCCGGATCAGCGCGGTGGCGGGATCGGTGGTGGATGGCAGCACGCTGGCGCCGTCCGCGCCGCAGGCCCACGCAAAGCGCTTCCACACCAGGTCGCCAAGCTGGCGCGCCGCATGTTCAGCCTGCGCCTGGCGCTGCGGCGGCACCTCGCAATGGAAGCTGGCGGGCAGGATCTCGCCCGAAGCGCTGTCTTCCAGCCGGTCCAGCACATGGCGCAGCACGCGGAAGCTGGACGGCACGATGCCGCTGGCATCGCCGGAATGCACGCCTTCGTCCAGCACCTGTACTTCCAGGCATCCGCTGACATAGCCGCGCAACGACGTGACCATCCAGAGCTGGTCGTAGTTGCCCGCGCCCGAGTCCAGGCAAACCACCAGGCCGATGCGCCCCAGGCGGTGCGCCAGCGCATCCAGGTAGGCGGGCAGGTCATAGCTGCCGGATTCCTCGCAGGTCTCGATGATGCCGACGCAGCGCGGATGGCTGGCGCCGCCCGCTCTCACGGCCATCACGGCGGCCAGGGCGGCATAAAGCGCGTAGCCGTCGTCGGCGCCGCCGCGGCCGTAGAGCTTGCCGTTCTCGTACTTTGGCTCCCACGGCCCGAGGTCGCGGCGCCAGCCGTCGAACTCAGGTTGCTTGTCGAGGTGGCCATAGAAGAGGATCGTGTCGGCGCCCGCGTCCGCGGTGGCCGGGATCTCGAAGAACAGCAGCGGCGTGCGCCCCGGCAACCGGATCACCTCGACCGTCATGCCCGCGATCTTCTGTGCCTCGGCCCACGCGGCGGCCGAGCACACGACGCGATCCAGCAGGCCCCGCGCTTGCCAGCCGGCGTCGAAGGCGGGGCTCTTGGCCGGCACGCGGATGTAGTCGTGCAGCGCGGGCAGGATTTCGCCGTCCCACTTCGCATCGATAAAGGCGCCGATGGCGCGCAGGCCCGCCGCCGGGGCGGCGGCGTCCTGGCGGGGCGCGGCTGCCGTCATGCCGCCGGCTCCAGGGGCGCGAACGCCGTGCCCAGGGAGGCCTCCAGCGGCTGATACAGCTCGCGCATGTTCATGGTGCGCGACAGCAGCAGGCGCTCGCCGGGGGCCACCAGCACGCGCAGCCGCATGCCCTGGCGCACGCGCGCCGAGACCACCGGCTGGCCGTCGTCATCGAAGGTCATGATCAGGTTGGGGAAGGCACTTTGGCGCTCGCCGTGCTGTTCCAGCGTCATGTACTCGTTGATAAAGCGCAGCTCGGTGCGCGCGGTGTCGTCGAACACCAGGTGCCCCACATCCAGCCCCTCGCGCTGCTCGCAGCGGTACTCGGCCACGATGCCGTCGGCCACGATGCGCCCGCCCAGCGCCGCCGCCGCCCCATCGACGCCGCCGGACAAGAAGGCGCGGCCCACCTCGATGGCATGGCTGATCGCACCAGGCGCGCCGTGCGCGGCGGCGTAGCCCACCGTCACCGGGTTGCGTGCCACCGCCACCACGCCGCCTGCCTCCACGGACGCGCGGCGCACCAGTGCCGAGGTCAGCTCCAGCCGGCCGGAAGCCACACCTTCCAGGTAGCGTGCCTGGGCGCCGCCGGCGAAGGCCTGCACGGAGACGTAATCCGCCTCGGTGTGCAGTCCGAGCGCGCCCATCACGCTCGACGGGTGGGCGCGCCCGTTGCAGGCCAGGTCCATCACGGGGATGCCGGTGATGGCGGCATGGAACCAGCCATTCACCGTGGTCTCGGCGCCGTTCTCGTTCGAGTTCAGCGCCACCAGCGGGCGCCCGCCGGCATGTTCGCGAATCAGCTCCAGCGTGCGCAGCAAGTGCGCGGGGCGCACGCAGGGCAGCGGCGCGGCGGGCGCGCCGACGATGGCCACGGTGGTGGTGATCGCCTGCGGATCGAACTCGTCCACGCTCCACAGTTCCGGCACGCCGGCGGCAAGCGCCAGCCGGGCAACGCGCAGGCCCTCTTCGATCAGGCCGCCACCGCCACCGCCCAGGATGGCGCCGCCGAGCACGGCGGCTTCCACGTCGTCTACCGTCAATTGTCTTTTCACTACAGGCTCCTTTGATGGATGGATGTTTACTTCGTGTTGTGCCGGCTTCCGGCTTCCTGCCGCTTACTTTTTCAGCGGCAGGCTCTTGGTCAGGCCGCCGAAGAAGCTGAAGAGCGCGTCGCCGGCGATCACGCCGCCGGCAAAGACTTCAAGGCGCTCCTTTGCGGCCTGCCCTTGCCAACGCAGCATGGCGGCGCGCACTACCAGGCCAGCCGCCACCATCCAGCCTGCGGCCGGATTGGTGATGAGCAGCCCCGTGGCCAGCAGCACGCCAAGCTGCTGGCGCGCGCCGCCAATCAGTTGCAGCGCCATGCCGGGCAGGGCCCACAGCAGCAGGTTGCGCGCGGTGTCCGCCGAGATGCCGGCCTTGATGGCGGCGGCATAGGCGTTGTTGATGGGGGCGAACTGATGGTTGGCGAACAAGCCCCGGTAGGACGCCAGCACCACCACGATGGCGACCAGGAAGCCCACCATCGCCGCGATCAGCTGCTCGCGCCGGCCTTCGCGCTCATAGGCGGCATCCGCGCCTTCGCCACGCAGGATGTAGCCCGCCTTGAGGTCGTAGCCCATGTCGGCAAAGGCGGGGCCCGTGGCGGCGGAAAAGCCCGCCAGCACCACCAGCGCCTGCGGCGGAAACCCGATCCAGATGCCGATCAGCAAGGAGATCAGCGCCACCGCGAACGCGGGAAACCAGCCCGAATGCATGGCCGCGATGCCAACGATCAGCTCATGGACAAAGGCGGAGAACGCACCGTAGAGGATGAAGCCGAGCAGCAGCGGCAAGGGCATGCCTGCCTGCAGGCCGGTGGCCAGGGCCAGGCCCGCCATGATGGCCAGATAGCCGAAGCCGCCGAGCCGGAACGAAGCGCGCATGCGCCGGGCGTCGGCGCGGGCATCCACCGTGGCGCCCGCGCCCTGGCTCGCGGCCTGTGCGCACTGCGCGGCCTTGCCGAACATGGCCCGCGCCACCTGCGCCAGCGCCACCAGCCCGGCGCCGATCATCATGCCGTGCGGCACGTAGTGCGAGCCGATCTCGGTGCCGAACAGCGGCATCGAGTAACCGCGCAGCAGCAGACCCACGGCAAACGCCGTCATCGCGCCAAAGCTGCCGATAAAGGCCACGCCAAAGGCCGACATCGGCAGCTTGAGCAAGCCACCGGCCACGCCGGTGACCAGCCCGCCGGCCAGCAGCCAGGCTTGCTTGCCGCCGCTGTCGCCAGCCTTGATGGCCTCGGCCGCCGCCACGCCAAGCGGCCAGGCGCCGGACGCAGGAAAGGCGGGGGTATCGAACATGCGGTAGAGCAGGTAGGCGTCCAGCAGCATGGCCACGGACACGCCGGCCAGCATCGGCAGGATCAGCTCGGGCATGCCCATCACGTAGGGAATGCCGATCGGCAGGATGAGGCTGTTGGCCGCGCCGAAGGTGGCCGACGAGATGCTTGTCTGCGCCAGGTTCTGCACGTGGACCGAGCGGAAGCCGGACAGCACGGCAAGCGGGATGCGGGCCAGCGTCATGGCCACCAGCGCGCCGATCAGCGAGGTGTTGGGCGTGATGCCGAGGGTGGTCAGCAACTGGATGCCCACTACCGCACCGAACGCGCTGATGGCGATCATGAGCAGCAGGTTGGCGGGCGCCAGCGCGCGCGGGTGGCGCGCCGGCGGTGCGGCGCTCTCTAGCGGGATCGCAGCGTCATGCATGAGGCAGTCTCCGGGTGTGTGGGTTGGCGGGGCGGGTTCAGAAGGCGTGGCGCAGCCCGACCTGGATCGTGCGCGCGTTGGCGCCCGGGTAGGCCAGCGGCAAGCCCGGGCTGGTGTTGCCGCCAATCACATTGCCCGCGCCGTTGTGGTTGTTCAGCCAGGCCGTGGAGGTGTAGACGCTGGTGCGCCTGGACAGCGAGTAGACAAAGCCGAAGCCGAACAGCGAGGCATCCAGTTGCGCGGGGCTGTGGTCGTTCAGGAAGCTGTAGCCCGCCAGGAAGCGGCCAGCCTTGCCGACCGGCACCGCAACGCTCAACGTGTACAGGTCCTGGTCGATACGGCCGAAATACACGTCATCCGCGATGCGCTGGCGCTGGTAGCCGCCGTGCAGCGCGAACAGGCCGAAGTCGTAGTTGCCGCCCGCCATGTAGGTGGTGATGCTGCCGTTGGTCACGACATTGGGCAACACCACCACGGGCTTCACCACTTCGCCCAGCGCCGCCGCGGAGGCGAACTTGCGCACGCCATAGGCTGCGACGAGGCGCATCGGGCCACTGGCATAGTGCACGTTGACGCCATACGAGTCATCGCCTGCGCGCGGCGCGGTGCTGCGTTCGCCAAGCGCCAGCATGGCCGCCATCGTCAGCCCGCCAAACGAGGGGCTGGTGTACTTGATGGCGTTGTCGATGCGTTCGCCGCCGGGGTAGAGGCCAAGGTTGGGGAACTGCGGGGCCATGCCGTTTTCGAAAGCATCCATCTGGAACGCCACCGACACCAGCGGGCTGTATTGCCGGCCCAGCGTCAGGGCGCCTGCGCGCCCGCTCAGGCCGACATAGGCTTGCCGCCCGAACAGGCGGCCGCTCTGTCCAGCCACCCCGGTATCGCTGTTCAGGCCGTTTTCCAGCACGAATACCGCCTGCAAGCCGTCGCCGAGGTCTTCCGTGCCGCGCAGGCCGAAGCGGGATCCGGCGTATTGGCCGGACTGCATGCGGGCCGTGGTGGGGCCGCCAGCGCTTGAAAGATCCAGGCCCGTGTCCATCAGGCCGAACAGGGTGACGCTACTTGCCGTGGCCACGGCGGGGGCGCACAGCAGGGTACAGGGCAGCCATGCCCAGGTCTTCCGATGCATCGATTCTCCTCCAGCGTTTTTTCTCTTTTTTATCGAGTTCCATTTTATGGAACCAAGATCCATAAAATGGATGTGCGTATGGTAATGCATGGAGTCTGGTTGTCAAGGAGGGGTTGCAGCCAGGCCGTTCGAGCCCGTTCGAGCCCGTTTGAGCTGGCGAGTGCAGGCAGCCGCTGGCGCGGCGGTAAGGCTTTGGAGGGAGTGCGCTCGGAGAAGAGCGATGCTTGCGGGGGAGGGCAGGTTGCACGGCTTGCAGCGCTGACCCCGACATTGCCGTGCCGTTCGGGCAATGCGCTTGCGGCAGCGAGAGCCTAGCGCCGATTTCCGGGCAACCGTTGAAACGTGTCGATGCGCTGTCGCGGGTTAAGGGGTTGCCGGATTGAGGTTGGTGCTTCGGCGCGCCTCGCCAAGGCGCCGCACAAAGAACGACAGGATTTCGTCGCGCGCGGCCACTGTCGGCTCGCCAGCTTCGTCGATCAGGTGGACGGTGACGACGCTGTGCGGGCAAGGCACGTGCTGGGCAAAGAAGGCAGGGACATCGGGGTTGGCGGCGCTGTCCGGCAGCGCGCGTCCCACGAATCGGTCGCCAAGGGCCTCGGCATACGCAGTGAAGCGTTCCGCCCTGCAAAACCGATCGCCTTCAAATCGATACGCCAGCACCGTGAGATCCTCCCGCTCGAGCCGCTCGCGCACCACGGCGAGCTCCCGGGGCGCCATTTCGATGCCACCCGGATCATCCAACGGCAGCGAGGGCTGGCAGATCACCGGCGCCAGCATCGCCGGCTCAAGCATCATCGACAGCGCGAAGTTGCCGGTGAAACACATGCCGATGGCACCGACGCCGGGGCCGCCGCATTCCTGGTGCGCCAGCCTCGCCAGCGCCCTTAGCCACTGTGTCACCGGGCTCGCCTGATTGGCAGCGAATGCGCGAAACTCTGCGCTAACGCAGGCGCGCCGAAAGACCGCCGCACCTGCCTCGGCGTCCGGCACTGCCCCGTCGCGGCCGAAGAGCGACGGCATATAGACCGTCAAGCCCGCATCGCGTACCCACCGGGCAAAGCGTGCGACGTGCGGGCTGATGCCCGGCATCTCCGTCATGACGATCACGGCAGGCCCCGAGCCTGCCACGTGGACCACTTTGGCCACGCCGTCGAGCGTGATCGTGCGGTGCGTGAAATCGTCAAGGGGATCTTCCTCCATCATGCTGCGGTTCGCCATGGCGTCGTCTCCTGTGCGCTGGATAGTCAGGCCGCGTCGGCCAGATGCTGCAGGTGCGCGTAGCCGGCCACCAGCGCGAAGCGGGGCAACTGCCAGACATCGCCATTGACCCCCCAGGTGCCGTCGGCCACATCGTGGAGCCTCACCGAGGTGGCCAGGCGCCGCTGGTCGCCGGCTGGCCGAGCCTGCTGGAAGGCGTCGTGCATCAACCGCACGTACAACGCCCTGGCCGGCGCGTCCAGCACGCCTGCGGGCACATAGACCGTCGCGATGCAGGGCAGCACCTGCGATGACATGTCGACGCCGCCGCACGTCCACAAGCCGGCCTCCGCTTCTTCGATCACGACCCAGATCGCGAAGCGCTTGCGCGGGTCGTCGGGCATGCGCTCAGCCATGGCGGCGGCGTCGCTGATGCGGCGGGCGAGATCTGCGCGGGCAGGGCCGGCAAACGCGCCTTTGGGAATGTTGACGAGGATATTGGGCATCGAAGCGTGGTTGTCGTTGGGGTAGGTGCATTAGACGCTTCGGTCGGGTAGACTTTGAGTGTCAATTTAGACATCTTTAGGGCGTTTTCGGCCAATGAGGGATTTCACCGTTCTGGCGCTGTCCGGCGCCTACTCAACCAGCGTGGCTACGACGCTGGATATCCTGCGCGCGGCTTCGTTGCTTGCGCCGCGCATGCATCTGCCCCGGCCGACCTGGCGCGTTGTATCGACGTCCGGGCGTTCCGTGCCGTTGAGCGGCGGCATGCATATCGAAGCCGCGGCCTTGCCAACGCGGCCGCGTGCGCAGGCCAGGCATGCGACGACCTGGATCGTGCCGGGGCTGGGCATCGACGATGCCAACGCCATCGCCAGCCGGCTGGCGCAGGAGGATGCGCGGCTGGCGGCCCGGGCTGTTGCCACGCATGCCGCCGCTGGCGGCCATGTCGCGGCATCCTGCTCCGCGGTGTTCTTGCTACAGGCCGCGGGCCTGCTGGCGCAGCGCCGGGTCACGACATCCTGGTGGCTGGCAGCCGAGTTGCAGCGCCTGGAGCCGCGTTGCATCGTCGATGCCGACCGCATGGTCTGCGCGGATGAGTCCGTGAGCACCGCCGGCGCGGCATTTGCACAGGCCGATCTGATGCTTCACCTGTTGCGCAGCCGGTTTGGCGTTGCGCTTGCCGACGCGGTGAGCCGGGTCCTGCTGATCGACGGCCGGCAAGCACAAGCGCGCTTCGTGGTGCCGGCCATGTTGTCCAACGGCAATGCGCTGGTCGGCCGGCTGGTGGCACGGATCGAATCCGCGTTGCCGCAGCCACCCAGCATCCAGGTGTTGGCGGACGAGTTCGCCATGTCCCAGAGAACGCTGTCGCGGCGCGTGCGCGAGGCCACGGGCAAGAGTACCTTGGCGCTGGTGCAGAGCGTGCGGCTCAACCGCGCCCGCATGCTGATCGAATCGAGCCGGATGTCCGTCGAGCAGGTTGCCGAGCAAGTGGGCTATGAGGATGCCACGGCGCTCAGGCGCCTGATGCGCAAGAGGGCGGGCGTCACCCCAAGCCAGTATCGAACGGCGGGTGAAGCGGCTTGATGCGGGTCGTCATCGGCGACCATTCAATGGCGCAGGTGATATGGCGCATCCTCGTTGCCGTCTTCGGGGCCTGGGGGCGCGGCAGGCGCCCAGGTGTCGATGGAAAGCCCAGCATCGATCGCAGCCAATTGCCGGAGTGTCTGCGGTGATACGTAGACGCCGACGTTTTCGATATCCCCCTCGCAGAACAGAAAGCACAAGATATAGCCATCGCTGCCGAGCGCCGCGCGGATGTGCTGATACATCGGGGAGATCTTCTCTATCAGCGACATGATGTGCTCATCCGCTGAACATCCCTCGATCTCATCGCGGGATGTCACTTTCAGGACCGAGTGAGGAACGACGCCCAGTGCTTGGCGTTCCCCTTTCCGAGAGTAGTCGTAGGTGCTGAGCCCTATGGTGTCGGCAAGCGCCTCGGGATCGAATTGATCGCCATAGAAACAAAGGCTCGCATACATTCTGGTTAGCATTTTTCCCGTTCCGTGCGTGCAATGTCTGGCTGGCTGTCCGATTGTTGCTCCCGCGCCGAATGCAATTCGTGCGTCATTCGTTTTCTATCTTCCCCCCTTTCTCCCTTCCCGGCCAGCCGGCCAGCCACGAGAGTAGAATCTCGCAAAATTTTTCGCTTGTGGCGCACGGGAATCGACATGACACAGGGCAACGCCAATGCCAACGCCGCCGCGGTGACCGGGCTGGAGCCGGCCGCGGCAGCAAATCCACCGCACGGCCGGCAAGGCCTCACGGAACAGGAGCAGGGCGCCTACGCTCGCAAGGCCGTGATCGCCTCGGCGGTCGGCTACGCGCTGGACGGCTTCGACCTGCTTATCCTCGGCTTTATCTTGAGCGCGGTGTCTGCCGGCCTCGGGCTGACCAGCACCCAGGCGGGCTCGCTGGTCACCTGGACGCTGGTGGGCGCGGTGGCCGGCGGCATCTTCTTCGGCATCCTGAGCGATTACGTGGGCCGGGTGAAGGTGCTGACCTGGACCATCCTGCTGTTTGCCGTCTTCACCGGCCTGTGCGCGCTCGCGCAGGGCTACTGGGACCTGCTGGCCTACCGGACCATTGCCGGCTTTGGCCTTGGCGGCGAGTTCGGCATCGGCATGGCGCTGGCCACCGAGGCCTGCCGGCCCGGCCAGCGTGCCCGCGTTTCCTCCTATGTGGGCCTTGGCTGGCAGGCGGGCGTGCTTGCCGCGGCGCTGCTGACGCCGGTACTGCTGCCTTATATCGGCTGGCGCGGCATGTTTGCCATCGGCGTGCTGCCGGCGGTGGCGTCGTTCGTGGTGCGCCGCTTTATCGGCGAGCCGGAAGTGTTTGTTGCCAGCAGCAAGGTGGCGCGCAAGGGCAACCCGCTCAAGATGCTGGTGGCGGATGCCGCGACCGCGCGTGCCAGCCTGGGCGTGGTGGTGCTGTGCTCGGTGCAGAACTTCGGCTATTACGGCCTGATGATCTGGATGCCGACCTACCTGGCCAAGCAGTTCAATTACTCGCTGACCAAGTCCGCGCTGTGGACTTCGGTGACCATCATCGGCATGGCCATCGGGATCTGGGTGTTCGGCCAGCTCGCGGACCGCATCGGCCGCCGGCCCACCTTCCTGATCTACCAGGCCGGGGCGGTGGTGATGGTCTTTGTCTACTCCCAGCTATCGACGCCCTACGCGCTGCTGTTCGGCGGCGCGGTGATGGGCCTGTTCGTCAACGGCATGATCGGCGGCTACGGCGCGCTGATCTCGGAGCTGTATCCCACGCAGGCCCGCGCCACCGCGCAGAACGTGCTGTTCAATATCGGCCGTGGCGTGGGCGGCTTTGGCCCGCTGGTGGTCGGCGCGCTGGCCGCCAGCTATTCGTTCGGCACCGCCATTGCCATGCTGGCGTCGATCTATGTGCTGGATATCCTGGCCACGCTGTTCCTGATTCCGGAGCGCAAGGGCGCCGCGCTGGAGTAGCCCGGACCCTTAAGCCCCGCTCTCCACCGGCGGCCCCCCCAACGCCTTGTACAAGCTCGTGATGTTCACCAGCCGGTCAAAGCGGTTGCGCGCCGCCGCCGCCGCTGCCTGGCGCAACGTCTCCTTCGCATCGAGCCAGGGCTGCAGCGCGGTGGCGCCGGCGCGGTAGCGCGCCGCGCTAAGCCGCTCCGCCCGGCTCGCGGACTCCAGCGATTCCGCCAGCCGATCCGCGCGCACGCCCAGCCCTGTATGGTCGGACAGCGCGTTTTCCACTTCGGCAAAGGCCGTGTACAGCGACTGCCGGTATTGCACCACCGTTTCCTGGTACTCGTTCTGCGACACCTGTATTGTCAGCTGCGTGGTGTTCCATTGCAGGAAGGGCAGGCTCAGTCCGGCGCCGAGCAGCGCGGTGGGATCGCGCAGCAGCGAAGCCAGCGCCGCGCTGCCGGTGCCGACGATGCCGGTCAGCGTCAGCTTGGGGTAGAAGCTGGCGCGGGTTGCGTCGGCGTTTGCCAGGGCGGCGCGCAGGCGCCATTCGGCCTGCCGCACGTCGGGCCGACGTCCGATAACCGCGGCGGGAATGCCGGCGGCGATGCGCGGCAGCGCTTCGACGGGCAAGGCCTGCGGCTCGGCCACGCCCTGCCCGGGCGGACGGTTGAACAGGATGGCCAGGGCCTGGCGGTTTTCGCTGCGCTGCTGGTCCAGCACGGTACGCTCGGCCAGCAGGGCGGCCAGTTGCTGCTCGGCTTGCGCCAGGTCCAGGCCGGACACTGCGCCGGCGCGGTAGCGCGCGCCCACCAGGCCAAGCGTGCGCCGTGCGTCCGCGAGGCTTTGGCCGGAGATGTCGATCAGTTCGTTCAACAGCCCGGCGCGCCAGTACAGCGTGGCCGTGGTGGCCGCCAGGGCGATGGTTGCGGCTTCGAGGTCGGCCGCGCTCGCGCGCGCTTCCCAGTCCGCCGCGCCGCGCAGGCTGGCCAGCCGCCCCCACAGGTCGATCTCATAGTTCACTGTCGCATTGATCCCCCCTTCGTCGCGCCGCCCGGGGCCGTCCAGGCTCCATTGGCGCGTGCCCCTGGCCTGCGCGCTCAGTTCGGGCGCGCGGTTGGTGGCGGCCAGCCCCGCGCGCAGCCGGGCGCGCTCAAAGCGCAGCGCGGCAATGGCGAGATCGTTGTTGGTTGCCAGTGCGGACGCGACCAGCGCGCTCAGCTGTGGATCGCCAAAGGCCTCCCACCAGGCGTGCGGCTCCAGCGCCGTGCCCGGCTGCCCGGCCGTGTCCTGCCGGGGCGCATGTTGCCAGTGCTGCGGCACGTCCAGCGCGGGATCCACCTCCGGCGTGCGCAGTCCGCTGCAAGCACTCAGGGCAACGGCGATCACCGGCAGCGCGGCGAGCAGGCGCACTGGCAACGCGCGCGGAGAATGTGGCGGCCGTGGTGGCCGTAGAGAATGCGGACTGCGCTTATTCATGGCCAAGCGCCTCGATCGGTTGCAGGCGTGCGGCGTTGCGCGCCGGCACATAGCCGAACACCACGCCGGTCAGTGTCGAACACAGGAAGGCGCCGGCAACCGCGCCGGCGGAGAACACCATCTGCCATTGCGGGATCAGCAGCGCCAGCGCCAGCCCGATCAGGTAGGCCACGGCGGTGCCGATCACCCCGCCCAGCAGGCATACCAGCACGGCCTCGGTCAGGAACTGCATCAGCACGTCGCGCTGGCGGGCCCCCACGGCCATGCGGATGCCGATCTCGCGGGTGCGCTCGGTCACCGAGACCAGCATGATGTTCATCACGCCGATGCCGCCGACCAGCAGCGAGATCACGGCGACCGCCGACAAGAACAGCGTGAGCGCCTGCCCGGTGCGTTCCATGGTCTTGACGATGCTGTCCATGTTGTAGGTAAAAAAGTCCTTCTTGCCGTGGCGCAGCGTCAGCAGGCGCTCGATGGCTTGCTGGGCCGCCGCGCTGGGCTGGCCATCGCGGATGCGCACGGACAGCTCGTCGAAATGCGACTGGCCAAAGATGCGGCTGCCCGCGGTGGTGTAGGGCAGCCAGATATTGAGGCTGCTGCCGTTGTCGTCGAACATGGTTTTCTTCTCGCGCGCCACGCCGATCACCACGCAAGGCAGGTTGCCCACCAGGATGATCTGGCCCAGCGCGCTCAAGGCATTGCCGAACAGCTTGCGGCGGGTTTTTTCGTCGATCACGGCCACTTGCGCGTGCCTGCGCAGCTCGTCCGGCAGGAAGGCCGCGCCTTGCGTCAGGCCCAGGCCACGCACGCGGAAGAAGCTGGCGCCCACGCCATGCACAGTGGCGTTGACGTCGACGCTGCGGTACCTCAGGCGCTGGACCTTGCTGGTGATCGCAGTGGCGCTGTCCACATACGGCAGCGCGTGCAGGGCCTCGATATCGGCGGCCACCAGGGTGCGGATGCCGGCGGCGCGGTCGTCGCCAAAATCCTTGCCGGGGAAGATCTCGAGCGTGTTGGCGCCGATGGCGCGGATATCCGCCATCACGTAGCGCTTGGCGCCTTCGCCGATGGCCACGATCGACACCACGGAGGCGATGCCGATGATGATGCCCAGCATGGTCAGCGCGGTGCGCATGCGATGCGCCATCAATGCGCCCCAGGCCATGGAAAAGGCCTCGGTGAAGCCCTGCCAGGCGCGCGCACGCCGCAGCGGAGCCTCGGCGTTGCCGCCGGCCCCCGGGGCTTGCGTGGCCGGCCTGGCTTGCACGAGGCTGCTGCCCGGCTCATCCTCGGCCCGCGGCGGCCGGTTCGCGCGGTCGGCCACGATACGGCCGTCGGCGATCTCGATGATGCGCTCGGCGTTGCGCGCCAGTCCCATGTCGTGGGTGACGATGATCACGGTGTGGCCGAGCGCATGCAGCTCGCGCAGGATGGCCAGGACTTCCTTGCCGCTATGGCTGTCCAGCGCGCCCGTGGGTTCGTCCGCCAGGATCACCTGGCCGCCGTTGATCAGCGCGCGGGCAATGCTCACGCGTTGCTGCTGGCCGCCGGAGAGCTGGGAAGGGCGGTGTCCGGCGCGCTCGCCCAGGCCCAGCCGCTCCAGTAGCTGCAGGGCGCGGGCACGGCGCGCGGCGCGGTCGGTGGCGGCGTAGATGGCCGGCACCTCCACGTTGTCCGCGGCGGAAAGCTGGGCCATCAGGTGGTAGCGCTGGAAGATAAAGCCGAAGCGCTCGCGGCGCAGGCGGGCCAGCGCGTCATCGTCCAGGGCCGTCACGTCCTGGCCCGCCACCAGGTAGCGGCCAGCGTTGGCCTGGTCCAGGCAGCCCAGGATGTTCATCAGCGTGGACTTGCCGGAGCCGGACGCGCCGACGATGGCGACCATCTCGCCCGCGCAGATGGCCAGGCTGACCTGGCGCAGCACGGGGATGTCCTGGTCGCCGGCGCGGAACGTGCGCTCCACATGCTGCAACAGCAAGAGCGGGGCATGCGTCATGGCCTGGCCTCCGCGTTGACGGCGCCGGCATCGCCGGTGATGACGCGGTCGCCTTGCGCCAGGCCGCTCAGCACTTGCGCATGCGCGTTGTTGCTCAGGCCTGTGCGCACCTTCACCGTCTCCACGCGCTGGTCCGGGTGCAGCACGCGGACTTCCACGCTGCCGTCCTGGCCGCGCGGCCCCAGCGCGGCCAAGGGCACCAGCAGCGTGTTCCTGGCCTCGCCCAGCATGATGGCCACCTGTGCCGTCATATCGATGCGCAGCTTGTGGCCCGGATTGGGCACGTCGAACAACGCATTGAAGAACACGGCGTTGTTGATCTTCTCCGGCGACGGCTGAATGGCCTGCAGCGACGCGTGGTAGCGGCGGTCCGGCTCGCCCATGATGGTGAAGTAGACCGCCTGCCGGTCGGCGATGCGGATCACATCGGCCTCCGACACCTGCGCCTTGACGGTCATGGCATCGAGGTTGGCCAGCTTGAGGATGGTCGGTACCTGGTAGGACGCCACCACGGTCTGGCCTTCCAGCGTGGTGAGCGCCACTACCTCGCCGTCCATCGGCGCGACGATGCGGGTGTAGCCAAGGTCGATGCGGGCGGACTCGGCCTTGATGCTGAGCTGCGCGATATCGGCGTCCAGAGCGATCAGCTCGGCCTCCAGCGAGCGCAGGTCGGCTTCGGCGATTTCAAGGTCCTGGCGCGAGGCCGCCTCCTGCGACTGCAGCTCGCGCTGGCGTTGCCAGTTCAGGCGGGCCTGGCGCAGGCGCGAGCGCTTGGCGTCACGCTGGGCCTTGCCGCTGGCCACGGCGGCATTCGCCTGGCGCAGCGCATTCTCCAGCAGCACCGGGTCGATCTGGGCCAGCAACTGACCCTGCTTGACCTTGTCGCCGAGCTTCACCTTCAGCGATTTGAGCTGGCCATTGACCTGCGCGCCGACTTCGACCTGGCGGATGGGCTGCAATACGCCATTGGCCAGCACGGTGACTTCGAGGTCGCCGCGGGTGACGGTGGCGGTGATGTACTCGGGGTGCTTGCCGGGTGTCAGGCGCCAGGCCGCCAACGCAATGATGGCGGACAGGGTGAGCATGGCGATGATCAGGCCGTGCCTGCGGCGGTTCGGGGGATGGGCCATTGGCGTTGCGGGGATCTACGGAAAAAGGATCAAGGTCAGGCAATCTGCGGCGGATGTCTTGGGGAATAGGCGCAGAGGCCTATTTTTGAAATCAAAGGCAGTGGCGATGCATGAGGGGATTGTGAACGGACAGGCCTGCCGTGTCTGTGGGCAATCTATCCCCGCTTGTATGAAAGTGTGGCGAGATGTGCGGCTTTGTCGTCGCGCCTGTGTTGGCGGGGGCGCGCGGTGCGGCTGGGCGAGGGCGGGCCTTGCCAGCGTGGGATTTGCCCGATTAGTCTCGCCGTGCCGGACATGGAGGCACAGGCACTGGCGCGAGGTACCGGGCGGGCAGCGTGATGGCAAGGCGCGTGCAGCCCGCCACGCCGCTGTCCAGCGAGGCCTGGCCGCCGTGGGCCAGCGCATCCAGCTCGCGCACGTCCAGCCGCAGGGCCTCGAGGCGCTGCGCGCGCTGCAGCGGATCGGGCCGGGCATCGGCGGACTGCAGCAGGGCGATGCCGAATTCCAGCCGCGTGATCGGCGTCTTGAGCTCATGCGAGATGCCGTGGATCATGTCGCGCTGCTGCATGACGGAGGCCTCGATACGCGACGCCATGTCGTTGAACTGGCGCGTCAACGGATAGAGGTTGGCGCGCCTGGACAAGCGCGCACGGGCGGCAAGGTTGCCGCGGCCGAACTGCCTGGCCGCCTCGCGCAGGGCATTGAGTTCGCGCCAGTGATAAAAAAGCCAGCCAATCACGGCGAGCAGCGTGGCGGATGCGATCAGCGTGTAGGCGATCAACTCGATCCTGGCCTGGCTCGCGTTCCTTTGGCTGATATGCAGGACCTGGCCGTTGCGCAAGGGCAGGTAGGCATCGTCGCCATCATCGCCAAACACGATCTTGTCGTCGCGCAGGTCGCGCAGGTCGCGCAGGCGGCGTTCGCCCAGATGGGCCACGGCATGCATGCCGACCACGGCGAAGCCCTCTCTCGCGTTGCGCCGCAACGTCTGCAGCGCGGCCTCGCGCGCTGGGCCCGGGTGGCGCGCCAGGTAGCCGGTGAGCAGGAAGGCATAGCTTCCAACCTCTTTGCGCTCGCTCTCGCTGAGTTGCTGGTGGTACGCGGGGATGAGTACATGGTCGATCGCGGCAAAGGCAGCGAACACGCCCAGGTTGAGCAAGAGAAAAAGCTTGAAGAGGGATCGGAACATCTTGGCTTGTCTCCTTCGCGCTTTGGCGGCGGGCGAAAGGATCTCGTCGGGTGGATCGCATTGGTCTTGCCCGGCCAATGCGAAGCGATTCTAGAGGCTAACGCTTCGCCCTGAAGCGGCTCGTATCAACTCGAGACAATTACGCACAATTACGCACAGTTTCGCGTCACTTTCCAACAGACACCGATAGGCCCTGTCCCTAGACTCTGGGGCTTGATCCAAGGGGGCTTAGGTGAATCGCATGTTGAGAAGAAAGTTGGAGAGATCGATGTGGGCCGGCGCATTTCTGGCCAGCGGCCTTGGCTGTGCCAGCGCGTATGCCGACAATATTTACACGGTCGGACTGGGCCTGGGCGTCGCGCCGCGCTATGAGGGCAGCAACGAGTACCGGCTGATCGGCGGCCCGCTGTTCAGCGCGGAGTTCGGCAATGGCTTTTTCATCAGTCCCCTGCGCGGCGGCGCGGGCTACGGCCACACGTTCTCCAACGGCATGTTTGCGTCGTTTGGCCTCGACTACGACCTGGGCCGCACCGACAGCAAGCGCTTCGACCTGCCGGGCTCCGATCACCTGAAAGGCATGGGGCGGATCCCGGGTTCCCTGGTTGGGGCGTTGCAGGTCGGCATGCCGGTGTACGGCGGCGCCGTACTCAGCGTGACGCTCGACGCGCCGATGACCAAGCGCGACCGTGGCCTGAGCGGCCATATCGACCTGTCCGTGCCGGTGTACAAGGCCGGCAAGCACCTCGTCAGCGTCAGCCCCAGCCTGCATTTCGGCTCGCGCAAGTACACCCAGACCTTCTACGGCGTGACCGACGCGCAAGCCGCGAACAGCCAGTTCCGCCCCTACACCACCAAGGCGGGATTCGACCGCGCCAGCGTGGCCGTGTCCTGGGAATACGAGATCTCGCCCTCCTGGTCGGTAAACAGCACGGTGGCCGTGACCCGCTTGCTGGGTGACAGCGCCAACAGCCCGATCGTGCAGTCGAAACAGTCGTTCGTTGGCCTGACGGCGCTCAAGTACCGCTTCTAGCCACACCGGCTGCACCGGCCGCACCGGCCGCACCGGCTGCGCAACTCCGTTCTGCTTTGCTCCTGTTCGCCGAGGGAAGACATGACACCGCGAATCCCCATCCTGATGTACCACCAGATCGATGCGCCGCCGCCGCGTGGCACACCGATGCGCAGCCTTGTGGTGGCCGTGCGCGATTTCTCCTGGCAGATGCGCCTGCTCCGGCTGATGGGCTATCGCGGCCTGGCCTTGCGCGACCTGCTGCCTTACCTGCGCGGCGATAAGGCCGGCAAGGTGGTGGGCATCACGCTGGACGACGGCTACCGGAACAACCTGGACCATGCGCTGCCAGTGCTGCAGCGTTGCGGGTTCAGCGCAACCTGCTATGCGGTCAGCAGCCTGCTCGGCAGGACCAATGCCTGGGACACGGCCATTGGCGTGCCGGAGACGCCCCTGATGACCATGCAGGAACTGCGCACCTGGACCCGTGCGGGCATGGAAGTCGGCGCGCATACGCGCACCCATGTGGACCTGACCAGGATGGATGGCGATGCCGCGCGCGACCAGATCGCGGGCAGCAAGCTCGCGCTGCAAGATGCGCTGGGGGCACCGGTGCGGCACTTCTGCTATCCCTATGGTGCATTCAATCAACCTGTCGCCGACCTGGTGCGGGAAGCCGGCTACCACAGTGCGGTGACCACGCAGCGCGGCCGCGCCGCGATCGGCGGCAACCTGTTCGGCCTGCCGCGCGTGCCGGTCGCGCGGACCTCGCATGCCGGACATTTTTTGCTGAAGCTGGCGACTACCTATGAAGATCGCCGCGGCATGGAGGTGGTGTCATGATGCACGCTGACCGAGGCGCCGCGCTGTCCGCCGGCCAGTTGCGGGTGCTGGTGCTGAACTCCCGGATGGATGGCGGCGGCATCGATTCGCACACGCTGTCGCTGTGCCGGGCCCTGCGGCTGCAGGATTGCGTGGTGAGCTTGGCCGCGCCGGCGCGCGCACGCTGGATTGACGCGGCGCAAGCCATGCCCGGCATCCAGGTGCTTGCGCTGGATGCCGGGCGCGTGGTCTGGCCGCTGGTGCTGTCACGCTATATCCGCGAGCAGCGCATCGATGTCATCCACGCGCATCACGGGCGCGATTACTGGGTGGCGATCGCGGCCTGGATGCTGTCTGGCCGAACTGCATCGGTGGTGGTGACGCGTCACCTGATGACCCAGCTCAAGGAGCGCACGCGCCGCTACCTGGCGGCGTTCTCCAACGTGATCGCGGTGTCCGATGCGGTGCAGGAGTCGCTGCGCCGGGTTGATCCGGAGCGTGCCTTGCGGCTGCGGCGGATCTACTGCGGGATTGACACCGAGCGCTTTCGCCGCATTGCCTTGCGCGGCTATCGCGTGCGCGAGACCCTTGGGCTGCCGCAGGACGCGTGGGTCTACGCGATGATCGGCGGGGCGCAACGGCCCCACGGCAAGGGGCAGTTCTACTTCGTCAATGCCGCTGCGCAGGTGCGGGCGCGGCACCCGCACGCGCATTTCCTTTGCGTCGGCGACGGCGACCTGATCCCGCAGTTGCGCCATGAGGCGCAGGCGCTGGGTTTGGCCGGGTGCATCCACTTCCTGCCGTTCGAGCATGATGTAGCGTCGCTGATGCAGGCGATCGATGTGCTGGTGCATCCGGCCGTGGGCAGCGAGGCGCTGGGGCTGGTGATACTGGAGGCACTGAGCTGCAGCAGGCCAGTGATCGCCACCGCGCTGGACGGGATACCCGAGACCTTTCTCGATGGCGCCCACGGCGTGCTGGTTCCTCCGCGCGACGCGCACGCCCTGGCGCAGGCCATGTGCCAGCTGGCGGCGGACCCTCGGCGCGCGGCCCGCATGGGTTGGCGCGGGCGCGGCTGGGTGGAGGCGAACTTCTCGCTGGCCTCGCTCGGGCGCGAAACCGTGCAGCTGTACCGGGATTGCATGGCGGCGGCGCGGCATCGGGACAGGGCAAGCATCGCGCAAAGCGGGCAGACTGCGCCGGCCGCGTCGGAGCGGACCTGAAACGGTGCGTTTCGGCACCAGGGTGGGGACAGTCGTCTATACTTGTCAGCATGCTAACGAATTTGGTGAGTTGAATGTCCTCTGCAAAACGTCAAACGACGCGCTCCGCTCCTCCGGTCGAGGATCCGGCGCCGTCCGAAGCGGACCCGGCCAAGGAGCTTCTGTGGGCGCGGCCCGGCTTCCTGGTGCGTCGCCTGCACCAGATCCACGTGGCCATGTTTTTCGAGGAATGCAAATCTCCCAGCATCACGCCGGTGCAGTACGCCATCCTGACGGTATTGTCCGTGTTGCCCGGGCTGGACCAGACCGCGCTGGGACAGGAAGTCGGTTTTGACCGCACCACCACCGCCGACGTGGTGCGCCGCCTGGAAGAACGTGGCCTGGTCGAGCGCAAGGACAATCCGGCCGACCGCCGCACGCGCCACGTGCACCTGACCAAGGAAGGGCAGACCGTGGTGGCGTCGCTGCGCGCCGATATGGAACGCGCGCAGGAGCGCATGCTGGCGCCGTTGCGCCCGGCGCAGCGCAAGGTGTTCATGGACTTGCTGTCGACGTTGGTCGAGGCTAACAACGACTATAGCCGCACCGTGTTGCGCATCATGTAGCGACAGTGCGCCGGCATGGCGCCGGCGCTTGGGCCATACCCGCTCAGACCGGATACACCAGGTCGTTGGCGATGATGGTGGTGTCGTACACGACCTGGCGCTCGGCCAGCAGCAGCTTGCCCTCGATGCGGGCGAAGCGGTCGTGATACGTGCCCGCCATGTGGATGGTGGTGGGCCCTTCCACCAGCGTTTGCAGCAGCAGGAAGCTGGCCTGGGCCTGGATCTCGCCAGACTCGCCTTGATCGGTGACGCGCGTATTGGTGACGAGATGCAGCATATAGCGCGGCGCGAACATCTGGGTGCGCGCAATCGCCACCGCCCGGTCGTGCATCATGCCGCGGCCTTCGGCATAGACCAGGCCCACCGGCAGCCCGAGTTCCACGTTCTCCCGTGCGGTGACGCGGTAGATGCAATCCTCGGTAAAGAACTCGGGCCACGTTTCCACCATGCCGGCATCGAGCACGGCGCAGTATTCGCTGTGGAAGGCGTCGATCTCCATGCGCAGCGCTTGCGCGCGCGCGGGGGCCAGCTGGCAGGGGCGAAAGAGGCTATGCGCCATCGGTGTCATGGTTGGGGTGATTGTCGGTGTCATGCTGTTCAGAACCCCATCACGCTGCGGTAGTACTGGTACATGGCGCGGATCGCGGACTCCGAGATCAGCGAGTTGGCGGTGCCGACGTGTCCGGGATCGAGCTTCAGCACGTTGCGGTCGGTGCTGGAGCGGCGCACGCCCTCCTGCACGAACTTCATCGCTTCGTTGTCTTCCAGGCCAAGGAAGCCGGCCGGGCCCATCAGGTTGCCCTGGCGCAGGCGGTGGCGCGTCATCTCCTCGGTGTCGTCCTCATAGCCGAACATGGTCCACTGCATCAGCATGCTGTCCGGGCCGTTGGGCACGATCTGGCGCACGCCCAGCGTGTTCATCTCGCGCTGCACGATCAGGTTCGGCCAGATGGTCTGCATGGTGACGGACCACGGCGAATCGAACTCCTTGATGTACTCCAGGAAGCGGTCGTCCTGCAGGCGCATGCCTTCGTGGTAGGAGCGCATCTCCTTCTTGTTCTCGTCGCTCACCGCCGCGTACTTGTCTTCCTTCTTGGCCGACGCCATGGTGCCGTGGCGGCCGTGCACCGGGTCCGCGATCATGGCGGAGTCGTTGCCGGCGACCAGCAGGCCAAACACCACCAGGAAGGAGTGCAGCAGCGTGGCGTGGTACGGGTCCTTCAGGTTCTCGTGGTACATCTTCCAGTTGCAGGGCAACTCGTTCTTGTAGTACCCGAGGATCTTGAGCGGCTTGCCGTTGAACACCACGTCGAAATCCTTGAGGATTTCCGGCGTCATGTACACGTCCAGCGGTTCCATGTCGTTGGCGTACGAGGCGAAGATCACCCCGTTGCGCGTGGCCACGTTCAGCTTCACCAGGCCATGGTCTTCATTGCGGAAGTCCTTGGGCATGCCACCGGCACGATTCACGCCGCGCTTGAACGGCACGCCCTGCAGGTTGCCCTTCAGGTCGTAGGACCACTGGTGATACGGGCAGACGAACTCCTTTGCGTTGCCCTGGCCATGCCGGCAGAACTCCGCGCCGCGGTGGGCGCAGCGGTTCTCGAAGACATTGACGGAGCCGTCTTCAGCGCGCGCCACGACGACGGGCGTCGGCCCGACGTAAGAACGCTTGAAGTCGCCCGAGTTGGGAATCTCGGCCTCCAGCGCGACGAAATTCCACGAGCGGCCGCGGAAGATTTTCTCCAGTTCCAGGTCGTACACGGCATTGCTGGTGTACACCCAGTCAGGGATGAAATGCAGGGCGTCCTCCGGCCACAGGCAGGCGGCCAGTTCGGCATCCTTGGCGCGCGGCGTGCGGTTGATGACCGCATGGGTCTGGTACATGTTTCGTTCCTCGTTCAGGATTGGGTTTCGCTCGCGCGCACGGCGGCGGCTTCGCGCGCCGCCTGCTTCAAGGGCAGGGCGGTGTCGCACAGCAAGCCGATATCGCAGGCGGTGCCTTGTTCGATCAGGTTGCGGAGCTGGCGCAGGTCGCCGCCCGCGTTGACGGCGATGGCGTGGCGAAGTTGTGCGCCGGCCATGCCAAGCAACAGGAATTTTGGGGGGGTGTCGCCCTCGGGTGCTTCTGCGCTGCCGCGCAGCGTGTAGCGCAGCGTGGGGTCCATGGCGCCCAGCATCTGGATATTGCAGCCGAGCTGGTCGGTCCAGAACCAGGGCAAGGCGGCCGGGGCCGTCGGCACGCCGAGCATGGCGGCCGCGGCGATGCGGGCCTGCTCATTGGCGTTCTGCCACGACTCCAGGCGCATCTCCTGGCCAAACAACGGCTGGTATTGGCTGGTGCAATCGCCGGCGGCAAACACACCCGGCGCGCTGGTGCGGCAGTGCGCGTCGACCCGGATGCCGCCGTTGCCCGGGTGGAGCGCAAGCCCGGCTGCCTCTGCCAGGCCCACGTTGGGCTGCAGCCCGATGGCCACCACCACCAACGGCGCACGCAGGGCGGTGCCGTCGGCCAGCGTGACGGCAATCTCGTCCGCGGCCGGCGGGATCGACGCGATCTCGCCGCCCAGGCGCAGGTCGATGCCGAGGCCGCGCACGCGTTGCGCCAGCCAGTCCGAGAACACGCTCGGCACGGCGCGCTGCAGCAACAGCGGCGCGGCTTCGACCACTGTCACCGCCAGCCCCATGGCGCGGGCGGTGGATGCGGTTTCCAGTCCAAGGAAACCGCCGCCGATCACC
This sequence comes from Cupriavidus sp. GW823-FHT07A04, assembly GCF_058794615.1. Lineage (NCBI taxonomy): Bacteria > Pseudomonadati > Pseudomonadota > Betaproteobacteria > Burkholderiales > Burkholderiaceae > Cupriavidus > Cupriavidus sp. GW823-FHT07A04. The sequence continues at coordinate 250,310 of NZ_JBXAHA010000005.1, forward strand.
AGCACCGCGCGCTCGCGGCGCAGCGCGGCCCGCAAGCCGCGCGCATCGGCGAGCGAGCGCAGGTAATGCACCCGGGGCTGCCCCTCGGGCAAGGCGGGCAGGGTGCGGGCACGCCCACCGGTCGTCAGCAGGCAGCGGCTGAAGGAAATCGCCTGGCCATCGGCGCAATGCGCCGTGGCGCTGGCGGGATCGAGCGAGGCCACGGTGGTGGCCAGGCGCAAGTCGATGCCTCGCTCGGCATAGAAGCCCGCCGTGTGCACGCCGATGCGCTCGTCTTGCTGTTCGTCCGCCAGCACGGCCTTGGACAGCGGGGGGCGCTCATACGGCGCATGGGCCTCGCCGCCGACCATGACGATGCCGCCGTCATGGCCCAGCGTGCGCAGCGCGGCGGCGGCCGTGGCGCCAGCCTGGCCGGCGCCGATGATCAGGATGGGGGCGTCTTGTGACATGGCCGGCGCTCAGGCGGTGACCATGACATCGACCAGGACATCGCTGTCCACGATCTTGACCGGGTAGACCTTGATGCCCTGGGTGGCGGGCGCGCACATGGCCTGGCCGGTGCGGATATCGAAGCGCGCCTGGTGCAGCGGGCATTCGATGCAGCCATCCTCCAGGTAGCCGTCGGACAGCAGCGCGTACTGGTGCGTGCAGACGTTGTCGGTGACGAAGTACTCCCCTTCGCTGCGGTACAGGGCCAGCTGCGCGTCGCCTAGCGTGAGCGGCATCACTTCATCGTCCTGAAGCTGGCCGGTAGTGGCGATCTTGGTCCAAGCCATGATGCATCTCCTTTGATCAGTATGCTGAGTATTAATGCTCAGTGTACTGATTTAAATTGCCGACTGAATCAGCGTTAACCCTTGAGCGTCGCCGAGGCGGCCGAGGCGGCCGAGGTGGCGGAATGGCCGTGCAAGGGCGTGGCGGCGCTGGCCGGGCCAGGGCGCGCCCGCGCGGCCCGGCGCTCCAGCAGGGCTTGTACCTCGCCCATGATGCCGCGGCGAAAGGTGAGCACGCAGACCACGAAAATCAGGCCTGTGACCATGCTGACCGACTCTCCCAGCGTATTGAACCAGTCCACGCCCGTCATCGCGGCCAGGCTGCTGCCGGCATCGCCGAGTTTGTTTTCGACCGCGACAATCACCAGCGCGCCCAGGATCGGCCCGGACAAGGTGCCCATGCCACCCACCAGCGTCATCAGGATGACGGATCCGGACATGGCCCAGTGCACGTCGGTCAGCGTGGCAAAGCCGAGCACCAGCGTCTTCAATGCGCCTGCCAGTCCCGCCAGCGCGGACGACAGCACAAAGGCCAGCAGCTTGAACCTGTCCGTGTCGTAGCCCAGCGAGATGGCGCGCGGCTCGTTTTCCTTGATGGCCCGCAGCACCTGACCGAAAGGCGAGTTCACCACCCGCGCGATCAGCAGCAGTGCGGCGCCGACCACGATGGACGCCACGTAGTACATCGTCAGGTCGCCCTCCAGCGAGAGCAGCCCGAACAGGCTGCCGCGCGGCACCGCCTGCAAGCCGTCCTCGCCGCCCGTCACCGGAGCCTGCAGGCAGAAGAAGTAGAACATCTGCGCCAGCGCCAGCGTCACCATCGCAAAGTAGATGCCCTGGCGCCGGATCGCCAGCGCGCCAAAGGCCAGGCCGAGCAGCGCGCCGAACGCCGTGCCGGCCAGCAGCCCGAGCTCCGGCGTGGCGTGCAGGGATTTCATCACGTAGCCGCAGGCATAGGCCGCGCCGCCAAAGAACGCGGCATGGCCGAAGGACAGCAGCCCGGTAAAGCCCAGCAGCAGGTTGAAGGCGCAGGCAAACAAGGCGAAGCACATCAGCTTCATCGCCAGCACCGGGTAGGCGCCGAGAAAGGGGGCAAGCGCGACGGCCGCCATCAGCAAGGCGCCGGTCAGTCTTGCGCGAGAGTCAACGGTCATTATTTTTCCTTTCCGAACAGGCCGGCGGGGCGCACCATCAGCACGCACACCATGGCCACGAAGACGACGGTTGCCGAGGCTTCCGGGTAGAACACCTTGGTCATGCCTTCGAACACGCCCAGGCCCAGCCCTGTAAAAATGGAACCGAGGATCGAGCCCATGCCGCCGATCACCACCACGGCGAACACGGTGATGATCAGGTTCTGGCCCATCAGGGGCGAGATCTGCATCACGGGCGCGGCCAGCACGCCGGCAAAGGCGGCCAGCCCCACGCCGAAGGCGTAGGTCAGCGTCACCAGCAACGGCACGTTGATGCCGAATGCTTCCACCATGCGCGGGTTCTCCGTGCCGGCGCGCAGGTAGGCGCCAAGCCGCGTCTTCTCGATCACGTACCAGGTGGCGAAGCACACCACCAGCGAGGCCGCCACCACCCAGGCGCGGTAGTTGGGCAGCACCATGAAGCCCACGCTGGTGGCGCCCGTCAGCGCCTCGGGCGTGGCGTAGGACAGGCCGGAGACGCCATACGCCGAGCGCAGCAGCCCTTCGATCAGCAGGCAGATGCCTAGCGTCAGCAGCAGGCCATAGAGGTGATCGAAGCGATAGAGCCGGCGCAGCATGGTGCGCTCCAGCACCACGCCCAGCACGCCGGTGACGAGCGGGGCGAGGAGCAGCATCAGCCAGTAGCTCAGCCCCAGGTAGGCCAGCCCCATCCAGGCCAGCACGGCGCCCAGCATGAACAGGGCGCCATGGGCAAAGTTGATGACATTGAGCAGGCCAAAGATGACTGCCAGCCCAAGGCTCAGGATGGCGTAGAACGAGCCGTTGACGAGTCCGAGCAGCAACTGGCTCAGCAGTGCGGGCATGGGTATGCCAAAAAATTCCATGACGAGGGTTCCTTACACGCCAAGCAGGGCGTTCAGCGTGGGCATCTTGCGCGCGAGCGCGCTGGCGTCGAAGCACTCCACCATGCGGCCGTGCTCCATCACGTAGAAGCGCTCGGCGAGTGGCGCGGCGAAGCGGAAGTTCTGCTCCACCATGACGATGGTGTAGCCGCGTTTCTTGAGCGTGGTGATCATTCTGGCGAGGGTCTGGACGATGACGGGGGCCAGGCCTTCAGAGATTTCATCGAGCAGCAGCACGCTCGCGCGGGTGCGCAGGATGCGGGCGACGGCCAGCATCTGCTGCTCGCCGCCCGACATGCGCGTGCCCTGGCTCTTGCGGCGTTCCCACAGGTTGGGGAACATCGCGTAGATCTCGTCCAGCGGCATCGGCTCGCGGCCTGACGTTGCAACGTCAGGCTTGAACACCGGCGGCAGCATCAGGTTTTCCTCGCACGACAGGCTGGAGAAGATCGCGCGTTCTTCCGGGCAATAGCCCAGGCCCAGCGGCGCGATGCGGTGCGTCTTCATGCCGATGGTCTCGGTGCCGTTGACGCGGATCGAGCCCTTGCGGGCGCCGACCAGCCCCATGATGGCGCGCATGGTGGTGGTGCGGCCCGCGCCGTTGCGGCCCAGCACGGTGACGACCTCGCCCGGGTTGACGGTCAGGTCCACGCCGTGAAGGATGTGGGATTCGCCGTACCAGGCGTGCAGGTCCTGGATCTGCAGGGCGGGGGTGGATTGGCTCGTGGGTTGGTTCGTGGGTTGGCTCATCATGCGGCCTCCGCCGGTTCGGCATCGGCCGTGCCCATGTACGCTTCCATCACTTGCGGGTTGCGCGTCATTTCCTCGTATGGCCCTTCCGCCAGGATGGCGCCGCGCTGGAGCACGGTGATGCGCTTGGCGATGGACGACACCACGCTCATATTGTGTTCCACCATCAGTACGGTGCGTCCGGCGGAAACCTGCTTGATCAAGGCGGTCACTACCTCCACATCCTCGTGCCCCATGCCTTGCGTGGGCTCGTCGAGCAGCATCAGCTCGGGGTCCATTGCCAGCGTGGTGGCGATCTCCAGCGCACGCTTGCGGCCATAGGCCAGCTCGGCGGTCGGCAGGTCGGCAAAGCCCTCCAGGCCGACGGCCTTGAGCAGCGCGACCGCGCGGTCGTTGAGCTCGTCCAGCGAGCGCTTGCTCTTCCAGAAGTGATAGGCGGTGCCGAGCTTGCGCTGCAGCGCCACCCGCACGTTTTCCATCACGGTGAGCTGGGGGAACACCGCCGAGATCTGGAAGGACCGGATCACGCCCTTGCGGGCGATCTGGGCGGGGCGCGCCCGCGTGATGTCCTCGCCGTTGAACAGGATGGTCCCGGCGGAGGGCGTATGGAACTTCGTCAGCAGGTTGAAGCACGTGGTCTTGCCGGCGCCATTGGGCCCGATCAGGGCGTGGATGGCGCCGCGCCGAACGCGCAGATCGACCTGGCTGACGGCGGTGAAGCCCTTGAACTCCTTGGTGAGCCCCCGGGTTTCAAGGATGACGTCAGCCTGGCTCATGCGTGCTCCGCTTTTGGGTCTTGGCAGGTTGGGTCTTGGCAGGTTGGTTCTGCATCGCGGCTCACTTCTTCACCAGTGCGCATTCGCTGGCGGACAGCGGGCGGAATGCCGAGTCGCCTGGGATGGTGCTGATGTACTTGACCAGGTCCCACGGGCCCTTGGACTCCGCCGGCGTCTTGGCCTGCGCCAGGTACATGTCATGCACCATGCGGCCATCCACGCGCACCTTGCCGGCATGCACGAAGTCGTCGTTGACCGCCAGGGCGCGCATCTTTTCCGCTACCGCCGGGCCATCCACCGTCCTGGCCGCCTCAACCGCCTTCAGGTAGTGCAGCACACCGGAATACACGCCGATCTGCCCGTGCGTCGGGTAAGCCTTGTGCTTGGCGTAGAAGCGCTCCACGAAGGCCTTTGACCTGGCGTCGAGGTCGAGCTTGAATGGGTCCACATAGGTCAGGCCCTGCGCCACGCTCGGGCCCAGGCTCTTCAGGTCGGTGATGAAGGTCGACGGCGTGATCACGGTCTGTCCGCCCTTGATCAGGCCGAACTCGCCCGCGGCCTTGACGCCGTTGATCATGTCGTTGCCGGCGTTGGCCAGCACCACCACCTTGGCCTTGGACGCAGAGGCGGCCACGATGGGGCTGCTGAAATCGCTGGCGTTAAGCGGATGCTTGGTGCTGCCCACGTTCTTGCCGCCGCTGGCCTCCACCTCCTTGCGGAAATCCGATTCCAGTGACTGGCCCAGCGCGTAGTCCACGGTGATGTAGTACCAGCTGTTCTTGCCGTCGGCGATCAGTCGCTTGACCAGCGGCGCCGACACCGAATACGTATCCCAGCCCCAGTGAAAGCCGGTGGGCGAGCAGTTCTGGTTGGTCAGCGCCATGGCGCCGCCGGTGGAGACGATATTGATCTTCTGTTTTTGCCTGGCGATTTCCTGCACCGCCAGCGCGGTGGAGGAGTTGGGGAAATCGATCACCATGTCCACGCCATCGGTGTCGAACCAGCGGCGCGCCAGCGACGAGGCGATGTCCGCCTTGTTCTGGTGGTCGCCAGAGAGCACCGTGACCGGCTTGCCGAGCGCCTTGCCGCCGAACTCTTCCACGGCCATCTGCGCCGCGAGCACCGAGCCGCGGCCCGAGAGATCGGCGTAGGAGCCGGACATATCGGTAATCACGCCAACCTTGACGCCGTTGGCATCCGCCAGCGCGGCGGTGCTGCAAAGCAGGGCGATCAGGGCGGGGATCAAGGCAGGAATCGGGGTGCGGCGTGCGTTGTGCAGAGACTTCATGGGGGCGCTCCAGACAGGGTGAGTGGGGTTCGGGAACCGGGATAGAAAACCAGATGGCTTCGCCTTGGTGCAGCGATCAGTATGCTGATCATTAACTGCAGTGTACTGAGCAAATTTCGCGCCAGAGGACGAAGCCGGGCTACAGGGCTACAGGGCTACAGGGGGCACAGTGGGATCAGGTATCCAGGTTGCGGCCACGGGTCTCGGGCACGAACACCATGCCGACGACAAAGGCGATGGCGGCGATCGAGACCGGATACCAGAGGCCGAAGTACACATTGCCGCTGGACACGTTCATCGCCGTCACGACGAACGACAGCATGCCGCCGACCCAGCCCGCACCCAGGTGGAAGGGCAGGGACAGCGACGTGTAGCGGATGCGCGCCGGGAACAGCTCGACCATGAACGCCGCCAGCGGGCCGTACACCATGGCGAGCAAGAGGATGGGGATCAGCAGCATCAGGAACAGCATCGGGCGGTTGATGGCGGCCGGGTCTGCGTGCTCCGGCCAGCCGGCGGCCACCAGCGCCTGCTTGATCGCCGCTTTGTCAAAGCCCTGCAGCGTGGTGTCGCCGATGCGCAGAGCGGGCTGCGCGCGGGCATCAATCTGCGTGAATTCGTAGCCGACGCCAAGATCCGTCAGGTAGCCCTTGACCTTGTCGCACGCCGACACCGGCTCGGCAAACAGGCGGAAGTGGCAGTCGCCGGCGCGTAGCTGCACCGTGTTGCGCTGCTGGAACTGCTCCAGCGCCGGGTTGGCGTAGTGCGTCAGCGCCCTGAAGATGGGCTGGGTGGCCAGCGCCGCCAGCAGGCAGGCGGCCATCATGATGTGCTTGCGGCCGATCCGGTCCGACAGCCAGCCGAAGAACAGGTAGCAGGGCGTGGCGATCACCAGCGCGATGCCGATCAGCAGGTGCACCAGTTCCAGCGGCACGTGCAGCGTCTTGTTGACGAAGAACATCGTGTAGAAATGACCGGTGCCAAAGATGGCGCCGAGCCCGGATGCCACCACGAACAGCAGCAGCACGTACTTCAGGTTGGCCCAGTTCGTGAAGCTGTCCAGGATGGGGGATTTCGACGTGGCATTGCCGGCTTTCATGCGCGCGAAGATCGGCGACTCATGCAGCTTGCCGCGGATGTAGACCGATACCACCAGCATCAGGAACGAGACCAGGAACGGCAAGCGCCAGCCCCATTCGCGGAACTGCGCCTCGGTGAGGAGTGTCTTGAGCAGGTACACGACCAGCAGCGACGAGAGCAGGCCGAGTGTGGCCGTGGTCTGCAGGGAGCTGGTGTAGAGCCCGCGTTTTTCCACCGGAGAATGCTCGGCGACGTAGGTCACCGCGCCACCCACTTCGCCACCCAGCGCCAGCCCCTGCAGCAGGCGCAGCACCACCAGCAGGATGGTGGCGGTGATGCCGATCTGGCCATAGGTGGGTAACAATCCGACACCCACCGTGGCGATCCCCATGAGCAGGATCGTCACCAGGAAGGTGTGCTTCCGGCCGATCTTGTCGCCCAGCCGGCCGAACAGCAACGCCCCGACCGGGCGCACCAGGAAGCCCGCGCCGAAGGTGGCAAGGCTGGCGAGGAAGGCCGTGGTCTCGTTACCGGGCGGGAAGAACAATGCACCAAAGTAGACCGCCAGCGCCGCGTAGATATAAAAGTCGTACCACTCCATCAGCGCCCCGAAGGACGACGCGAGGATCACCTTGCGTTCTTCCCTTGTCATGCCCTGCTTGCGCACGGCGGCACCGTCATTGGCCAGGCTGATCGTCATGGTCGTTTCTCTCCGGGGGCAGGTCAGCCTGCCCGTGTGCGTGTCCCACACTGTCAGCATGCTGAGTAATTTCAATCAGTGTACTGAGCAGAATTTGTCAGTGTTATGGGGGTTAACCCTTTTGGCTCCGGCTAGACATTCCCCAACCTCGTTGCTATATTAAAAATGCTCAGCATACTGATCAATTAGCAAGCCCCCACCCAAACAGGAGTCGCCACAGCATGACGAGAATTCGGAAGATTGCCCTGGAAGAGCACTTCATGGCCCCCGGTTTCCAGGCCTATTCGAAGGGATACCTCCAGCACATCGACGCAGCGGTCATGGCCGATCTCGCCAGGCGCCTGGCGGATTTCGACGACATACGCATCGGCGAGATGGACCGCGCCGGCATCGATTTCACCATCCTGTCGCAGACCGGCCCGGGCGTGCAGGGCGAGACGGATCGCGTCGCCGCCATTGGCCGTGCCCGTGAGAACAACGACTTCCTGGCGGCGCAGGTGGCGCGGCACCCCACGCGCTTCGCTGGCTTTGCCGCGCTGCCGATGCATGACCCCGTCACGGCCGCGGACGAGCTGGAGCGCGCCGTGAAGCAGCTTGGCTTCAAGGGCTCGCTGGTCAACGGCCACACGCAGGGCGTGTATTACGACGATCCATCCTATGACGCGTTCTGGGAGTGCATGCAAGCGCTGGACGTGCCCATGTACTTGCATCCGACCGATGCGTTTGTCGCGCCGCATGTGTATTCGGGCCATCCCGAAATCAGCGGCGCGGCCTGGGGCTGGGGCGTGGAGACGGCCAGCCACGCGCTGCGCCTGGTGTTCGGCGGCGTGTTCGACCGCTTCCCCCGGCTCAAGCTCATCCTTGGCCATATGGGCGAGGGGCTGCCGTTCCAGCGCTGGCGCTTCGATAGTCGCTTTGCGGTGTACTCGCATGGCATCAAGCTGGCGAAGAAGCCGTCGGAATACATCGGCAGCAATATCGTGATCACCACGTCGGGCGTGTGCTCGCCGGCTGCGCTGAACGGCGCGATTGCCGAGATGGGCGCCGAGGCCGTGCTGTTCTCGGTCGACTATCCCTACGAATCCACGGCGATTGCGGCGGACTTTATCGAGCAGGCACCGATGGACGAGGCCACCCGCCGCCTTGTCTGCCATGGCAATGCCGAACGCATTCTCAAGCTTTGAACCCCGAAACAACGGAGCACCCCGTGCAAAAGACTTTCCGGATCGGCCAGATCGTGCCGAGTTCCAACACCACGATGGAAACCGAAATCCCCGCGATGCTGCTCGCGCGCCAGCAGGTGCGGCCTGAGCGGTTCACCTTCCACTCCAGCCGCATGCGCATGAAAAAGGTGGTCAAGGAAGAACTTGCCGCGATGGACGGCGAATCCGACCGCTGCGCGCTGGAGCTGAGCGACGCCCGCGTCGACGTACTGGGCTATGCCTGCCTGGTGGCCATCATGGCGATGGGCCACGGCTATCACCGCGTCTCGGAGAAGCGCCTGCAGGCTCATACCGCGGCTAACGGCGCCGATGCGCCGGTGGTCACCAGCGCCGGTGCGCTGATCGATGCGCTCAAGGTGATCGGCGCCAAGCGTATCGCCGTGGTTGCGCCGTACATGAAGCCGCTGACCGAGCTGGTGGTGGACTACATCCGCAACGAAGGCTACGAAGTGGTGGACTGGCGCGCGCTGGAAATCCCCGACAACCTTGAAGTCGGCCGCCATGATCCTGCCAGGCTGCCCGGCATCGTCGCGCAGATGAACACCAAGGATGTGGACGCCATCGTGCTGTCCGCCTGTGTGCAGATGCCGTCCCTGCCGGCGGTGGCCAAGGTCGAAGCCATGACCGGCAAGCCGGTCATCACCGCCGCCATCGCCACCACCTACGCCATCCTCAAGCAACTCGACCTGGAGCCCGTGGTGCCAGGCGCCGGCGCTTTGCTCTCGGGCGCTTACTAAGATGAGTACCCTTGTTTGCGGCGGCAACGTCCACGCCAACGGCATCCGCCAGCACTATCTCCGCTATGGCGGCCACAGCGGTGCGCGCGTGACGCGCGATCCGGTGATCGTGGTGCCGGGCATCACCAGCCCGGCCATCACCTGGGGCTTCGTAGGCGAGCGCCTTGGCGAGCAGTTCGATACCTATGTGCTGGATGTGCGCGGACGCGGCCTGTCGTCCGCGTCGGACACGCTGGACTACAGCCTGGACGCCCAGGCCGCCGACGTGCTGGCGTTCGCGCAGGCGATGAACCTGCCCAGCTACAGCGTGGTGGGCCATTCGATGGGCGCGCGCATCGGCATCCGTGCCGCGCGCAGCCAGCCTGCCGGGCTGGCGCGGCTGGTAATGGTGGATCCGCCCGTGTCCGGTCCGGGCCGGCGCGACTATCCCGCGCAGCTCGCCTGGTATGTGGACTCCATGGCGGTGGCGCGCCACGGCGTGGACATCGAGACCATGCGGCGCTTCTGTCCCACCTGGACCGACGAGCAACTGGCGTTGCGCGCCGAATGGCTGCACACCTGCGACGAGCGCGCCGTGCTGGCCAGCTTCCAGGGCTTCCACACCGACGATGTGCACGCCGACTTGCCGGGCATTGGCATTCCCGCCTTGTTGATGGTGGCCGGCCGCGGCGATGTGGTGCGCGCCGAGGATATCGAAGAGATTCGCGGGCTGCTGCCGCAGCTTGAAGTCAGCCATGTACCGGGCGCCGGCCACATGATTCCCTGGGACGACGAGGGCGGCTTCTACAACGCGCTGGGCGACTTCCTCGGCGCCGAAATTGTCCCCCGGCAAAAGGCCGCGGCCTGAACTACCGATCGACCGATCTACCGATCAGCAGGAGAGAACATGCCAGTCAGTGACCACGCTCTGATCCAGGCCTGGAAACAGGTCCTCACGCTGTCCCGGCTCGCGCCCGGGCAGACCGTCACCATTCTCACCAGCGCCGCCACGCATCCGCAGACGCTGTCGTGCGCGCTGGTTGCCACCCAGGCGATGGGCGCCATCGTCAATCGCCTGGACCTGCCGCCCGTCAACGCGGACAAGGCCTTGAGCCGCGATCCGCTGGCCTACCTGGGCACCACGGCGCTCACCGGCAACCGTGCGGCCATTGCCGCGCTCAAGGAGAGCGACCTGGTGCTGGACCTGATGACGCTGCTGTTCTCGCCCGAGCAGCACGATATCCTCAAGACCGGCACCAAGATCCTGCTGGCGGTGGAGCCGCCCGAAGTGCTGGTGCGCATGGTGCCCACCGAAGCCGACCGCGAGCGCGTGAGCGCCGCCAACGCGCGGTTGTCGCGGGCGAAAGAGATGACGGTGACATCTGGCGCGGGCACCGACCTGCGCTGCCCGCTCGGCGAGTTTCCCGCCATCAGCGAGTACGGCTTCGTCGACGAGCCGGGGCGCTGGGATCACTGGCCCAGCGGCTTCGTGCTGACCTGGCCGAACGAGGGCGGCGCGAGCGGGCGCATCGTGCTGGACCGCGGCGACATCCTGCTGCCGCAGAAGGGCTACGTGGCGGACCGGGTCGAGTTGACCGTGGAAGGCGGCTTTGCCACGCGCATCGAAGGCGGCCTGGATGCCGAGCTGCTGAACGACTACATGGCGTCGTTCAACGATCCGCAAGCCTACGCCATTTCGCACATCGGCTGGGGCTTGCAACCGCGCGCGCGGTGGTCCACGCTGGGCCTGTATGACAGGGAGGCCTCGATCGGCATGGACGCGCGGGCTTACGAGGGCAATTTCCTGTTCTCGCTCGGCCCCAACAATGAGGCAGGCGGTGGCCGCACCACCGCCTGCCATATCGATATCCCGTTGCGCAACTGCACCGTGAGCCTGGACGGCGAGGCAGTGGTCAGGCAAGGCAAGGTACTGGACGGATGGAACAGCAAATGACGAGACATGGCGAACTCCCCACCTACGAGCGCCAGGGCTTCGGCACCCAACTGCCGCTACAGGGCCCCGTAGGCCTGCTGATCGTCGACTTCGTCAACGGCTTCGCCGATCCGGCGATGTTCGGCGGCGGCAATATCGCCGAGGCCATCGCCAACACGGTGCCCCTGCTGGCCAGCGCGCGGGAACAGGGCTGGGCGGTGGCGCACAGCCGCATCGTGTTTGCCGACGACGACGGCGACCACAACATCTTCACGCTGAAGGTGCCCGGCCTGCTGACGCTGAAGGAGCATGGGCCGGCCAGCGCGATCGTTGCGCAGCTGGCCCCGCGCGATGGCGAACTGGTGGTGCGCAAGACCGTGCCGTCCGCCTTCTTCGGCACTTCGCTGGCGGCGTGGCTGACGCAGCGCGGCGTGCGCACGCTGGTGGTGGCCGGCGCGGTCACCAGCGGCTGCGTGCGCGCCAGCGTGGTCGATGCCATGTCGCACGGGTTCCGCCCGCTGGTGGTGTCGGACTGCGTGGGCGACCGCGCGCTCCAGCCGCACGCGGCCAATTTGTTCGACATGGAGCAGAAGTACGCCGCCGTGATGCCGCGTGAGCAGGCGCTGGCGGCGCTGGCCCGGCTGTGAGCAGTGCCCGGTGCGCAGGGCGATGCGCACCGGGCACTGCATCGGCTGAAGCCCCAATTGACGGGCGCCGCCCGTTTCGCCAATGTGTCGATAAGCTCAGTGCACTGAATATGTGCCGCTGGACGTGCGATCAGGCAGGTGCACGGAAATTGCTTGCCGACTTGCTGGTTACCGGGCAATCCGCTACCCACGAACCCCACGAACCCCACAAAGCAGTCACGGACGGCGGCAAGCCCGGGCTGGAGAAATGTATGGACAAAGACCACATCGAGAAGCAAGGCGGGCAGGGCGTAGGCGCGCGCGTGGCGCGCAAGGAGGACGCGCGCCACCTGCATGGCAAGGGCCGCTTCGTCGCCGACATCGCCATGCCCGGCCTGCAGGAGGTTGCGTTCCTGCGCAGCCCCATGGCGCATGCGCGGCTGCTGGCGCTGCACAAGCCGGAAGGGCTGGAGCATGCGGTGATCGGGCGGGACGATATGCATGGCGCGCTCGATATCGTGGCCGACTCGGCTTTCCCCTCATACCAGCAGTCGGCGCAGCCGCCCCTGGCCGCCGGCAAGGTCCGCTTTGTCGGCGAGCCCATCGCCATGGCCTTCGCGCCGACCCGCGCGCAGGCCGAGGACATCGCCGAGCGCATTGTCGCGGAGCTCGATGAGCTGCCGGCGCTCACCGATGTCGATGGTGCGCGGCAGGCAAGCGGCACCACGCGCGTGCACGAGCACTGGAAAGACAATCACTTCCTCACACTCACCGCCGACAAGAATTTCGACGCGCTCAGCAAGACGGCCTCCGTGGTGGTCAGCCGCAAGATCGACCTGGCGCGCCAGTGCATGGTGCCGATGGAAGGCAAGGCCGTGCTGGCCTACTGGGACCACCAGTTCGACCAGCTGATCGTCTACAGCGCCACTCAGGTGCCGCACATGATCCGCACGGTGCTTAGCCATTGCCTGGGCCTGGAGCAGGAAAAAGTCCGCGTGATCTCGCCCGACGTGGGTGGCGCCTTTGGCTACAAGTGCGTGCTGCAGCAAGAGGAGCTGTGCATCGCCTGGCTCGCCATGACGTACCGCAAGCCGTTCCGCTTTATCGAAGACCGGCGCGAGCACCTGACCGCGGGCGCCAACTCGCGCGAGCACCACTACGAGGTCACGGCCTACGCCGACGCGCGCGGGCGCCTGCTGGCGCTGGACGCCAGGATCGCCATCGACGGCGGCGCCTACTCGGTGTGGCCCTTCACCATCGGCCTTGAACCCGGCCAGGCCATCGGCAACCTGCCGGGGCCGTACGCCTTCGACGGCTACCGCTGCATCACGGAATGCCTGGCCACCAACAAGCCCGGCTTTGTCCCGTACCGGGGCGTGGCGCGCACGGGCGTGTGCTTTGCCATGGAACTGCTGATGGATGCGCTGGCGCGCGAGGTCAAGCGCGAGCCGTGGGAGATCCGCTGCGAGAACCTGGTCCAGCCGGAATCCATGCCCTATGTCAACGTCACCAACAAGCACTTCGATGGCGGAGACTACCCGGCCAGCGTGCGCAAGGCCGCGCAGATGATCGGGCTGGCGCGCATCCGTGAGCGCCAGCGTCAAAGGCTGAACGATCCTTCGGCGGGCTCGCGCTATCTCGGCGTGGGCTTTGGCACCTACACCGAGCAATCGGCGCACGGCACCTCGGTATTCGCCGCCTGGGGCACGCCGGTGATTCCCGGCTTCGATTCCGCCACCGTGCGCATCACGCCGGATGGCGGGCTGGAAGTGCGCGTCGGCGTGCACTCGCATGGCCAGGGCATGGAGACTACCTTTGCCCAGATCGCGCACGAGATCCTCGGCATCGATGTGTCGCGCGTGAAGGTCGTGCACGGGGACACCGGTGTGACGCCGTTCTCCACCGGCACCTATGCTTCGCGCTCGCTGGTGATGTCGGGCGGCGCGGTATCGCGCGCCTGCAAGGCCCTGGTGCCGCGCCTGCTGAAGATCGGCGCGCATATGCTGCAGCGTCCCGAGGACGAGGCGACGCTGGCTGGTGGTTCGGTCAAGGCGGGCGACGCTGCCGTGCCGATCAGCGAAATCGCCAACGCCTGGTATATCAACCCGCAGCGGCTGCCCGCCAATGTGGATCCCACCGGGCTGGAAACCACCATGGGCTACAAGCCCAACGTGGATACCGGCAGCTTCACGTACTCCACCCACGCCGCGCTGGTGGAGGTGGACACCGATTCCGGCCACGTCGAGATCCTCGACTACGTGGTGGTGGAAGACTGCGGCACCATGGTCAACCCCATGGTGGTGGAAGGGCAGACTTATGGCGGCGTGGCGCAAGGCATCGGCACGGCCATGTTCGAGGAGATGCGCTACGACGGCAACGGCCAGCCGCTGGCCTCCACGCTGGCCGACTACATGCTGCCTGGCCCGACCGAAATCCCCTCGATCCGCATCCACCATTTCGAGACGCCGTCGCCGCATACGGAATTCGGCGCCAAGGGCATGGGCGAGGGCGGCGCCATCGCGCCCCCCGCGGCCATCTTCAACGCGGTCAACGACGCGCTGGGGCAGTTCGGCGTGGAGTTGCTGGAGACGCCGCTCACGCCGCGCAAGGTGCTTGAAGCGCTGGCTCGCGCCGAGCAAGCCCGGAAGCCGCAGACCACGCCAACCAGAGAGGCGGCCTGAACCATCATGAAAGCAGCTGCATTCACTTATCACGCGGCCCCCACGCTGGCCGCCACTTGCGCCGAGCTGGCGGACCGCACCGACAACGCCAAGGTCATGGGCGGCGGGCAGTCCATGGGGCCGATGCTTAACCTGCGCCTGACGCGCCCCGATGCCATCTACGATCTGTCGAAGCTCGCCGAGCTACGCACGGTCACCACGCGGCAGGATCGCGTGCGCATCGGCGCGGCGGTCACCCATGCGCAGATCGAGGATGGCGAATTCCCGGCACTGCGCGGCGGCATGCTGCAATCCGTGGCGCGCGGCATCGCCTACCGCGCCATCCGCAATCGCGGCACCATCGGCGGCAGCCTGGCGCACGCCGATCCCGCGGCGGACTGGGTGGTGGCGCTGACCGCCATTGGCGCGCAGATCGAGCTTGCATCGAAGGCCGGCACGCGCATCGTCCCCATGACGGAGTTCATGCTGGGTGCGTACACCACGGCGCTCACCGAAGGCGAGCTGATCTGTGCTGTCGATGTGCCGAGCCAGCCCGATACGGCACGCTGGGGCTACTACAAGCTGTGCCGCAAGACTGGCGAGTTCGCCGAGGCCAGCTGCGCCGCGTACTTCGATCCGTCCACGCGCTTCGCCCGCATCGCGCTGGGCGCGCTCGACGGCGCGCCGGCGCTGCTGCGCGGCCTCGCCCACGACATGGCCGAGCAAGGCCCCGCCGCGCTCACGCCGCAGGCCGTGCTGGCCGCCGTGACGCAAGCCACGCCGGCCAAGGATGCGATCGACCGCAAGCTCTGCTGCGCAGCCGTCACGCGCTGCATCGAACAACTTTTCAACTGAGGGCCACAGTGGAAACCATCGCACTGACGATCAATGGCCGCGCCGCTGCCGGCGCCTGCGCGCACCGCACCCACCTGGGCGACTTCCTGCGCGACGCACAGGGCCTGACCGGCACCCACCTGGGCTGCGAGCACGGGGTTTGCGGCGCCTGTACCGTGCTGGTCGACGACAAGCCCGTGCGCTCGTGCATCACCTTTGCCAGCGCCTGCGCCGGCAGCAAGGTGGTGACCATCGAAGGCTATGACGACGACCCCGTCATGCGCGACCTGCGCGCCGCGTTCAACCAGCACCACGCGCTGCAATGCGGTTACTGCACGCCCGGCATGCTGGCCACCGCGCGCGACATTGTGCTGCGGCTGCCGGATGCCGACGAGGCAACCATCCGCCATGAGCTATCGGGCAACCTCTGCCGCTGCACGGGCTATATGGGAATCGTGGCCGCGATCAGCTCCGTGCTGGCGCAGCGCAAGCCGCCTGCAACGGGCAATGAGGTGCAAGCCGTAGCAGCGACCG
The DNA here is from genome assembly GCF_058794615.1 of Cupriavidus sp. GW823-FHT07A04. Lineage (NCBI taxonomy): Bacteria > Pseudomonadati > Pseudomonadota > Betaproteobacteria > Burkholderiales > Burkholderiaceae > Cupriavidus > Cupriavidus sp. GW823-FHT07A04. The sequence continues at coordinate 266,259 of NZ_JBXAHA010000005.1, forward strand.
TGAAGCGCGAATTCGTCTGCTTCACGCCTGCGGCCGACAGCGCTGTCCAGGCCCACGCCGAGCCTGCCGCCAAGGAAGAAGCCGAGCGCAGCGCCGACAAAAAAGGCTGGTCGCGCATTGACGGCAGCTTCAAGGTGCCGTTCCCGGCAGATGACGTGTGGCGCTTCATGGCGGACCTGCCGGCGGTGGCAAGCTGCCTGCCAGGCGCGGCGCTCACCGAGCAGGACGGCGATCGCGTCAAGGGGCATGTGGCGATCAAGTTCGGGCCGATGGCGGCGCGCTTCAACGGCGCGGCGCGGCTGGAGCGCGACGACACGAACCGGCGCGGCGTGCTCAAGGGCGCGGGGCAGGATTCGCTGAGCAACTCCAAGGCCGCCGGCGACATCACCTATGTGCTGCAGGCGATATCGGCGGGCGAGACCGAAGTGCTGATCGACCTGCAGTACTCCCTGCAGGGCCCGCTGGCGCAGTTCTCCCGCTCGGGGCTGGTGCGCGATTTCGTCCGGCGCATGATGGCGGACTTCGGCAAGAACGTCGCCCGCAAGATGGACCCGTCGTTGTCGGAGAGCGAGCGCAGCCAGGCCACGCAGATGAACCCGGTATCGATGATGCTGGGTGTGATGTGGGAGAGGGTGAAGCGGGTGTTTGGAGGTGGGCGGGATTAGGCCCCGGGGCAGGGATGGAGGGTGGCAGCCGCATCCCTTTGTGGCAACCCTGCCTTTGCGCCGCCTGAGCTCGGCATTGATGATGCGTCCTTCCAGAGTGGTCCGGTCCTCGGCCGGCAATCGGCTGCGGCGCTTCTTGTGGGCAAGGAGGAGAACACCACCCGGGAGGGGCAGCGCTTGCATGTGCAGCGGTGAGAGCCAGGGAGATGCGGCATGCGGCAGCGATTTGATGAGATAGGCATCGGATAGCCCTGTTTTCAAACGGTGTCTGCGGCGCGTGTCAGAAGTGACTTGTTCCCGAGAATCACAAGGTGTGGTTTCTGGGCGGAGCAAGTTCGCGCAGGCCCGCATAGGCAGTGGTCTGGTCCTGAATTCGGAGTACATGGATCATCAACAGGGCGAGCAGGCCGGCCTCGACACCGAACAGCAGCCATGGGCTGTCCAACCATGTGCTGGGAGCCGGTGGTACGCCCATCGCATCGGCCATCTCCCGTGTCAGGCACCACGTGAGAGGCCAGAGGATGGCAAAGCAGGTGGCTGCAACGACGGGTCCCCTGGACGGATACTTCCTGGCCACGACGGCAGCAGACACCATCAAGCCGAGTATCAGCAGCGAGCCGGCAGCGAACGGTCCGGAGATTGCCGGCAGCGACGGCATCAGCCATCCGAGTGCGAATGCGAGGGCCAGGCCACCGCTGACCACCAGCGATTGCCGGTGAGCCGCGCACCGGGCCGCAACACCGGTCTGTCTGTCGGGGCGTGTCGTCAGCAGGATCACGCGATTGTCGGGCGACACCCGAACAGTCACGCCCTTGGCGCGGAAATCGACCAACTGGCCTCGCGAATTGATGGCATATTGCACACGCCCGCCGTCCAGGAACCGCACGTCGTGCGAGTCAATGCCCGCGATGCTGATTTGCTCTCGCCCGAGGACTTCCCACGGCTCGGCTATCTCGATCCCGGCAAAGGTTTCCAGGTTCAGTTCGACGCGCGCGTCGGGATGGACCACGCAGGATACGCCTGGGCGTAGTTCCCGTGTAAGCGCACCGTCTGCGCGTTTGACCCATGGCGCGGCTTCCTGGCTGCGGCGCGGGCCTAGCCATCTTGCCGCTCTCGCGGTCCAGAAAGTCATAGTAGCTGCGCAGCGTCGGCGCATTGATTTGCTGGCGTTGGTGCCAGCCAGCGGTAAAGGGCCGCGAGCGCGCCGATACTGAGCAGGTTTGACGATACGCAGACCATGGAGTACAGCACAGCGTCAAGCAGCGTGATATTGCGGAATGCTTCGGTCGGGTTGCTCACCGGGAAAAGTGCAGAACAACGTACACGGGAAACGTGGTCACAGTGATTGTTGCCAGGACAGACCAAACGCGCCCGCGGCTCATGTCCCATATCTGCCTAAAGGACGCATTTCGTGCATCGATGGCCAATGCGGGCAGCATCAGGGTCAGGCGGGCGTACAAGAAGCCGCAGCCGATTGCCAGAACCGGCACGATAGCGACAACTCCCCAGGTTGGCGATCTCAAGATCCGTACTGTCAGAAATAGCATGGCGAGCATGACGAGGAAGTTGCCGATACTCTCGGCTACGGTGAGCAGGCAGAACTCGGTTGTCTTGCTTGACCAGCTTTTCGTTGTCTTCCCTAGCAACAGAAGACGATAGCCTCCCAACTGCAAGGGAACTGCAACAATCGTTTGTAGGCCGGTGAACAGGACCAGCAAATCCATGGTCGACATTCCGCCGTCTCTGAGGCGGGCAATCCAGCAGGAAACGGCGCTAAGGACTGCAACTGTCAAGCCCACGAGGCGTGGAAGTCCAGTCAAGACCTGGAATGCCGAGACGTAGGAATGCTGGATGGTTTTCAGCCAGTTGATTTTTGGGTTCATATCGCCTTGTGCAGGAACGGATTTGGAATGGGCGGCGTGATTCGGACACTGCTGGGGGCAACGTGTCGCGGCTTCACAGCTGGCCTGCCATGGCGTCTGAGCTGCCGATCAGCACGCAGCCGCATTCGGTGCGGTCGCCCTCACAGGCCACGGGACGGGTGCCACTCATCAGGCCAGAGGTTGCAGTGATGATCTTGTTGACCCCGTGCGGTCGCCCGTCCGGGTAGCGTTCGGGGCAGTCCACGAGGTCGCCAAGGCGCGCCATGGGCTGCCCGTCGAGCAGGTCGTCCTCGGCCCCGGAAATGACCACGCCGTCATGGCTGGTCTTGTCGCCCTTCTTGATAAGTGTTCCTGGCATTCCGACTGCTCCTGCGTTACTGAGTCACCACCACTTCCACGCGCCGGTTTGCCGCGCGGGCTGCAGGGGTCTTGTTGTCCGTCAGCGGTTCGGTGTCGCCCTTGCCGATGGCTTCAAGGCGCCCTTTGGCGACGCCCTTGCGGGCCAGGTACTCACTGACCACGGCGGCGCGCTCCTCGGACAGGGCCTGGTTCGATGCATAGCGCGCGCTCTTGATCGGCTGGTTGTCGCTGTGGCCGGTCACCTGCACCATGCCCTGCAGCTGCTTGATCTCGGATGCGACCTTGTCCAGCGTTGGCATCAGCGTTTTGCTGACCTCGGCTTTTCCGGCGCCGAACATAGCGTCGCCCCGGAATGTCACGGTGCTGCGGCGGTCGTCGTCCTTGACCGCGACCACGCCGCGCGCGATCTCATCCTTCAGCAACTGGGCGAGGCGCAGCGCCTTTGGTGGCGGCGGTGGCTTCATATTGCCGATCGCGACAATCTGCTGCACGAGGTCGCGCTCCCGGAGCGTCAGCTGGTACTTGTAATAGCCGGCCATGCCCGAAACAACCAGCAGGCCAAGCACCCAGGTCACCCAGATGGGGATGCCGCCCAGGTGCTGGAAGCGTCCCGGCGGTGCGGGCTGCACGTTCGGCGACAGCGCCTCGGGCACCGGGTCACGGTGCTTGTTGATTGCCTCCAGCAGGCGGCTCCGGATATGGCGCAGCTGTCGTTCGCCGTCCGCCACGCCGCGATACCGCCCCTCGAACCCCAGCGACAGGATATGGTAGTAGACCTCGATGGGGCCGATGTTCTCGGCCACCGAGTCCACCAGCCGGCCCAGGATGAGAAAGACCTTGACGCCACCCTCGCAGTCCTGGTGAAAGGTTGATGCCAAGGCGCTGCCCGGCCACGCGCCGAGCGAGGCGGCGCTGCCGCCGCCCCATTCGGTATGGGCCACGGCCTCGTCCAGCGCCGTGCACAGCGCGTAATGCACGCCGGTGGTGTGCCCGCGGTCGATGTTCAGCCGGTCGCACACAGCCTGGAAAGTGCGCAGTTCCTGCTCCAGCAGGGCGCGCAGCCGCTCCACCGTACCGCGCTCCTCCAGTATGGGCGGCATGTCGGCCAGCGCCCGCAGCAGCCGCCGGGCGGCTCCCAGCAGGGGATTGGGCGTGCCGTCAATCTCGGCGACGCGGGCCTCGATGGTCTTGCCCGCGGGCAGGGGCGTCGGGTCGGCCTCCTGCTTCTCCTGGCCTGTCACGGCCAGCTTCACGGAGGAGCCGGGCGCCTGCTGCCCCCGCTGCGGCGGGGGGGCGTCCTTGTCCAGCCACGCGGTCATGCCTCGTCCACCTGGCCGGGGGCGGCACCGTCATTGATGATGCGGACCGCATCGGCATTGATGGACGTCGGCCTTGCTGCCTGGGTGTCGCGGGTGTTCTTCTGCACGGCGATTGCGCCAAACAGGGCCAGCGCAAACGACATGGCATAAAAGCCCTTCTCGCTCAAGGCAAGCGTGGCATTGAACAGCCCGACGCACAGCAAGAGCACTGCCAGCAGCACGGACAGCCAGCTCAGCCCATAGTAAATCCCCGTGACAGGAATGCCCTCCAGCCTGTCGCGGACGGACTTCTGCACGGAGACGGCGGCGAACAGGCCATACACCAAGACGGTGAAGTAATAGCCTTTTTCATTGAGTTGCATGTCGGCATTGAACAGGCCGATCAGGAAGGCAAGAATGCCCGCCAAAAGCGCAGCCCAGGAGGCGGCCACAAAGGCGAAGGAAGGTTGTTGAGAGTTGGTGTAGTTCATATGTGTTTCCCAGGTTGAAGCGCGGGTTGACGCGCTGTTTAAAGTGCTGCTTAAAGTGCTGGTTGATGCGTTGGCCGATGCGCTGGTTGCCGTGGCAATGCGAACGGCCTTCTGCTATGCCGCGCGCCTTTGCGCGCCCCCAGTCATGCCAAGGTGCCGGATCTTCTCGTCATCCCCGACAAAGACCGTACGTGCCCATCCATATCCGCCGGGCGCGTACTCATGGAAGTGGGGCACACGGAACCAGGCGCGGCTGTCATGGATGTAGTTGTCGAACATCTCGACGGCGGCTCTCTCGCGCAAGGCAAATTCATCCACCGCCTTGGCGGCGGTGGTTGCTCTCAGGTAGGCGACCATTTCGCGGGCGGGCTCCACCAGCACGTCGTCAACGGCGTAGTACTTCCTGAGAGCCGCCGTGGATACCATTGCATCCGGCGCTACCAGCGCCACGCTGGCCGAATCCGTCATCGGGCGGTCGGCACGCGGCACGCACAGGTGCATGCCGGATTTTTCCCACGTGCCAACGATCGCGCCGCCCGGCCCGATGCCACCCTTGCGAAAGTCTTCGAACGAGAACCACCGTTCGACGGATTGCGTCTTGACATTGAGACTGGCTTGCTGATCCGGGTGTAGAAAGCCCAGCAGCAACTGAAATTCCTCAGCCGCTTCGAGCAGGTCCGTGCGGTCATTGGTCACCAGTTCGTCCGCGCCTTCGCCGGGCCGGCAATCTTCCGGCTTCTTGCCGGCCACCTCGGCAAGAATGGCCACCTCGCGCGCCAGAATGGCGGCTTCGTTGGCCGCGATCCTGGCCTTGATGTCCCCCAGCTCCTTCATGTCGGCCATGATCTGCGGGATCGCCCGCCGGGAACTGGCACGCGCCTTCAACAGCTTCATCTTGCTGTCCAGTTCGGCGTTCTCCTTCTTTAACCGTTCAATTTCGGGGTCGGTCTTCCGCCTCCTGTCGGCTTCCGTCCTTAGCGCGTGAGGGGTCTTCCTGTCTTCGCGCTTGTCCGCGCAGAACCGATAGAAAGGTTGATTGGTGAGGTAATGGCCCGTGTGGTAGCGTGCCCGCAGCGCACGCCATTGCAGGTTCTGCCGCAGCCCGAATTCCAGTGCCTGCTCCAGGCTATCCACGGCGGGCAGCTTGGCGCGCCAGTCGTTGAAGGCTTTGGCGACGGCGGGATCGATGGAGAAGTCTTGCAGATGCGAGTCGTCCATGCGATCGTCGTCGCCGTCCTTATCCAGACGTAGAGGAACGCCGGCATTCAGAGCCTCGATGTACATGTCATGCAAGGGGATCTTGCCCAGCCTGTGTCCCTCGCCCTTGGTGGACTTGCCCTGGTCGCCAGGCGCATAGCTGCCGCCCACGTCCGAATGAACACCGGGATAGGCCACTTCCAGCAGCCTGACGAAATCCGCCGGATAGCGCTTGCCTTGCCGGATCGAGTCCAGCGGAAAACTCATGCGCTGTTCGTGAATCGAGAAGAAATGCACGCAGCGCCGCACTTGCGGCGGGATGTTCAGCGCGCCACCACCGGACCAGCTGAAGTGTCCGTCAAATTTCTCGGAATCCACGGCGGCACGGGTGGAGTCCGGCGGCCCAACCGATGCCACCGTATCGAACAGCCCCATGAAATTCACCTCATAGGGAATCCTGTCGATCAGTTTCCCGTTCTTGGCCCAGCGCTTGATCAGCCTGCTGACAAAGACCCTGGCGCCCGCCGCGCCGCGCGAGAAGCCGAAGACGTTGATGTAGGCCTTCTTGATCAGGCGGTTGCGCTGGCAACTGCGGACCACGGCCTCATGAATGCTGCCGAGGTGCTTCTCTCTTTCCGCGAGCTTGAAGGAGTACAGATTTGCATCGAGCGTAGAGCAAATTTTGGCTGCGTCCCTGTCCTCAATGATTCTAGATTCCGATTCGGGCGCCATCGCAGCATGAAGCGCATTCAACACTCGCGTGTAGCCCCAAACGCAGCGCTTGGAGAATCCCGCAGCCAGCGCTTTTCCTGCGCTGCTGTAAGTCTCTTCGCCGATCTCGGGGAATGGTGTGCCCACCCCAACGATGTAGTAACTGAAGACACCGTTCTCTGGTCTATGCTTGCTGGCTCTGAACAGCCTGGCCACATTGGTGTGCGTTCCATGGTTGGAATCACGCCATTTGTTGTTGGGGTCATCGTTGTTGTTGGTGCCGTCGAAGAAAAGGTTGATGTGGATGGTCTGCTCGCAGTCGCCCAGCGGATCGACTACACGCATTTTTCCATTGTTGTAGGCTTTCTCTCCTTCGGGAAGTCGGCCCTTGTTCGTTTCCGGCATCGCACCAGGCCAGCGCAGGACGCTCATTTGAAACGCTCCTGTAGTTTCTTCGTCAATGCTTCATCGAGTACCCCTTGGGCAACAAACGGGTCGCTGTCTGCTGGCCTTTTCCGTACCGAGTTATTGCCGTTTGCGTTGCCGTCCATGACTACCACCTTGACGCGATCACCTGGCAGGAAGATGGCCCAGAATCCGTAGGTCTTCGGCCCATACTCTGGCACCGTAACAATCGCCTTCATTACTGCCGCTCCGGTTCTGTTTTCATGGTTGTAGGGAAAGCGATCCCGCTCCCACTCGATTTCGAGTTTGGTATTTGGCTGCCAGTACTTCGGAATCCCGATGCAGCACATCTCCCCAGCAGTGGCAGGCCCATCCTTATATGCCGGGCTCATGTTGGCACCCCCGCCGTTCATGCCACGTGGCCCGCTGACGCTGAAGCGATAGATGGCATCCGATGAGTAGTTCAGGCCGCTAACGCCTCCGCCATATCTCTCTTCCTTTTTGGTCGCGCTGGCGTGATTGGGCGGCTTGCCAATGGGCCGTTCCTCGGAGCAGGCAGACAGCGACAAGCATGCAGCCAACGGCAGCATCATCGCAAGCTGGCGCTTCATGCGCGCATGCGTCCATGTATTAACTCGATTCACTTTGTCTCTCCAGTCTCCGAGGTGGCAGCGCGCGCCGTCCATCCGGGTTTGGAATTTCTCCGTTGTCGTAGGCTTTCTCTCCTTACGCTCATTTGAAGCTCTCCTGTAGTTCCTTCGTCAAGGCTTCATCGAGTACCCCTTGGACGACAAATGGGTCGTCATCGGGAGGTCTGATATTGACATCGTTGTTCCCATTGGCATTGCCGTCTCCCACCATGACTTTCACGCGATCTCCTGGTAGGAAAATGGCAAAAAACCCGGATGTCTTCGGCGCATACTGAGGCACAGTCACGGTCGCTTTCATTACTACTGCGCCGGTTCTGTTTTCATGGCTGTAGGGAAAGCGATCGCGTACCCACTCGATTTCGAGTTTGGTATCGGGCTGCCAGTGCTTCGGAATCCCGATGCAGCACATTTCCCCAGCAGTGGCCGGCCCATCCTTGTATGCCGGGCCCATATTGGCCCCCCCGCCGTTCATGCCACGTGGCCCGGTGACGCTGAAGCCCTCGATGGCATCCGATGAGTAGTTCAGGCCGCTAACGCCTCCGGCATATTTCTCTTCCTTTTTGGTCGCGCTGTGCTCGCCTGCACGCCATTCCTCGGAGCAAGCGAACAGCGAAACGCACGCACCCAACAGCACCATCAATGCAAGCCGGCGCTTCACATGCCCATGCGCCCATGTATTAACTCGACTCACTTCGTCTCCCCAGTCTCTGACGTGGCAACCAGCTTCCTACGCAGGCTGTTCCACACGTAATCGGGGATGCGATCCATGCAGTCGCCGAACCCTTCGCCACTTTCGGCACGGGACTTCAGCGCACTGCATACTTCCGGATACAGATCGAATTCCAGCCCGTATTGATACGAGTGCTCGCAATAGCGCAAGCGGTCCGCGGGTTCGGTGAGGTGCCACCGCGTGACGCGCCGATAGCGCGCCAGAAAGTCCCGGAAGCGGGGCAGATAGGGGCCATCCGCTGGCACCGTGCCGTTTTCCACGAGCGTGCCCAGCAACTGATCCGGCTCGCTGTGCGCCATGAAGGCATCGACTTGCTGCTGGCCGAAGCGGATGGCAACCGGGGCAGTCTGCACCGTATGCCCGTTCATGGGGCCGTCCAGGCGCTGCCACTCCGGCTCGTGCCCGCGATATTTCCATTGCAGGATGGGGGCCATCAGCTTTTGCGTCGTGTCCTCGCCCCATAGCGTCATGGTGGTCTTGAGGTTGCGGGGATCGAAGTAGCGCAGCATGACGCCCATGCCGTCGCCAATATCGGCGATCAGGAATTGCTGCAGATGCGTGGCCAGTGCGTCAATCCCGGCGCGGCTCCAGATCAGCGAGATGCAGGGCGCGAGCAGGTCGAGTTCATCCAGCTTCGCGAGCCAAGGCTCCTCGGCGTCGGCGACATGCGCGAGAAACAGGGACGCATCGCCGGCTTTCTCCTCGGGCAGGCCGGCATAGACGTTGCGATGCGCCGACGCCTGGCGGATCAGGTCGCCAACCTGAGCGTGGTGTTGCGCACCGTCGGCAAGAACATAGATAAAGATGGGGTCGGCTTGGCTCATGGCGGTCTGGTGGTTAGCGCAGCATCAGGGCGGTGTTGCGCGCGGCGGCTCGGATCAGGCATTCGATGCACACCTGTTTCGTGTTCAGTTCCATCGGCAGGCTGTTTGGCCCGGTCAGGAGCTTGCTGGCGGCGTGAACGGTGAAACTGCCGTTGGTGCCGTGCTCGATGTTGCCGTCCAGGCGCAGGTAGCTCCCACCCCCGGCCAGCAGCAGCTTTTCCTTGGCCTGGATGCGGATCTCGTCGGCCGTGAGCGTGATCTTGAGTTTTGCCAGCAGGTTGATGTTGTTCTTCAGGGCTTGCAGGTCGATGTCTCCCATGTTGGCGACCAGTTTCATGCCGGCCTCATAGGCGAACAGGCGCAGCGCCTTGCGCACGCTGGCAAAGAAGCCGCCGCCGGTGGTCACCGACAGGTGTTCCCCGGTGGTGAGCGCGGTGTCGCCGCCGCTGGCGATATGCGTGGAACCGGCAGCGGTGGAGACGATGCCGGCGGGGCTGGCCGATACCAGGTGGGGCGCGGTGAATTCCTTGAGATCGCCTCCGCCCTTGATTTGCGCCGTTTGCGCTTCCAGCCGCTTGGCAACTTCCGGCTGCTCGCCGTCCTGGGCATGGGCTTCGGTCGCTTTCTCCCCCAGGGTGGCGGCAATGTCCTGCGCGCTTTCGAGCAACTGAACAACATCGCGTACGTTCATCGCGTTGCCTTCGGCATGCAGGCGAGAGAAGGTGGTGATGAGCATGCCGAGCGCGGCGCGCAGCGCGCCATGCGCATCGGTGCGCAGCTCGAACCCTTCGCCGCGCTTGTCCTTGCGTCCTTCGAAATCCTTCACCCGGACGTTGTGGCCGAGCGCGAGCAAGCTGCTCTGGTGGTCCGACGCCACCTGTACCTGCTGCTGGCCTTGGGTATCGTCGTAAAGCGTGTGGTTGCGGCCATAGCCGAACAGTTCCTTGCTCTGGTAGCCGGACAAGGCGAACTGGTTCGGCAAGTCCCATGGCGGCAGGTTCAGCTGGTTGTTGACGCGCCCGACGATGATCGGCCGGTCCGGGTCGCCGCCCAGGTAGTCAACAATCACTTCCTGGCCGATGCGCGGGAGGTGCGTGCTGCCGAAGCGGTTGCCCGAGGCGAAATCCGCGACGCGGACCCAGCAGGAACTGTTTTCGTCATTGTTCCCGTAGCGGTCCCAGGGAAACTCGATTCTGATGCGGCCAAAGTTGTCGCACCAGATTTCCGTATTGGCCGGGCCGACAACCCTGGCGACGTGATAGCCGCCGATCCTGGGTTTCTCCACGGTTTCAGGCCGGAAGATCTCGCTGGTCGGCTGCGCTTGGAATTCCACTTCGCAACGCCATTGCTGGCCGCTGCCGGCGAACTCACCTACGTCCTCGATCAGGAGGTACGTGGCAAAGATCAGGTACTCTCGGTTCGCCTTCGTACGCAGGAAGCGCTCGAGCGTGAAGGTGTGCCCTGGCGCCATCGCGCGCACATTGCCCTTGCCGCGCACGCGGAAGGCTTGCTGCCGGATCGCTTCCATGCGGATGCGCGCCAGCATGTCGCCCTCCTGGCGGGCATCGCTGCCGGTCGCGGGCTCGGAAAAGTCTCCCGGCCAGGAATAGAGCTGCTGAGTCGCGTGGCTGGTGTCGCGCGGGTCAGCGGCCGAAACGTTCAGGTTCGCGCGTGGGTGGTTGAAGTCGTAGTCCCCGTGCGCCCATTCTCCCGGGATGAGCCGGTCTCGGACCTCGAATTCATAGAGGTGTTCTTCGTCCACGCGGTCCGAGGAGGGATACCAGCTGATCGTTTCGTAGGCGGGGCTGGGGATATTCAGGAAGGCGCCGTTGCCGTCGGTCAGCACCATGCGATGGTGGCCCTCGGAGAATTCCCAATGGAAATTGATCCCCCATTCCGCGAGCAGGCGGCGTACGAACTGGTAGTCCGTTTCGCCGGCCTGTAGCTGATACTCGCGCTTTGGGTACGCGATGAGTGAAAGCCGGCGCTCGACTGGGAAGGTGTATTTGCTCAACACCGCTTCCACGATTTCCAGCACCGTCATGTTCTGGTATCGCTTGAAGGTGCTGGTGAGCGTGGCGAGCCACAGCCACGGGCGCAGCGTCAGGCGGTAGCGGATGCGCTCGTTTTCATGGAAGGGACCGCGCACGTCGGTGACGATGCCCGTAATTTCACGCACGCCCTTGCCAAAGCCGCCCGCCATGCCGGTGCCGGAGCCGTCCAGCTCGATGCTGATGGTCAACTCCTGGCCCTGCATGGCTTCGAGGTCGAAATCGCCCGCCGGGCCGTACAGCGCATTGCGGTCGTCGGGCGTCTTCAGGTCCAGTTCGTATTCGAACAGGGCATTGATGCCCTCGGTGCCGGACAGCCTGGAAAACACCAGCAGCGGCTGTCCCAGCAGTTCCGGCAGGCCGGCACCGGAAACGGTGACGGTACGAGAGGAAAATGGCAATCGACTACCCATGCAATCACGCTCCGAAACAATAGGATTGGTTGCTACCGTAGACACCCAATGAGTGGGTGTCTTGCGGGGCTATTGCTGCGCTACTTGCCAAAGGCGCAACGACCGAAGGGGGATAGTAAATTGGGCAACGTCGCTAGGGGAATCAGACGGGTCTTAAGAATTTGCGGAAAATTCCGAATTAGAGTTCTTGAATTCAGATTGAGGGCGGATTGAAATCACGCTGAGATAGCCCGTCGGATAAGACGGGCGTGTCGAATGCGGGTTTGCGGATTTTTTTCGTTTCATTACATTTCTCTCACAATGCGTGGGCAGAAAACAACGCCGCCGACAGCTCGCGCAGCCAAAGCGCCGGCCCGATGGGAGGTGGAGGTTGACGGCGGCGCCCCAGCGAGCGGGGAAAGCGGAGGGGAAGGAGGGAGCGCGCGGCAGCGAGGCGGCCGCAAGTGCCGAACTGAAGAAGGGGGCGTTCTGGTTCATCACCACGTATGCTTGGGGGTGATGTGGGAGAGGGTGAGACGGCTGTTTGGCGTGGCCCGGTTACGCGGGGGGTGTGTTGTGGGCGGGGCTTTATTTCTTCTGGCTGCTGTCGCGGCTGTACGGTATTGGCGTTTTAGAACGTGTGAGATGTCACTTTTCTTTACTCGTAAAGAGAAGTAACCAAAAGAAAGCGATCCTTGCAGGAGGCTGGCTTTTCGGGGTTGAGCAGCCCGGTGGATTCGTCGTCAGGCCCCGGGATTTAATGGACTCGTGCCGTTACCGGTTTAAAGGACCACGACCCAGCAAATGACGCTGGTTTCGTGGTGAGGCTGCTCGGTAGCGGCATCCCTGCTCGTTCACACATCTGCCGGCACCGGTCCGAATCGCCACGATATATCACGCCATGATGGTTTCGTGGTGGGGTGGGCGCGGTGGTGAATCTCTCAGAACTGTTCCAGCGGTGCCACCGCGCCCACGACGGAAACGGGACGCTTGCAACTTCGTGGCCGCCCGCACCGCGAGCGACAGACGGATTGAAATTCGTGGCGGTAGCTACCGTTGGGGGCCACCACGAAACCCTGGGCATTGGCAGCGTCGTGACGATCTAAACTGGTAACGGCACGAGTCCATTAAAACCCCGGGCCTGACGACGAAATCGTTGGGGTCCCCAATGACGTCGTCCAGCCTCCTGCAAGGATCGCTTTCTCTTGGTTACTTCTCTTTACGAGTAAAGAGAAGTAACATCTCACACGTTCTAAATCGGCCAACCCCGTACAGCCGCGACAGCAGCTAGAAGCATCAAAACCCCACCCACAAGAGACGTTCCCGCGTCAGCGGGCTACAAGCAACACACATCGCATACCGCCCCCGACCTACTGTTCCTGCTCCAAGCTCAACAGATTTTGCGTACGAATCAGCGGAACGGGACATCAAAACGCCGAACCCCAAGCGCTCCCCTACATCCTCGACGTAGCCAGCCGCGCGGCCAGCCCCAGGAACACCACCCCCGCAAACCAGTTCAGCACACGCTGCGCGCGTGCCGAGCGCAGCAGCAGGGCGCCGAACATGGCCGAGCAGTAGGCGATGATGGAAAAGACCAGCAGGGTGGCGATGATGAAGACCACGCCGAGCACCATGATCTGCAGCGCGATATGGCCACGGTCCGGTGCGACGAACTGCGGCAGGAACGCGAGGAAAAAGATCACCACCTTGGGGTTGGTCAGGTTCATCACTACGCCCCGCCGGTACATATGCCCCACGCCAGCCTTGTCGCCGTTGCCCTGGCTCATCGCGCCCGCCGGGGCGCGGAACGCCTGCCAGGCAAGATAGGCCAGGTATAGCGCGCCGGCGATCTTGAGCACCATGAATGCGAGCTTGGACGCGGCGAACAGCGCGGCCAGGCCAAGCGCGACCGCGGCCGTATGCACCAGCAGCCCGGTGCACAGGCCAAGCACCACGACCATGCCCGCGCGGGGCCCCCGCATGGCGGATTGCAGCAGCACGAAGACATTGTCCGGGCCCGGGGTCAGTCCAAGCACCACGGCGATGCCGAAAAATGGCAAAAGGGTTTCGAACGGGGGCATGTGCTTCACTCCTTTGCTACCGCGGCTATCGCGTTGTCGGGTTAGGCCCGCTATCGGGCGAGATCGGGCAAGAGGCATGGCCGGCGCATCCGGCGCGCCATCCGGATATTGCCAGCCAGACAGCGTTTTGTGCCGGCAATGCAAAAAGCCCGTGCGGCGTGAACCGTACGGGCTTTTCAGAATCTGGTTGCGGGGGCAGGACTTGAACCTGCGACCTTCGGGTTATGAGCCCGACGAGCTGCCAACTGCTCCACCCCGCGGGCCGAAATATACGCGGGTTGGCGCGTCATGGATAGTCCTGATTGGGATTATTTCCAGAAATGGTCTCGGCGCATTGCCAGAATCAATGCAGTTGCTGCAAGAATGAGCGCGGCATTCGCGCTTTTTCGGGCATCCGCCCGGTGGCCGATCGCGTCGTCAAGCCACGTATTCGCCGCACGCGCGGTATCAACGGACACGATTGCCCGTGAGATCGGCGGTGCACATGCACCAAATCCTGGCGCCGGCCTGGCAGCAACCACCTCCGCTTTTACCCTCCGGCGGCATCCTTCGGCGCCGGAGCCAGGCGGAACTGCGCGGACAAGTCGGCCTCGGCGCCAAGCTGGGCGTCGGTCTGCACGACGCCTTTTGCGGCGAGTTTCGTGAGTGTCCGCGCTGCCTGGATCGGGCTGACGCCCGTGGCCTTTGCGACCTGATATGCATCCATCGGGGTGCCCGTCTTTTGCAGGGCGTCGATTACTGCCTGGCGAGTGTCGTGATTGTTGTTCATTTCCGGGCGTAGGTTGAGTCTGCTCAGACTAGACGAGGTGGACCGCCGGCGCAACCCCGCATTCTTGCTGATTCCCCCGCCCGAAAAGGTTGCGCGACGGGCTTCGCACGTCAAAATAGAGGGTCTGATCGCACGCATCGCAAGAATCGCAAGAACAATGAAGCACACTCTACTGCTCATCGACGGCCTGAACATCCTGCGCCGGGTCTACGAAGCCAACCCGGCTGAGGACATTCCGGCCAAGGTCGAGGGCGCCGTGCTTTCGGCGCTGGCCTCGTTCCGCCGGGCCTTGACCGAATGCAAGCCGACACACGCGCTGGCGGCATTCGACACCGGCGGCAAGACCTGGCGCCACGCGCTGTATCCCCAGTACCGCCAGCACCGCAAGCCCATGGACCCGGAGCTGGCGGAGGTCCTGCCGGACTTCCGGCTGACGCTGACGGAAGTGCTCGGGCTGCAGACAGCCATGATCGACGGCTACGAGGCCGACGACATCATCGCCACGGCCTTTTATCGCTGGACCGCGAGCAAGGAGGGGCAGGTGATCCCGGTGAGCACGGACAAGGACGTGCTGCAGCTGATTGCCGACGGCGCCATTGTGCGCAACCACTTTGCCACCGCGAAGAACGGGGAGCCGTCCTGGTTCGATGAACGCTACGTCATGGATAAGTTCGGCGTGGGCAGTCACCAGCTGGCCGACTATCTCGCGCTGCTGGGGGATAGCACGGACGATATCCCCGGTGTCGAGAAGGTCGGGGCCAAGACCGCGGCCAAGCTCTTGCAGCGCTACGGCGACCTGGAGGGCGTGCTTGCCAACGCCGCCGAGGAGAAAGGCGTGGTCGGCAAGAACCTGGCGGAACAGGCGCATCTGGCCCGGCTCTCCCGCCAGTTGCTCTCGCTGAAGACCGATGCCCAGCTTGGCCTGACGTGGAACATGCTGCGGGTGGGCGAATCGGCTGAGTAGCGGCTGAGTAGCGGCACCTGGCGTTCCTGGTGGTGGCCATGGTCGGTGCCTTTTCTCATCGACCAGGCCAATGCGATCGTGATCAAGGCGTACCTGCCGCTGCATCCGGCGTTTTAGGTTTTAGCCGCCATGACGCTGGCGTGACCCGGCTTG
The DNA here is from genome assembly GCF_058794615.1 of Cupriavidus sp. GW823-FHT07A04. Lineage (NCBI taxonomy): Bacteria > Pseudomonadati > Pseudomonadota > Betaproteobacteria > Burkholderiales > Burkholderiaceae > Cupriavidus > Cupriavidus sp. GW823-FHT07A04. The sequence goes on from NZ_JBXAHA010000005.1 coordinate 281,883, forward strand.
CGGTCGAACAGCAGCAGCTTCAGCGCCATGCACAGCGTTGTCAAAACGGCGAACAGCCAGCCGCTCCACAACGCGCCCGTCATGCCCGCTGCGGTGATGCACCAGCCGCCCACCGCCGAGCCGGATACCACGCCCAGGTTGGCGGCCGAGATATAGAGGCTGGTCGCGAACTCCGGGGCTTCCGGCGCGGCGGATGCCAGCCACATCTGGCTGACGATCAGGCCGCTGGTATGCGCGGCGCCCCACAGCAGGCAGACCGCGATCATCGGGACAAACGAGGCATTGCCGCAGGCGTAGAGCACAAGGTAGGCACCACCCAGCACCGCCGGGTGCAGCAGCGCGGTTCGCGCCAGGCTCTTGCCCAGCAACCGGCCGGCGATCAGATTGCCCGCCACGCCGCCGATACCGAACACCACCAGCAGCGCGCTGATGGCCTCGCCGCCCATGCCGGCCTCGCTCGCGAGGTACTCGGCCGCATAGCTGTAGACCGAGAACATCGTCGCGAAGACGAACACGGTTGCGAACAGGTTGAGCCACAGCGCCGGCTTGCGCAGGATGGCCGAGGGCCGGCTGGCCGATGCGGCCTGCGCGGGTGCGGGCCGCTGCGCCGCATCCGGCAGCATGGCCAGCAGGCCGATTCCCGCCGCCGCGTTGACGGCGGCGCAGAACAGGAAGGAGGCTTCATAGGAAAAGCGCGCCGCGATCCACGCGGTGATTGGCACGCCCAGCACCAGGCCCATGCTAGTGCCCACGAAGGCCATCGCCGTGGCATGCGTGGCTCGCTCCTTCGGGTACAGCGACACGGCCGCCGCGAACGCCAGCGAGAAGAACACCGGATGCAGCAGCGCGGGGACGATGCGCAGCGCCATCAGCCCGGCAAAGTTCGGCGCCCACGCCGACAGCACGCTGCACACGGCGAACACGAACAGCGAGCCCGCCAGCACCCTGCGCCGGGCATAGCGCGACAGCCACAGCACCATGAACGGCCCGCACATGGCCACCACCAGCGCGAACAGGCCGACCAGCCAGCCTGCCCGGGCGACCGTGACGCCGTAGCGCGCGACGATAGCGGGCAGGATGCCGACCACGCCGAACTCGATGGTGTAAAGGCCAAACAGGCCGAGCGCGATAAAGAACAGGGAGCGGCCGGCATCGATGGCCTTCATGGGTGCCACATCGCTCATCGCGCCACCGCCTCTTGCCCATAGACGGCGTCGCGCAGGTCCGTCACGAAGCGGCCGGACATGCCTTCATACAGGGTGTTGGTGAACGCGGCCACGCTCAGGCCCCGGGCGCGGTCGACGAACCAAGAGTGCCCGTAAGCGCCGCCCCAGCGCCAGGTGCCGGCCGACTCCGGCGAGCCGGCCGCAGCCGGATTGTGCAGCACCGAGAAGCCCAGGCCGAAGCCGGTGCCCGGCGCATCCGGCGGACCCCATGCGCCGGTCTGGTTGCGGCCCATTTCATCGACCCAGGCCGCGGGCATCAATGGCTCGCCGCCCTGGCGCAGGGTCTCCAGCAAGCGAAGGAAATCGCTGGCGCTGCCAACCATGCCGGCGCCGCCGGAGGGGAAGGCACTGGTGTCCAATGCGCGCGCCGGCGCGTAGTGGATGCCGGCCGTGCCGTCGACGACGGGGACCACATCGTGCGCGCGCATGCGGCGCGGCACTGGCGTGTCGTTGACGTAGGCGGTGGCTAGCCGCTCGGCATCGGCCGCGGCAAAGCCGGTGTCGCCCATGCCCAGCGGACCCGTGACCAGCGCGTGCACCGCGTCGGCCAGCGGCGCGTCGCAAACGCGTTCGATCACGGCGCCAAGCACGTCCGTGGCCAGCGAATAGCCCCAGGCGGTGCCCGGCTTATAGAGCAAGGGCACGCTGGCGATGCGGCGCAGGTTCTCCGCAAGCGTGATGCCCGGCTGGTCCATGCCGTCCGACACGCCAGCGCGGGCATAGGGCCCGTGCTCGTCGGCTTCGAAGAAGCGGTAGCCCAGCCCGGCGGTATGGGTCATCAGCTGCCGCACGGTGAGGATGGCGGGGCTGCTGTCGGCCAGCCGCGGCGTGAAATCCGGCAGCCAGCGCGTCACGGCCTCGTCGAGCCCCAGGCGGCCCTGCGCCACCAGCACCATCGCTGCGCTCGACACGATGGGCTTGGATACCGACGCCAGGCGGAACAGCGTATCGGTGCGCATGGGCCGGCCGGCCTCACGGTCGGCCAGGCCCGCGGCGCGGCGGTGGATGACTTCGCCGTGGCGGGCAACCAGCACGACGGCGCCGACCAGGCGGTGGGCGGCAAGGGCTTGTTCAATCGCCGCGTCAACGCGGGCGGACAGGGGGGACAGGGGTGACAACATGCGTGTTTTCCTTCGTCGCAAGACAGGGATGGGATCAAGCAAACGATAAGAAACATTTGACTCGGGAAAAAGTAGGCTAGAGTTCCTGGTTATCCGGACATAATTATCCGTAATCGAGGATCGAGGCGCTTGGCATGAGGGGAAAGCCGATGGACAGCCTGAGTGGCTTTACGGTGTTTGTGCAGGTCGCCGAGACCCGCAGCTTCGTGGCCGCCGGCCGCCTGATGGGCGTGTCGGCGTCGGCCGTGGGCAAGAGCGTCGCAAGGCTGGAAGAAAAGCTCGGCGCGCGGCTGTTTCACCGCAGCACGCGCAGCATTACCCTGACGGCGGAAGGCGCGCAGTTCCTGGAGCGCAGCCGCCGCATCCTGGCCGAGATCGAGGCGGCGGAGCAGGAGCTGTCGCGCGCAGCGCAAGCGCCGCGCGGGCGCTTGCGCGTCAGCCTGCCGCTGGTGAGTTCGCTGGTGCTGCCGGTGCTGGGCGACTTCATGCGGCAGTACCCGGAAATCGAGCTGGACCTGGATTTCACCGACCGCATGGTGGACGTGATCGAAGAGGGTTTCGATGCCGTGGTGCGCACCGGCGAGCCAAGCGACTCCCGGCTATCGGCGCGGCGTCTCGGCGCGTTCCGGATCTTGCTGGTGGCGTCGCCAGCGTATCTCGCGCAGCGCGGGGAGCCCCGGCAGCCCGCGGACCTGGCCGGGCATGCCTGCCTGCAATACCGCTTCCCGAACAGCGGCAAGCTGGAAGCCTGGCCGTTGCGCCGCGCAGCCGTCGATCCGGAGTTGAACCTGCCTACCTCGATGATCTGCAACAACATCGAGACCCGCGTGAGCTTTGCGTTGCAGGGCCTCGGCATCGCCTGCCTGCCGGACTTTGCCATCCGCGAGGCGCTGGCCGACGGCCGGTTGCGCACCGTGCTGGACGACTACGTGGACCGTAGCGGCACCTTCCGCGTGCTGTGGCCTGCCAGCCGGCACCCGTCGCCCAAATTGCGCGTGTTCATCGACTTCCTGGGCGAGCGGGTGTTTCCGGGCGGCGCGGATCATGCCGTTTGAGCATCTCCGGATCGGCGCCGGATCGGCGCCAGTAAGCGCTCAGGCGGCTGCCTGCCGCGCGTGCCGCAGCAACGAGTGGATCAACGGCGTGCGGGGAGACGAGCGTTGCCACAAGATGCCGAACCGGCGCGGCTCGGTCGCTTCGGGCAGCGTCAGCTTGGCGATGCGCAGGCCTGCCGTCAGCGGCGACGCTATGTCGGGCACCAGAGACACCCCCAGCCCCCGGTCGACCATCATGGCGATCGCCACCAGCGAGCTGAGCTCGAACCGCTCGTGCGCGGCGATGCCGGCCTGCCGCAGGTACCGGTCGGCCTGCTTGCCGCCGCCCACGCTGCGGTCGTAGCGGATCAGCGGCTCGGTGCGCAGCAGTTCGTGCGGATCGCGCCGGGCCAGCCGGGCGGGCGCCAGTACAACCAGGGGTTCCTCACGCAGCAGTTCCCACACGATGGTCTTGGGCAGCGCGAAGGGCGGGTGCAGGCAGACGGCCGCATCCAGCTCTGCGTTTTTCACGGCGTCATACAGCGCCGCCGATTTGTCCGACTGGATAAACACGGAGACACCCGGATGCTCCGCGGCGAACCCGGCTAGCGTTTCCGGCAGCAGGCTGTGCAACGCAGTGTTGATCGTGCCCAGGCGCAGTTCGCGCGGTGCTTCCACCTCATTCACCCAATCCCGCAATTGGCTGAAGTCCCGCAGCAAGGTGCGCGCGCGTTCGGCGAGCCGTGCGCCCGACTCGGTCGGCGCCACGGTGCGGCCGGCACGGCCCAGCAGGGCAGTGCCCAGCTCCCGCTCCAGGACGTGGATCTGCTGCGCGATGGCGGCGGGCGTCACGTTGAGCCGCCGGGCGGCTTGCGCGAGGGAGCCGGTATCCACGACGACCAGGAACGCGTTGAGGTAGGCTGTCTCCATACATTTTCTATCGATTAAAGAAAGAGATGCATAGTTTATCTTTGTTATGGCGTGACACACACTGGCGCACTCCAAAGCCATCGGTTCACGTTGCCATGAGAAGCAAACTGTTCGTCCCCGGCTCCCGCCCGGAATTGTTCGACAAGGCCTTGGCCAGCGCCGCGGACGGGCTCTCGTTCGACCTCGAGGACGCGGTGGCGCAGGAGCGCAAGCCGCAAGCGCGCGAGGCACTGCGCGAGCTGCTGCGCTCGGGCCAGGCCCGCGCCAGCGGCAAGACCCTGATCGTCCGGGTCAACGCGATGGACACCCCTCACTTTGCGGCCGACGTGGCCGCAGTGGTGCAGCCCGGCCTGGACCTGATCAACCTGCCCAAGCCCGAGAGCGCCGACGACGTGCGCCGCGCTGCCGCCGCCATCGAGCAGGCGGAACGGGTCAACGGGTTTGCGCATGGCGTGGACAGCCCGGTCCGCCTGCTGCTCAATATTGAAACGCCCAAGGCGCTGCGCCTGGCCGGCGAACTGGCCGCGGCCCACCCGCGCGTGGCTGGCTTGCAGCTTGGCCTGGGCGACCTGTTCGAGCCGCTGGGCATCGCCCGGCGCGAAAGCGCGGCGATCCAGCAGGCCATGTACGCGGTGCGCATGGCAGCCGGCGAGGCCGGCGTATTCGCCTACGACACGGTGTTTGCCAACATCAAGGATGAAGCCGGCTTCCGTGCCGAGGCCGAGCTGTCGCGCCGCATGGGCTTTCTTGGCAAGAGCTGCATTCATCCCAGCCAGGTCCCCCTGGCCAACCAGGCCTTCCGCCCGAGCGATGAGGAGATCGGGCATGCGGCGCGGGTACTGGAGGCCGCGCGCGATGCGATGGCCAGGGGCGTGGGCGCCTACGTGGTGGACGGAAAGATGATCGACCCGCCGTTCCTGAAGCGGGCGCAAGCCATCGTGGCTACCGCCAGGCGCCTTGGATTGCTGCCTGCCTGACTCCGCCGGGATCCGCTGCCGGGATCAGGCTGCATCGCATGGGGCAAACAAAAAAACAGAAGGAGACACTTTGACTACACCAACCGCATCCGCATCCGCATCCGCATTCGTATCCATTTCCCGTAGCGTGGCCTTGGCCGCCACGGCCATTGCCAGCCTGGTATCCGGCGCGGCGTTCGCACAGGGCGGATATCCAAGCAAGCCCATCACCATCGTCGTGCCCTATCCGCCGGGCGGCTCCAACGATATCTTCGCTCGCATCGTCGCCAGGGAGATCGGCGAGGAGCTCAAGCAACCCGTGGTCATCGACAACCGGCCCGGCGCCAGCGGCAATACCGGCACGGGCATCGTGGCCAAGTCCGCCCCGGACGGGTACACGCTGGTCGCCGTGTCGTCCAGCATGACGACCAATGCCGCGGTGCAGGCCAAGCTGCCGTTCGATGCGGTCAAGAGCTTTGTGCCGGTGGCGATGTTTGCGCAAGGGCCGTTCATTGTCGCAGTCAACAATGCGTTTCCCGCCAGGACGCCGCAGGAACTGATCGCGGCGATCCGCGCCAGGCCGGGCAAGTACAACTACGCCTCAAGCGGGCCGGGCAGCGTCAACCAGTTTGGCACCGAGCTGCTCAAGGCCAGGGCCGGGAACCTGTTCATCACGCATATCCCGTATCGCGGCATGGGTCCCGCCGTGACCGACCTGATCGGCGACCAGACACAGCTGTTGATCTCCAGCGGCCCCTCGCTGCTGCCGATGGTGCGCGCCGGCAAGGTACGCGCCGTTGGCATCACCAGCCTCAAGCCGAGCCCGATCGCGCCGGATCTCACGCCCATGTCCAGCGCGGTGCCGGGCTATGAATTCGAACTCTGGTGGGGCCTGCTGGCGCCGGCCGGCACGCCGCCGGCGATCGTCAGCCAGCTCAACGCCGCCGTCAACACCATCTTGTCCAAGCCCGAGATCAAAGCGGCCTTCCTGAAGGAGGGCGCCGAAGCCAGGCCCGTCACGCCGGCCCAGTTCGCCGCCATCATCGGGCAGGACGTGGAACGGTGGAAGACGCTCGCCAAGCGCCAGAACATCGTCGTGGACTGATGCTCGCCCGCCTTGCCTCTACTGCCTCTATTTCCTGTTTCCGGAGATTTCCATGCGTCCCCCCTTTGATGACCGCGCCGCGCCACTGAGCGAGCGCACCGGCAAGCCGGGCCCGCTGTCCGGCCTGCGCGTGCTGGACCTGAGCGCCTACATAGCTGGCCCCTATGGTTGCTCGCTGCTGGCCGACCAGGGTGCCGAGGTCATCAAGATCGAGCCGCCCGCCGGCGACAACCTGCGCAAGTACCCTTCCTCGCTGGAGACCGAGAGCCGCGCCTTCCTGGGCGTGAACCGCAGCAAGCTGGGCGTGGTGCTGGACCTCAAGCAAGCCGACGACCTGCAGCGGCTGATGGCGCTGGTGCGCACCGCCGACGTGCTGGTGCACAACTTCCGGCCCACCGTGCCGCCCAGGCTGGGCATCGCTTACGAACAGCTCAAGCTGGTCAACCCGCGCCTGATCTATTGCGCCGTGACCGGTTATGGGGAAGATGGCCCGCTCAAGGACAAGGCCGGCTACGACCAGGTCTTGCAGACCATGACCGGCATGTGCACGCTGCAGGGCAAGCAGGGCGGCGCGCCAGAGATTCTCTATGGCTCGGTCGTCGACTACTACGGCTCGGCGCTGGTCGCCGGCGGCGTCGCGTCCGCACTCTACGAGCGCGAGAAAAGCGGCGAAGGCCAGTATGTCGGCATCTCACTCTTGCGCGCGGCGCTGACCATGCAATCGGCCCGCATGGTCTGGGCGGACAACGAACCCAGGGAGGTTGGCCGCGACATGCGCTCCGGCGGCATCACCGGCATCCATCCGACCAAGGAAGGCTATCTCTACATCTCCGCGAACACGCCGCATTTCTGGGCGGCGCTTTGCGAGAAAACCGGCCTGGCTGAACTCACCACCGAGCGTTATGACAGCGTGCGCAAGCGCGCGCAGCATCAGGATGAGATCGTCCCCATGCTGCACCGCGCGCTGGCAGCCCGCACCGCGCTGGAATGGGAGGCGCACTTCGGCGAAGCGGTGCCCTGCGCTGCCGCGCGCTCCGTGGAAGATATGTTCGACTTCCCGCAGGTGCAGGCGGAAGGCATGGTGACCACGTTCGAGCATCCCACCGTGGGCCGGTATCGCGGCTTTACCCGTGCCATCAAGTTCGGGCGCACGCCCGGGCCCGAGCCGTTCGCGGCGCCGGTGCTGGATCAGCATGGGCAGAGGGTGAAGGCGGAGGCGGACAGGTTGGTGAGCGAGGAGATGTAGCCGATCTCGCTGGGCTTCGATTCATCGACAAGCCCGTGGCAAATGGTCGCTGCATGGATGGCGCGACCACGCATTGCGCCCAATGCGTCGCATTGCCGCATTCCTTTGATGTCAGGCCGCTGGGTAGACTTTCGCGCCTCTAGCGCCACTCGCACGAGTGGCGCTCCGAGCCGACAACTCTCCGGACTCAGCGCGCCTCCATTCATGCTCCCCACCTCGCTTCGACATCATTGCTTTGCACTCGCCGCCGCAACCGCCGGCTTTCCCGCCTACGCTGAGGACGCACTTCGCGAAGCGCCCGACCTTGCCCCGGTCACTGTCTCCGCCGCGCCGGATTCTGCGTTGCGCGGGCGGGCATCCACGGGCTCCAATCTCGGACTGACGCCCATGCAGACCCCGGCCAGCGTCGACGTCATCCGGCGCGAGCAATTGGAAGAACGCGGCGACGCATCGCTCGTGGATGCCATCACCCGCGCGCCCGGGCTGTCCGGCCTCGGCCACCCCGGCAACGGCGGCGCCGCATTGTCGGCGCGCGGCTTCACGGGCTCGACCTCGGTGATGCAGCTCTATGACGGGATTCGCCAGTATGGCGGCATCGGCATCACGTTCCCCTTCGATACCTGGTCCGTCGAGCGCATCGAGGTGCTGCGCGGCCCGGCTTCGGTGATCTACGGAGAGGGCGCCATCGGCGGCGTGGTCAACGTGGTGCCGAAGAAGCCAGCGCGTGGCCCGGTCGAGAGTGAAATCCAGGCCGCGCTGGGCACGGAGAATACACAGCGGCTGGCGTTCGGCAGCGGCGGCGCCATCAACGACAAGCTCGCCTACCGGCTCGATGTGAGCGGCAACCGGTCCGACGGATCCGTCGATCTCGGCGACTCCCGGAACCTGTCGCTGTCCGGTGCCATCCAGTGGGACGCCACGCCGGACCTGAGCCTGAAGCTCAGCTATGCCAAAGGCTGGCAGGAGCCGCAGCGCTACTTCGGCGTGCCGCTGGTCAACGGGCAGCAGGACGCGGCGCTGCGGAGCAAGAACTACAACGTGGGCGACAGCCTGCTCAAGTTCGATGACCAATGGACGGAGCTCGCCGCGCAGTGGACACCGAATGCCGATGCCACGGTGCGCTCGCGCTTTTACTACATCGACAGCAAGCGGCACTGGCGCAATGCCGAGTACTACAACTACGTGCCGGCCACGGGGCTGGTCAGCCGTTCGTCCTATACGGAGATCCTGCACGAGCAGTGGCAGGTCGGCAATACTACCGATGCCACGTTCCGGCACCATCTTTTTGGCATGAAGAACAGCGTGTCGGTGGGTTTCGACGTCAACCGGGCGTCGTTCACGCATACCAATAATTCGCCGTACTCAGGCACATCGGCGGTGGATCCCTATGTGTTCGATCGCGGTACGTTCATCAACGTGGCGGGCACCACGCCGCGCTATCGCAACGAGGCGACGCAATACGCGCTGTTTGCCGAGGATCGCCTTGAGGTGACGCCGCGCTGGTCCGTGCTGGGCGGGTTGCGCTATGACCGCGCCGACCTGTCGCGCCGTGACCTGGTGGCCGGGCAGGCGGCCTTCGACAGGACGTTTTCCAATGTTGGCTGGCGTGCTGGCACCGTATACAACCTGACGCCGGATCTCGCCGTGTACGCGCAGTACGCGCAAGCGGCCGATCCGGTCAGCGCCTTGCTGATGCTGACGCCGGCCAACAGCAACTTTGACGTCTCCACCGGTCGCCAGGTTGAAGTCGGCGTCAAGCAGGGCTTCTGGCAGGGCAAGGGCGAGCTGACGCTGGCCGCCTATCGGATCGTCAAGAAGAACCTGGTCACGCGTGACGTTGCCAATCCTTCGGCCAGCGTGCAGGTGGGCCAGCAGTCGTCGAAGGGGCTGGAAGCCACCTTCGGGCTGGCGTTTCTCTCCGGCTGGCGCGTGGATGCCAATGCCGCTTTGCTGCAGGCGCGCTATGACGATTTCACGGAGTCCGTGGGGGGCGCAGCGGTCTCCCGTAGTGGCAATGTGCCCACGGACGTGCCCGAGCGGCTGGCCAACGTTTGGGTGACGTGGCGCTTCCACCCGGCATGGACCGCCGGCGCAGGCCTGCGCTATGTGGGCCGGCGCTTCGCCGACCGCGCCAACACGCTCGAGATGCCGGCCTATACGACCACCGACCTGTCGCTCCAATGGCGCGCGCGCCGGGACACGACGCTGGCGCTGCGCGGGTTCAATGTCTTCGACAAGCGCTACGTCACCACCGCCTACTACAACGCCACGCAATGGTTGCAAGGATCTGGCCGGCGGGTCGAACTGAGCGTCAACTACCGCTTCTGAGCGGACTGGCAGCGTCTGGCGCAGCCCGCCGCACGGCGGCCGGCCGTGCGAACCAGCGATCCAGCAGCCAGACCATCGCCAGCGTGGCGCCCATCATCGGGAACACCGCGCCCAGCAGACCCAGGCCAATCACCCACGCCCGCATGGGCGGGAGCGTGCGCGGGAATGACGGCGCGGCCAGGGCGCGCGCGGGCCGGCGCTTTAGCCACATCACGAGGCCCGTCACGGCGAGCAGCATCAGGCCCAGCGAGATCACCGTGCACGCAATCTGGTTGGCCAATCCGAAGTAGCGGCCCATGTGCAGGGACGTGCCGTAGGAGATGGCCTGCGCCACCGCGCCGTAATCGCCGTAGCGAATGTCCTTGAGCACCTTGCCGGTGTACTGGTCGATATGCAGCGTGCGTTCCACCTTGGGATCCGCGGGGAAATAGGAGGCGGTGAACACGCCGGTGGCTGACTTCGGCAGCACGAGCTGGTAGCCGCTCGACACACCGTTCTCGGCCACGATCGCCACCGCACGGTCCAGGCTGATCGTGGCAGCGCCCACTGCCGGCGACGTGCCGGACGGAACCTTGGCCATGCCGACCGCCCAGGGGACTGCAGCGAGGGGAAGCGCATCCATGCTGGCCGCGCCCGGTGTCGACCGGACCCCCGCGTCGCCCCATGCGCCGGCCGGATTGCCCAGCCGCGCTGCGGTCGCGATCGCCTTGAATTGCTTGCCCCACGATGCGGTCCAGGGCAAACCGGACAACACGAACGCCACGGCGCCGATGACCATCCAGGCGCCGATGACCAGGTGGACTTCCTTCCACCAGCCGCGCCCGCCGGCGGCCTTGCCCATCACGAAGGCCTTGCCGCCCTTGTCGCGCAGCCGCGGCCACCACATCGCGACGCCCGTGGCAATCATCACCAGCGACCAGCATGCCGCCAGCTCCATCAGCAACTCCCCGGTCTTGCCCAGCAGCAGCGCGCGATGCAGCATGCGCACCTGCTTCATCAGCCGGTCCTCCACGCTCAGGCTGCCGAGAAAATTGCCGGTGTACGGGTCCAGGTACAGGCTTTCGCTCTTGCCCGACGACAGCCGAAAGACAAACTCGGCGCTGGCGCGCGGGGACGAATCGACGGTGTAGGTCGTCGCCACGGCGCCTTCTGGCGCCTGGGCCCATGCCCGGTCCAGCAAGGACTGGGCGGCAAGCTTCACGCCCACGGGCTCCACGCGCAGCAACTGCGGATAGAGCAGCGATTCGATCTGCGGCTGGAAGCAGTAGATCGTGCCGGTGATCGCCAGGACGACCAGGAAGGGCGCGACGAAGAGCCCGGCGTAGAAGTGCCACCGCCAGAGCATGCGATAAGACGCCGCTGCTGCCGGCGAGGTCTGTGTGGCTTGCGCGGGCATGGGCGGCCGTTCGAGAAGCTGGGACATGGCGGGATCTGTCAAAGGGTGTATTTCAGGCTCAGGTAGAACGTGCGCTGCGGGAAGGGGTGGAACAGGAAGTATTTGTGATTGTTCAGGTTGTCCACGCCCAGTGCACCGCTCCAATGCTTGTCTAGCTGGTAGTGCACGCGCGCATCCATCACGAAGAAGCTCTCGAAGCCCTGGTAGGTCGCGGGGTTGATGTCGGTGTTGTCGACCGTCGCGTACACGCGGCTGCTATAGCGCGCGGCCAGCGTGTAAGCCCATTTGTTGTCAGGCCGATAGGTTGCCGCTACCGTGCCGCGCCACGTGGGCACGTAGGGCACGCGCTTGCCGACCGCCGTCGCGCCAGGGGTGGTCGGCACGTAGCTGTCATCCGAGAGAATCCGGGAGTTGACATAGGTGACGTTGCCCGAGAGCGTCAGGCCGTTGATCAGCACATGGTCTTGCTGGCCGGCCAGCTCGAGCCCCAGTTGCCGTGTCTTGCCCACGTTCTGCGTAAAGGAGACGGGCGTGGCGAACCCGGCAATTGTCGAGGTCTGGGAGATCAGCGCGTTCTTGACGTACTCGCTGAAGGCGGAAACACGCAGCTTGCCCTCGCTGGTGTGGCGCTCGATGGCAAGTTCGCCAGACAGGACGCGCTCCGGTTGCAAGAACGGATTGGCCTGGGTGAACGTCGTCCCGGTCTGCACGCTCTGGTAGAGCTCGCCGACCGTCGGGAAGCGAAGCGCCTTGCCGAACGAGCCGGTCACCGACCACAGCTGGCTGGCCTCCCATGTCAGCGACGCCTTGGGGGAGAAGCCGGATTTGTCGAGGCTGGGCTGCTGGATCGGCACCCCCACGCCGTTGCTGCCAATGGCGTAGTTGAACCCGTCATAGGCGCGCCACATCTCATAGCGGCCGCCCAGCGTTGCCTGCAGGCTTGGTGTCATGCGCCAAACGTCCTGCAGCCAGAGCGCGCCGGTCTGCGTCTTGCCCTGCGAGGTGCTGAACAGGGCGCCATTGCCACCGGAGACCCAGTTGGTGGTGTTGTAGGTCGGGCTGCTCAGCTTGAACTGGTCGTAGTGGGCGCCGAAGCTGACGATGTTCGCGCCGGCGATGCCCTGCGGCCGCCAGATGCCCTTGACGTCGAAGGTGGACCAGCCGGAGCCGCTCATGTCGGTGGTCCGGCCAGGCCCACCCGTCAGCGCCGCCGGATAGAGCCCGGTGGACAAGCGGCTCGAATCCTGCAGATAGTAGAAATTACTGACTATGGCCTCCCAGTCGAACAGCCCTTGCGTCCGGGTCCCGACCTTGAGGCTCTGCATCAGGTGTTCCTGATCGACGTTGTTGCTGGAAAACTGGCCCGCGATGGTGCTGGCGCTGTACGCGAATCCACCGATATTGACGTTGCCGGCTGACGCGCCGTAGAAGGGCGACCCGGATGTCGTGCTCAGGTAGGTTTGCGCGCTCGCTTTTGAACTGTTCTGCCAATAGCCCAGCGTGTAGACCGCGCTCAACGTTGGCGTGAAATCGTAGCCCAGCTTGACGGTGGCGTTGTCCTGCAGCGTATGGATGAAATTGCCAGCGCCAATTACCTGGATGGCGCCGCCGGTCCGGTTGCGGTCGGCGTACGCGCCGGTGATGACCGGCAGGGCGGCACCGGCGGCGGCCGTCGACTGGCCGACCGTGGCGAAGCTAAGCGGCTGGCTGAAGCTGTTGAGGTGGTTCGCGCTGAACCACCACGAGAACTTTCCGGTGCGGTCGCCCAGCGTGGCGCTGACCTGCTGCGCCGGCTCGTTCTGGTCGGTGCCGTACTTGCTGAACTGCTGGATGGCGCCCGTGACTTCCAGGCTGCCCTCGAACGTCTTCGGCATCCGCGTGGTGATCTCGGTCACGGCACCGTAGGAGTTGCCCGGATACGCCGCGGCGAACGGGCCGTACATGACGTCGACCCGGTCGATCGATTGCGGCGTCACCATGAACCACTGCGGGGAGCCGTTGCCGTTGTTGTTGTTGTTGATCAGGGTCGACAGCAAGACCCCGTCGGCATAGATCAGGCTGCGCGCGCTGGCGTTGATGCCGGTGGTGCGGGTCGCCATCGGGGACTGGGTGTCGCCGATAAAGCGCTTGCGCACCAGCACGTCGGGCAGGTATTTCAGGGCGTCTTCCGCGCCCATCACGTTGATGGCCTGCGCGGCTTGTTCGCCGGTGATGCTCGCGGTGGTCTGCGGCAACTGGTTTTTCTCGGCAAACGAGCGAGTTTCGGTCACCTGGACCGCCGGCAGGCTCTGTTCGTCGGCGGCCTCGGCCAGCGTGCCGATGGTGCCAAGGATGACTAGGGGCAGCAGCGTGCGCATGATTGGGTCTACCTCAAATCGTTGTCCGGCGCCCGTGCGCAGGTGCGCGCGGACGCCACGATCACGCCAAAGGGCGTGCGTTGCTTACAGACTGGATTGAGGCAGGGCCGGAGGGTCCCTGGGGCGTCCTGAAGGAAAAGCCCCGAGTGGCGTGAAGCGGGTGACCAGCACGTGCGACGTGGCGACCACCAGCAGCGGGATCGCCGACAGCGCCGCAGGCGCTAGGGTAGGCAGCGGCACATGGTCCGCCAGCAGATCGCAATAGCCGCAGGCGTTCAGCGAGCTGCCCGGCATGTCATGCGGCGCATCGCCCGGGTGGGCGGCCGAGCAGATGACGGCTTCGGGATCGCTGGCCTGGGCCGCGGCCACAAACTGGCTGACTGCCGGCGCAAGCACGATGAGCCACATGGCGATCAGGCCAAGCCATGCGGTCAAGCGGATGCGGCGGATAAGCGTCATTGTTAGTTGCGAGCGGGCGCGGCGCAGTCTACCCCAGCCAAGGCGAGGTGCGATCAGGCAGGCTGCGCGTCATTTTGACACAGGCGCAACCGGGATATGTACCGAAGGCACAGGAGATTGGCGCGATTCCCCTCAGAAGTGGCGCGATTGTGGCGCGATAACCGAAGCCGCGCCACTGTGGGCATCCGCGCCATTCCGGCGCTCAATGGCAAAGAGGTTGTGTTAGTGCGCCTGATACGGCATTTCTACTGTGAGCTCGCGTAGCAGATATGCGGCTTCCAAACAGCAGGTCCTGGCGCTCACGGAGTCAGGCACATCCGCGCAAACTCTCTGCAATCGTCGTTCGCGGCGGGATGCCGCAGCACCGCGTCAAGCGCATCCAGGAAGGCCGCAACGGTTGGGCCGCCTTGCTCCTCTCGCTCAGCTTCGTCCATGCGCATCATGCGGTCCAGGAGCGCTACCACTTGCGTGCTCGGCTGCCGCTTTAACGACGCCAGCAACTGCGCCGCATAGGCGCCGACGGGCTGGCGCTCAATCAGCGACCCGAAGGGGCCAGGACCACCATAATCCAGCTCGGGATACTTTTCGATCAGGGCCAATATGCGCGCCAGGACATCTTGATAGTCTTGGCTTTCTAGCGCATCCAGGTGTTCGTAGATGCGATCGATCACAATCCATTTGTCACCCTGTGCGCGGGCCTCTGCGGCCGCCTTGTCGAGGTTGGAAAAAATTGAATCGGAATCTAGATTCATCGTCACGCTCCGGAGTAATAGGTAAATAGGTAAGAAGTCGGAAAGCCGGTCAGAAAAGCCGATTTGAGTGAGGCCTGAGCGCTACCGCCCACGGTGGCAATCCGTCGATCGGGTTGACGGGCGATGCGACCCAGCACGTGGCGTGGTGGCACGCGACGGAAGCTGCACTTTACCCGTGACCTGTGTGGCTTGTCTGCAAAAAGTGGCGCTTTCTTGATGGTTCTCGGCGGGGGCAACCAGTGGCTAGCGCGCTGACCGCGCGGCCAGTCCCATGCGATCCGCGACCGCTGACAGGCGCCGGTCGCGCAGCGCGCCCAGCACCAGATGATGCGAATTGACGTGCATCACGGCTTGCGGTCAGGCCTGTATCCGCTGTGAGGTGGCCGCAGTCACCTGCGCCCAAGCCAGGCCTGGACTTCAGCCTGGGCCGTGCATGACAACACTCAAGCGAGCAGCTGCCCCCCTTAGATGGACAGCCTCTTCTACCGCAGCGCTACAGCCTCGAAGCTCGCCACCACGGCATTGCCGGTGCCGAGCAGGTCGAGCTGGCGGCCCGCAATGCGGTAGCGCCGTACCGTTTCCAGAGCGTGCAGGAACTGCGTTTCCTGGGCCATGCCCTGCGCGCAGGCCATCATGGTGCCCGCCAGGCCTTTGAAGTGAAGCTGGTCGCCATCGGCTTCATAGCCGCCCATCAGGCTGTTACAGCCGCCATTGCCAGACAGCCGCGCGTCGTTCGTGGCGAGGATCAGGTGCGGTTCGCGCTGGTGCTCCGCCACGCTGACCGGCGCATCGCCCAGCCGCGTGAGCTTCCAGTAGGTCCCCCGCAACGGGCTGTCAGGCACCTGGGCTGTTGGCTTTCCCGATGGCTTCCCCTCGCCCCTGGAAGCCGATACCAGCTGCAACTGGAGCGGCGCGTTGTTGCCGCCCAGTGCCGGGACATGCGTGTCGGTGGTGAACAGCAAGCGGCCATGCTGCCGGATCACCGCCCGCACGGCGTAGCGATGGCCAGGCTCGATCGCCTGGTCCTGGTAGGCAACCCCGAAATGGAAGGGCGGCTGGCCCGCCGGATCCAGCGTGGACCGGCCGATAACCAGGGCTGGCGCGCCGGCGCGCGACATATCTTGCAGCGTGACTTCGAACACGGCATCGGGAGGCAGCGCGATACGCTCACGATAAGTCGCCGTGCCCGTCACGATACCGGCCAGCGCAGGTAACGCCAGGGTGGCAGCGAATGCGGCAAGGGTTTGGCGTACGGGGTGCTTCCACATGGTCTTGTCTGTTCTCAGGTTCATTGGGTGGAATCGTGAAGCGTTCATGCCATCACGATCAGGTAGTTTGCCAGGTTGGGAAACAACGGCTGACTATATGCCAAGCCGCTCTTTGAGTGCATCGGTAGTCAGCGCTCCCGAAAACGTCAACATCTCGCCCCCAGGGCCCTGATATACGGCAAACGGCACGCTGTCCAGATTCAAACGTAGAAAGTACTCGGTGTTGGCCTTGACCTGGCTCACGGCATTTTCCGGAGTCTGTGCGGCGGAGACCTCAAGCCCACCCTTGCGCGCATCGAGCAAGGCTTCATGATTGTCCATTTCCCTGACGGCGTTCTGGCTACCGAGCAGGTAGGCGCTCTGCAGCGCGGATTTTTCCGGGGTCAGCAGTCCGACCGGGATCCAGATGAAATGCGCGGACGACAGCAGTGGCTTCGCTGCCTTCCAGAGCTCACCGCAATGGGGGCACTGCGGATCAAAGAAGATATAGATCTTCCTGGCGCTGAGCACATTGCCGGCATTGAAACCGTGCGTGTTGCTTGCCACGGACTCGATCGACAGCGTGACAGCCGGCTGCTGGGCAACGCTGGACGGCGCGGGATTCGCGTCGACTTTGGCTTTCTCTCCGCAACCATGAATCTGGACGATGAGCGCTGCGCAGATCGGCAGCAGTAGTGTTCTTTTCATATGGAGATCGTTTCAAAGAAAATTCAGCGGGAAAGCCGTCAGCCAATAGCACCGAGCGCAATGAGCTTCGAGATCGTATTGAAATTACGCGTCGTCGCGGCCACCTTGAGCTTTCTCTCGATGAAATTGTTGTTGGCCTTCAGGTCACTGTATTTCGTGGCGCACAACACATACGCCATGTCGCCGACCACTTGTACCTGGTCTGGCGCATGTCCAAGCGCATGGAACGCTTCGAGCAACGCATCTTCAGGCCCGGCTGACAGCAGCGTGAAATAGAGCTTGGCGGGATCGGCGCCCTTGAACGGGTTGTTCTCCATCGCTTTGTTGAAGTACGGCGCCGACCTTGCCAGGACCTTGATATCGCCACCAAACCGTTCCTTGATGACATCGTGAACCAGGTCCTCGATGGCGGACTGGCTCAGGTTCGTGGAAGCAATGACGTTGCCACTCTGGATGTAGGTTCTCACGTTGCCGAGCCCCGCTTCTTCCAGCGCAGCGCGCAGCGGTGCCATGAGCACCTTGTTCTTTCCCGTCGGCGTTACACCGCGCAACAGAATGATCTTGTCTTCATGGTTCGACGCCATCGTGAATGTCTCGGCTGCTAAACGGCAAGTATAGACTGCGTCGCTTCTATGTAGGAGGCGACCATAGTGGCCCGGCTGACCGAGCTCTATCACATCGAGGCCCGCGTCAAGGGCTGGGGCGTACGTTCCTGGCCGTCTGCAACGCGTCACGCTGGCGTGGTCCGTCTAACGTCTGCGCCACGGCCAGGAGCCCGGCTTCCAGTTGCCGGATTGTGGCAGGCGCCGCCATGGCGATTCTTATCGTACGGCTTGCCGACACATCAGGCGCGGCAAAGGCGGCCAGGGGGGTGATTGTCACGCCTTGCCGTGCCAACGCGACGACGAGGTCATCGGGTCTCCAGTGTTTCGGCAGGTCGAGCAAAAGATGAAAGCTGGTGTGGTGCGCCTTGATGGGCCACGCCCCGAGGATGCGCCGCGCGAGGTCTTGCCGCAAGCGCGCCTCGTCGCGCTTCGCCACGATCCAGTGCGCCAGCGTGCCATCCCGCATCCATGCGGTGGCCAGTGAGGCCGTCATGGCGCTTGCGGACCACAACGTGGCGCGAAGTCCCTCATGGAGCCGTTCCCTGAGCCGTTCGGGTGCGACAATATAGCCCACTCGCAAGCCTGGGGCCGCGCTCTTCGACAGGCTGTGAATTTCGATTACGCAATCTGGCGCCAGGCTGCGCAGCGTTGGCGGAGGCGAAGCCTCGAGAAAGCCGTACACGCTGTCATCGACCAGTAGCAAGTCGTGGCGACGCGCGACCTCGATCAAGGCGAGCCTGCGCTCGAGCGGCATCACGCTCCCGGTGGGATTGTGAACCGTGGGCATCGTGTAGACGATGCGTACCCGGCCTGCATGCTTGCGGCAAACCGCATCGAGGGACTCCGGCACGATGCCGTCGTCGTCGATTGGTACGCCGACCAAGGGGATGCCCAACAGTTTTGCCGCGCTCTTGAAACCGGGGTAGGTCAGGGATTCCACGGCAACCAGATCACGCCGCGTGACAAGGCTTGCGAGAATGACACTCAGGGCGTGCTGGCTGCCGCCACAGACCATGATGCCCGCGGCATCGATTGGCGCGCTGGCGGTGGAGAACCACTTTGCCGCCATCTCCCTGTCTTCGCGACGCCCCGGATGCGGGTGATAGTCCAGCAGGGTCGACAGGTCCCCCTTGTCGGAGAGATGGCGAAGCGCATGACGCAACTGTGCGGCCTGCTCAGGCAGGACCGGATAGTTGAATGCCAGGTCGATCAGGCCGGGCTCGCGTTCGCTGATTTGAGAGAACTCGGCAGCGGCCTGTGTCTCTTGTGCGCGGACAAAGGTACCCCGCCCAACTTCGCCAATCGCCAGTCCGCGGTCAATGAGTTCCCGATAAACGCGGGCGGCAGTCGCGGCGGCGATGCCATGCTCATCCGCGTAATCGCGATGCGCCATCAACCGGCTGCCCGCTTCGAGCGTGCCGTCCTGTATCAGCGACGCAAGTCTTTCAACGTGTTCCAGGTATCGCGCAGGGGCAGCCATCGTTTCTTGGATTGATATTAGTGCAATGAAATTATTGCACTAATATCCCCGAGGGCCAATACTAAGTTCCCTCGATCCCTTGCCCACGAATCCATGCTTGATCCCCTGGTCCGTTCCACCGCGAAGGCGGGCCCATGGCCCGTCCGGGTGGTGGCCCTGACGCTGTTCCTGATTACCGGTGCGGTGAATCTGCAGGCGCCGCTTTACACGACTTACGCACGGGCAAGCCAGATGGGCGCGGGGGCGCAGACGCTTGCCTTCGCTTGTTACGTGGCCGGATTGGTGCCCACGCTGGTTTTCCTTGGCGGGCTATCGGATCGCGTAGGGCGAAAATTGCCTTTGATCGGCGCGCTGCTGCTGACATCCGCAGCAACCGCGTTGCCGATGATGTGGCCCCGGCTGGAGGCGCTAGCAGCGGCACGCGGATTGTGCGGCATCGCGACCGGGCTGATGGCCGGAAGCGGCACGCAGTTCCTTGTCGAACTGATCGGGCCTCGGCCAGCGGCGGCTGCGCGGGCCGCGCGCATCGTTGCGGCGGCCACCTCGCTGGGCTTCGGCTGCGGCGCGCTGGCGACCGGCCTCTGTCTCTTGGCGGTGCCGTCTCAACAGACCCCCGCGACCTACGGTGCTTACATATTTTGCGCCGCTTGCGGGGTGGTTTTGCTCGCCATGATCCGGGAGCCATCGTTCCCGCGGTCGTCGGCGTGGCTTCGCATGCCCGTTTTTCCCAGGCAGACGCTCATCTATAGCATTGCGATCCTCATTGCCTGGTCGGCCGTCGGGATGGTGATCGCTCTGGTCCCGGTGGCGCTCGCCGCGCATGGGCACGATGCGTGGACGGGGTTCTCCACGTTCTTCGTGATTTCAACCGGACTCGTTGTCCAGCCTGTGGCGCGCAAGCTATCGCCTCCGCGGTCGTTGCGCCTGGGCATGCTGCTCGTACCCTGCGGCTTCACCGTATTGATCGTGGGCGTCGTCTTCTCGTCGTTGCCGTTGCTGCTGTCAGGCGCGATGCTCGCGAGCGCGGCTTGCTACGGCTTTACCTATCTCGCAGGCCTCGCCGCGAATTCAACCTGTTCAACCGACGCCAACCGGGCTCGGGCAACGTCCGGCTATTTCCTCTTCGCGTATTTCGGATTCAGCGTGCCGGTCATCGCGAGCGGTGCGCTGGCGGATCGGGTCGGTGTGCATTCGGCGCTCTGGATCTTCGACGGCGGAATCATTGCGGCGACCGTTTTGCTCGCGCTGTCCATGGCGCTGCGATCGTCTATCAGGAGATATCGGACGATTTAGCCCGGTTTCCCAACGACAGCCTGTAATTCGGAATTACCTGCGCATGGTGAGAAACCAATAACCACCGGCTTCCGTTTTTTTCAAAGGCAGGAACCGGCGGATTATCAGTGAGAATGTTCCGCATTGATAGGCCGCCGGAGCCCGCTTTCCGTCAGTCCAGCCTTGGCAGCATCTTGGCGGGATTGAGCAGGTTCTTCGGATCCAGTGCCCGCTTGACCTGCCACATCAGTTCCAGCTCCACGGGTGATTTGTAGCGCTTCAGGTCGTCGCGCTTGGCCACGCCAATGCCATGCTCGGCGGAGATCGAGCCGTTCTCCGCGTGGGCCAGGGTGTCCACCGCCTCGGAGATCGGTGCGTACCACTGGCCGAGGAAGTCCGCGGCGCTGCGGTCCTTGGGGCGCAGCGGGTTGAAGTGCACGTTGCCGTCGCCCATATGGCCGTAGATCACCATGCGCGCGGCGGGCTCCAGTGCCAGCACCTTGGCCGAGGCGTCGCCGATAAACGCGGCGATGCGCGACAACGGCACCGACACGTCGCACTTGATGCTGCCGCCGGTACGGGTCTGCGCGTCCGAGATTTCCTCGCGGATGCGCCAGAAGCGCTGGGCGTCGGCCAGGCTGGCGGCCACCGCGGCGTCCAGCACCAGTTCTTGCGCCAGCCCGGCTTCGAGGATTTCCATCAGCGTGGCATTGAGGCTTTCGTCGCTGCCGCCGGAGGTCAGCTCGATCAGCACCATCCAGTCGTGCCGCGCGGGCAGCGGCGAAGCCACGTCGCCCAGGTATTCGAGCACCAGCTCCAGCGCGGGCGCCGAGATCAGTTCGAACGCGGTGACGGCCTGGCCGCCATGCTGCTTGGCCACGCCGAGCAGGCGCACGGCGGCTTCGGGGCTTTGCACGGCCACGAAGGCCACGGCATTGGCGCGCGGCTGCGGCATCAGCTTGAGCACGGCCGCCGTGATGATGCCGAGCGTGCCTTCCGAGCCGACGAAGAGTTGCTTGAGGTCGTAGCCGGTGTTGTCCTTGCGCAGGCCGCGCAGCGACGAGTAGATGCGGCCATCGGGCAGCACGGCCTCGATGCCCAGCACCAGGTCGCGCATATTGCCGTAGCGCAGCACGGCGGTGCCGCCTGCGTTGGTGGCCAGGTTGCCGCCAATCTGGCAGGAGCCTTCCGAGCCGATGCGCAGCGGGAACAGGCGCTGCTCCTGCTCGGCTGCGGTGCGGGCCGCGTTGAGCGTGACGCCGGCCTGCACCGTCATGGTGTCGTTGATGGTGTCCACGGCCAGCACGCGGTTCATGCGGCCCAGGCTGAGCAGCACCGCGGTGCCGCTGTCGTCGGGCACCGCGCCGCCCATCAGCGAGGTATTACCGCCTTGCGGCACCACCGGCACATCGTGCGCGTGGCACCAGGCCATGACCTGGCTGACCTGTTCGGTGGTGGATGGCATGACCACCACCTGGGCTTTGCCGCGATAGATGCGGCGGTAATCCGTGACGTAGGACTCGGTGTCGGCGTCGCCGCTCAGGCAGGCGCCGGCGCCGACGATGGCTTGCATCGCGGCCAGGGTGGCGCTGGTGGCGCTGGTGTCAGGGGCGGTGTGGGAATCAGTCGGCATGTTGGCGTGCTTTGTCGTGTTCTGTCGTGTTCTGTGATTGCGGTGGCGGGCATCAGTATGCGGCAGATGGCCCTGCCGCGGGCGCGGCGCCGGTGCCGATGAAGTCCGCGGCCAGCCGGCGTGCCGCGCCGGCATAGAGCAGCACATCCACGCCTGTCGCCACGAAGGTGCAGCCCAGATCCAGGTAGCGGCGCGCCAGCTTGGGGTCGGAGCTCAGCGTGCCCGCGGCCTTGCCGCTGGCGGCGATGGTGCGCATGGCGCCTTCGATGGCGGCCTGCACCTCGGGGTGGCCCGGGTTGCCGCGATGGCCCATGGAGGCGGCCAGGTCGGCGGGGCCGATAAAGACGCCGTCGACGCCGTCGACAGCGCAGATGGCATCCAGGTTCGCCAGGGCCTTCACGGTTTCGGCCTGCACCAGCAGGCAGATCTCATCGTCGGCCACATCCAGGTAATCGGCGCGTGCGCTCCATTGCGAGGCACGGCCCACGGCGCTGCCCACACCGCGGATGCCCTGCGGCGGGTAGCGGGTGGCGCATACCAGCGCGGCGGCTTGCTCGGCGGTATCCACCATCGGCACCAGCAGGTTCTTCGCGCCGATATCCAGCAACTGCTTGATCAGCGGGACTTCGCCGGCCACGCAGCGCACCACCGGTTGCGAGCGGTGCGGGGCGATCGCCTGCAGCGCATTTAGCGTACCGCGCAGGTCGTTGGGCGCGTGCTCGCCGTCGATCAGCAGCCAGTCGAAGCCGGCCGTGGCCGAGACTTCGGCGAGATAAGGCGATGCCATCGAGAGCCACAGGCCGATCTGGGGCTGGCTGGCCGCCAGCGCGGCCTTGAATGCGTTTTGTGCGGGCATGGTGTTCCGAGGAATGTCGTGGGCGTGGGTGGGATGCCGCCGGGTCTTAGCCGAGCAGGCCCTGGCAAATATATTTGGTGTGCATGTAGTCGTCCAGCCCGTGGCGCGAGCCCTCGCGCCCGTAGCCGGATTCCTTGACGCCGCCGAAGGGCGCGGCCTCCGAGGCGATGGCCCCTTCATTGACGCCGACAATGCCCGTTTCCAGCGCCTGCGCCACGCGCCAGATGCGGCGCACGTCATTGGAGTAGAAGTAGGCGGCCAGGCCGAAGGGCGTGTCGTTGGCGTCGCGGATCACTTCGGCTTCATCGGTGAAGCGGAACACGGCGGCTACCGGGCCAAACGTTTCTTCGCACGACAGCGCCATTTGCGGCGTGGCGTTGGTGAGCACCGTGGGCGCGTAATAGTGCGGGCCGTCTGCCAGGCGCACGCGTTCGCCGCCGGTCATCACCACGGCGCCCTTGGCGACGGCATCTTCGACATGGCGGGCGATCTTTTCCACGGCGCGCGCGTTGATCATGGGGCCGATCTGCGACGCGTCCTCGGTGGCAGGCCCGACCTGCAGCGCGGCCACCCGCAGCGACAGGCGCGCGACGAAATGGTCGTGCACGCCAGCCTGTACATAGACGCGGTTCGGGCAGACGCAGGTCTGGCCCCCGTTGCGGAACTTGGAGGCCATCAGGCCATCGACGGCGGCATCGACGTCCGCGTCGTCGAACACGATGAACGGCGCATTGCCACCGAGCTCCAGCGACAGCTTCTTGAGCGTGCCGGCGGATTCGCGGGCCAGGTGCTTGCCCACCGGCGTGGAGCCGGTGAAGGTGATCTTGCGCACGCGGCTGTCGGCCAGCCAGGCATCGACCACGGCGGGGGTATTGGCGCGCGAGGCGGTGACGATGTTGAGCACACCGGCGGGCAGGCCGGCTTGCTGCGCCAGGTAGACCAGCGCCAGCGCGGTCAGCGGCGTGTCTTCCGCGGGCTTGGCTACCACGGTGCAGCCGGCGGCCAGCGCGGGCGCGATCTTGCGGGCGATCATGGCGAGCGGGAAGTTCCACGGCGTGATGGCGGCTACCACGCCAACCGGTTCCTTGAGCACCAGCATCTTGCGGCCGGGGACGGACTCGGCGACGATCTCGCCGCTGATGCGGGTGGCTTCCTCTGCGAACCACTCTACGTAGGAGGCGCCGTACAGCACTTCGCCGCGGGCCTCCTTGATGGGCTTGCCCTGTTCGGCGGAGATGATCTGGGCCAGGTCTTCCTGGTGTTCGAGGATCAGGGCGTGCCAGCGCTTGATGATCTGCGCGCGGTCGCGGGCGGTGCGGCGGCTCCAGGTTGGGAAAGCTGCGGCTGCGGCATCGGTTGCCTGGATGGCATCCTGGGCGTCGCTGTCGGGCACGCAGGCGAAGACGGTGTTGGTGGCAGGGTTGGTGACATCCAGGCGGTGGCCGGTGTGGGCGGCTGACCACGCTTGGCCGATTAGGTTGCCGGTGCGGAGCAGGGCTGGGTGGGTTAGGGGGAGTGGGGTGGATGGCATGGTTTTTGGGATATGGGGGGTTGACTGCAACTGCAACTGCTTGAATTCAATGACAACTGCAACTGCAGTTTCACCACCCCTGCGGGGCGGCGACCTACTTTCTTGTCTTGCCAAGAAAGTAGGCAAAGAAGGCGCGCCGGATGGGGCGACACCCCCTCGGGCTTCGACGAAAAGAGCGGCCGGGACCCAAACTCGCATCGCCTTAGGGCGATACTCAGACATGGGTCCCTCGTTTCCGCTCTTTTCGCCGAATCCCGAGGCGCCCCATACGGCCTTGGCACACCTTGACGGCTCGCTTCGCATCGCGCGTGGGTGTTTCCCGCCCATTCGGGCGGGAAACACGGCTACACCAGTTGGTTGATCTTGCCGCTGGTTTGCTCCCCTCTCCCGCCTGCGGGAGGGGCGGGGGAGAGGGCGGGTGATCGCAATTTCGCAATGGTTCCAGGCTGCGAGGCTTTCTACTTTCTAACTGACAATCCCCAAGTGCCAAGGCACAAACTCGTTGTCCCCCAGCCCGAGCGCCTCGCTCTTGGTTGGCTGTCCCGAGGCCGCTTCCAGGATGTGCTCAAAAATCCGCTGGCCCATCTCGTCCACGGTCAATTCGCCGTCCAGCACCAGCCCGCAGTTGATGTCCATATCGCCTTCGAGCCGCGTGTACATCGGCGTATTGCTCGCTAGCTTGATGGTCGGCGCTGGCTTGGAGCCGAACATCGATCCGCGCCCGGTGGTGAAGCAGATCAGGTTGGCGCCGCTGGCGATCTGGCCGGTGGCGGCGACGGGGTCGTAGCCGGGGGAGTCCATGAAGACGAAGCCGGCTTGCTCGATGGGCTCGGCGTATTCATAGACGGCCTGCAGCGGCGTGGTGCCGCCTTTCATGGCGGAGCCGAGTGATTTTTCGAAGATGTTGGCGAGGCCGCCTTGCTGGTTGCCGTGGCCGACCACGCCGTTGAACTGGGCGTTCTGGCCGGCGGTGTAGCGCTCCCACCAGGCCAGGCGGTCCAGTAGTTTCTGGCCGACTTCCGGCGTGACGGCGCGGCGCGTGAGCATGTATTCCACGCCGTGGATCTCGGGGGTTTCCGACAGGATGGCGGTGCCGCCGTGGCGCACCAGGATGTCCATGGCCGCGCCGAGCGCCGGGTTGGCGCTGATGCCGGAGAAGCCGTCGGAGCCACCGCATTCCAGGCCGATCTTCAGGTGGCTGGCGGGCACGGGCTGGCGCGTGGCGGTATTGGCGCCGGGCAGCATCGCCTCGATGGCGCGGATGCCGGCCTGGATGGTGGCCGCCGTGCCGCCGCTGTCCTGCATGACCATGGTGCGCACGTGGCTGCCGGGCACCAGGCCTTGCGACTCCATCAGGCCCGCTACCTGGTTGCGCTCGCAGCCCAGGCCCACGATCAGCACACCGGCCAGGTTGGGGTGGCGTGCATAGCCCGCCAGCGTGCGCCGCAGCACGTCGAAGTGCTCGCTGGGCGAGGACATGCCGCAGCCGCTGCTTTGCGCGAAGGCGGCCACGCCGTCCACATTGGGAAAGGCCGCCATGCGCTCGGGCGTGAAGTGGTCAGCGATATGCCGGATCACCGTGGCCGAGCAGTTCACCGACGACAAGATGCCGATGAAGTTGCGCGTGCCAACCCGGCCGTCGGGCCGCACGAACCCCATGAAGGTGGCGCGCTCGGCCTCGGGCACATAGTCCACCGGCCGCACGTCCTGGCAGAAACCCGGGTCGCGATAGAAATCCACCAGCGCCAGGTTGTGCGAATGCACATGATCACCGGCCTCGATGTCGCGCTCGGCCACGCCGATCACGGTGTCGAACTTGCGGATCTGGGTGCCCTTGGCAATGGCGCAGGCGGCAATCTTGTGCCCCGCGGGCACCTGGGCGCGCACGCGCAGCCCCAGTTCAGGCAGGTGCTGGCCAAGGCTCAGGGCGTCCCGGGCAATCAGGACGTTGTCGTTCGCATGCAGGCGGATCAGGGCGGCGGAGTTCACGTTGGGTCAGCCTTGTTGCAGCAGTTCTTTGAGCTTGAGGCGCTGGATCAGGTGGGTTTCCTGGTCGTACACCGTGCTGATGTAGCGCTTGTATTCCGGGCCGTCCAGGTACATCACCGGCGCGTCGATGCGGGCGGCGACCTGCTGGAATTCCTTGCTAGCCACGGCCTGGCGGAAGGCGTCGCGCAGCTTCTTTTCCACCGCCGGATCCAGGCCGACGGGCGCGCCGATGCCATTGGGCGCTTCCACCACCACGTTGTAGCCCAGTTCCTTGAGCGTCGGCGTGTCCTTGAAGCGCGGCGTGCGCTGGTCGCCCCAGGTGGCCAGCAGGCGCAGCTTGCCGGCTTCCACGTGGGGCGCCCACGAGCTGGAATCGGCCAGCAGGTCCACTTGCCCGGCGAGCACGTCCTGCAAGGCCTGCGCGCCGCCCTTGTAGGCGATGGCATTGAAGCGCACACCGGCGGCCTGCGCGAATTCTTCCATGCCCACGTGGGTGGCGCCGCCGATGCCGGCATGCGCATAGGTGAGCTTGCCCGGATGCGCCTTGGCCTCGGCCACGACGTCCTTGAGCGACTTGAAGCGCGAGTTCGCCGGCACCGCGATGCCGAAGGTCTGGCCGGAGGTGCGCGCCAGGTAGGTCAGCTCGCTGCGCGGGTCCAACTGCAGCATGCCAAGCTGCGAGAAGCGCGTCACCGAGATCGGCACCTGGCCGATGGTGTAGCCGTCCGGCTTGGCGCGGGCCAGTGCCTTGGTGCCGATCATGCCCGATGCGCCGGCGCGGTTTTCCACCACGATGGATTGCTTGAGTACGCCGGACGCCACCTGGCACAGCGCGCGCATGGACTGGTCGGCGGTGCCGCCAACGGGCCACGGGCAGATGAAGGTGATGGGCCGGTCCGGATAGTCGGCGGCACGTGCGAGGCCCGGCAGCAACAGGCCGGCACTGCCAGCCGTCGCAGCCGTGGCGGCAGCGGCGCCGCTGATGAGCAGGCGGCGTCGCCCGTGGTTGATGCCGTGGGATGCGATCATGTGTCGTCCTCGCAGGGTGTCGTTATTGGAGTCATGGGCTGGTGGCAATGTCCACCGGTCAGGCCGGATTGTGGCAAAGCCATTCATAACAATCCAATCAATCATCGGAATGGCTTCATAACCTTAAAGTTAAGTAGAATCGCGCCATGCCACAGATCGACCGCGCCCTGCGCTCCAATATCAAGCTACGCCACCTGCAGCTGGTGGTGGCGCTGGAGGAGTTTCGCCATCTCGGCCACACCGCCGAGTTCCTCTCCGTCAGCCAGCCAGCCGTCTCCAAGATGCTCACCGAGGTGGAGAAGACGCTGGGCCTGACGCTCTTCACGCGCTCCACGCGCGGCACCGAGCCTACGCCGGCCGGCGCGTCGCTGGTGCGTTTTGCCCGCTCGGTGCTGGCGCAATACGAGCGCACGCGCGACGAGATCGCCGTGGAAGCCAGCGGCGCCGCCGGGCGCACCCGGGTGGGATCGATGGGCGCGGCCCTGCCGGTGCTGCTGGCGCAAGCCATAGGCCTGCTCAAGCAGCGCTCGGCGCAGGCCACCGTGCTGGTGGAGGAGGGCGACCTGCCCCACCTGCTGCCCAAGCTGCGCATCAGCGAACTGGACCTGATCGTGGGGCGGCTGGAGCCTGGCTACGCCGCCCCGGACCTCATCACCGAGCCGCTCTATAACGAGCCGATGGTGGCGGTGGTGCGCAGCGGCCACGCGCTGGCAAGCAAGCGTGCACCGGGCTGGGCGGACCTGGCCGGCATGCCTTGCGTGGTGCCGCCGCCATGGGCCTCGCTACGGGTCAAGATCGAGCAGGAGTTCTATCGCTTTGGGTTGCAGCCACCAACCGACCTGATCGAGTCGTCGTCCTACCTTGGCATCACCACCTTCGTCTCCCAGCTAGATGCCGTGGGCTTCCTGGCCAGGTCGGTGGGGCAGCAGTTCGAGCGGGAAGGCCGCTTCCATATCCTGCCCATGGACATAGCGCTGGAGCTGCCGCCAGTGGGCGTGATCACGCTGCGCGAGGGGCGGCCCACGCCCAGCAGCATCCAACTGGTCGAATGCCTGCGGGCAGCGGCCGGGCAATTGGCCGCGCCGCCGGCCGGTGCGAAGAGGCCGGCGCGCGCGCCGCGGCGCACGAAATAGCCAGCCTGCCGCGATCAGCGCGGCCTGGCCAGCAGGTACTTCGCCAGCGCGTGAAACGCCGGGATAAACCAAGCGCTAGCGGAGCCGGCTCACGACGCACCACATTGCGGCTCGGTCGTTCCCACAGGCACTGTTTAGGTCCACGCAAGCCGCCCCATGGTGCGGCTTGCGCGGGTGCCCTGCATGCGTATTCGGCCCGCGAAGGCGCCCTGGTGACCAATCTCCCTGATATGTAAGAGGAATACATTTGAATACATTTTCCTTCTTACATGGCATGTCTCCTGCTTTGTTGGTCTGCAACGCCCTCATGTATACAACCCGGGATACAAGCGATGACCAGCAAGACGCCTCTGCGCCGATCCGCCGCCAGGCTTGGCAGTTGCCGAACGCTGCCTGACTGGCAACAGCTCTACAAGACGCGAGGCGCCTCGCCCGCGGACGCGCTGGCGCCGTTCCTGGACCTGGACGCAGCGGACCCGGCCTGGATCGCGCGGCTGGATGCGGCGCGGCTGCAGTCCCAGCTAGCTGCGCTGACCGCGCGCGTTGAAGAAGCGGGCGGCCAGCTCGATGCGTTTCCCCTCTACGGCGTGCCGTTCGTGGTGAAAGACAACATCGACGTGGCAGGGTGGCCCACCACGGCGGCGTGTCCTGCGTTTGCGTATGTGGCCGAGCGCGATGCCGGCGCGGTGGCGCGGCTGCGCGCGGCCGGGGCCATTGTGGTGGCCAAGGCTAACCTGGATCAGTTCGCCACGGGCCTCGTGGGCGTGCGTTCGCCTTACGGCGCGGTGCCCAACACCTTCGATGCGGCATATGTCAGCGGTGGCTCCAGTTCGGGCTCGGCGTCTTCGGTGGCGCGCGGCTGGGTGCCGTTCTCACTCGGGACCGATACGGCGGGCTCGGGGCGCATTCCCGCGGCATTCAACAATATCGTGGGCCTCAAGCCGACCCGGGGCTGGTTCTCCAGCGCCGGCGTGGTGCCGGCCTGCCGCACGCTGGACTGCGTCTGCGTGTTTGCGCTGACGGTCGACGATGCCGCGCTGGTGGCGGAGATCGCCGGCGGCTTCGACCACGACGATCCTTACTCGCGCACCTATCCGCAGAGCGCGCCTGCCGCGCTGGCGCCATCGCCCGTGCTGGGCATTCCCGATGCGCCGGCATTCTTTGGCGATACGCAGGCGCAGGCCAGTTTCGAGCAAGCGCTGACGGACTTGCAGGCCATGGGCGCCAAGCTGGTGCCGATTGATTTTTCGCCATTCGCCGAGTTGGCCGCACTGCTCTACCAGGGGCCATGGGTGGCCGAACGCTTCCTGGCGGTGAGCCAGCTTCACGCCAGCCAGCCGGAAGCCATCGATCCGGTCGTTCGCGTGATCGTGGAGGAAGCGGGCCGCTATAGCGCGATGGACGCGTTCAGCGCCGAGTACCGGCGCGCGGCGCTGACCCGCGCTATCCACCTGGCGCTGGCAACGGTCGATGCGCTGGTGGTGCCGAGCGCGCCGTCGATCTATACGCTGGCCGCGGTGCAGGACGATCCGATCCGCCTGAACGCGCGGCTTGGCACCTATACCAACTTCGCCAACCTGGCTGACCTGTCGGCGCTGGCGCTGCCGGCCGGTGCGCGCGAGGACGGCCTGCCTGCCGGCATCACGCTGATTGCCCCGGCCTGGGCGGACCGCGCGTTGGCCCGCTTTGGCCGGCAGTGGCAGACGGCGCAAGCGTTGCCGCTGGGCGCCACCGGGCGGGCTTGTCCCGTTGGTGCGCAGCGCGCGACGCCGGTCACGCCGGGATCGGTGCGGCTGGCCGTGGTCGGCGCCCACCTTAGCGGCATGCCGCTTAACCATCAACTGCTCACGCGCCACGCGGCCTTTGTGGAGGCTTGCAACACGGCGCCGTGCTACCGGCTTTATGCGCTGGCGGACACGATCCCGCCCAAGCCCGGGCTGGTGCATATCGGCACAGGGCAGGGCGCGCCGATCGAAGTCGAGCTCTGGGATGTGCCACTGGCCAGCTTTGGCGCCTTCGTCGCGGAGATTCCCGCGCCCCTTGGCATCGGCAAGCTGCTGCTGGAAGACGGCCGGCAAGTTACCGGGTTCATCTGCGAACCCCGAGGCCTGGAAGGCGCCAGCGATATCACGGCATTTGGCGGCTGGCGCGCCTATCTCGCCAGCGCGGACGCCAACGCAACCTGACCCGGGAGCGCCGATGTTCCACACCGTACTGATCGCCAATCGTGGCGAGATCGCCGTGCGGGCCATTCGCACCCTGCGTGCGCTAGGTATCAAGAGCGTGGCCGTGTATTCGGATGCCGATCGCAATGCCGCGCATGCCCGGCTGGCCGATGTGGCCGTGCCGCTGGGTGGCGAGCGTGCGGCGGATAGCTACCTGGTGGCCGAGCGCGTGCTGCAAGCCGCGTTGGATACCGGCGCCCAAGCCGTTTTCCCCGGCTACGGCTTTCTGTCGGAGAGCGCGGCGTTTGCCGAGGCCTGCGAGGCGGCGGGCCTGGTGTTCATTGGCCCGACGCCGCACCAGCTCCGCGAGTTCGGGCTCAAGCACCGGGCGCGCGAGCTGGCCGCCGAAGCGGGGATACCGATGACGCCCGGCACCGGCCTGCTCTCCAGCGTGGAGCAAGCCCTGCGGGAGGCCGCGCGCATCGGCTATCCCGTCATGCTCAAGAGCACGGCCGGCGGGGGCGGTATCGGCCTGTCGCGCTGCGCTGATGACGCCGAGCTGAGCGCGGCCTTTGACAGCGTGCAGCGGCTGGGCGAGCAATTCTTCAAGGATGGCGGCGTCTTTATCGAGCGCTGCCTGGACCGCGCGCGGCATATCGAGGTGCAGATCTTTGGAGATGGCGCGGGCCGCGTGGTGGCGCTGGGCGAGCGGGATTGCTCCACGCAGCGCCGCAACCAGAAGGTGGTGGAGGAAACCCCGGCACCGCACCTGAGCGAGACCACACGCCACGCGCTGCATCGGGCCGCGATCCAGCTGGGCGAATCGGTGCGCTACCGCTCTGCCGGCACGGTGGAGTTCATCTACGACGTGGAGCGGGAGGATTTCTA
Source organism: Cupriavidus sp. GW823-FHT07A04 (assembly GCF_058794615.1). Classification (NCBI taxonomy): domain Bacteria; kingdom Pseudomonadati; phylum Pseudomonadota; class Betaproteobacteria; order Burkholderiales; family Burkholderiaceae; genus Cupriavidus; species Cupriavidus sp. GW823-FHT07A04. The sequence goes on from NZ_JBXAHA010000005.1 coordinate 313,329, forward strand.
CTTCCTGGAGGTCAATACCCGGCTGCAGGTGGAGCATCCCGTGACCGAGCTGGTGACCGGGCTGGACCTGGTCGCGTGCATGCTGAAGGTGGCCGCGGGCGATGCGCTGGACTGGGATGCCATCTCCCGCCCGCCGCAGGGTGCGGCCATGGAGGTGCGGCTCTATGCGGAGGATCCGCTCAAGCAGTTCCAGCCCTCGCCGGGCACGTTGACCGAGGTGGCCTTTCCGGACGGCGTGCGCGTCGACGGCTGGGTCGAGACCGGCACGGAGGTGTCTGCCTTTTACGATCCGCTGCTGGCCAAGCTGATTGTCCACGGCCCCACCCGCGCTGCCGCGTGCGCAAGGCTCGCGGCAGCGCTGGCCGCCACGCGCCTGTGCGGCATCGCCACCAACCTGGACTACCTGCGCCAGATCGTCGACTCGCCCGAGTTCACCACGGGCCGCGCCTTCACGCGCATGCTCGACCGCTTTCCCTACGCGCCGGCAGTCATCGAGGTGCTGGAGCCAGGCACCTACACCAGCATCCAGGACGTGCCGGGCCGCACGGGCTACTGGCATATCGGCGTGCCGCCGTCCGGCCCGATGGACGACTACGCCTTCCGGCTGGCCAACCGCATCGTTGGCAATCATCCGGGCGCGGCCGGGCTGGAATGCACGCTGGTGGGGCCACGCCTGCGTTTCCATGGCGCGGCCGTGGTGGCGCTGGCCGGCGCGCCTTGCACGGCAACACTCGACGGGATGAACGTCCCGTTCTGGGCGCCAATCAGCGTAGCCCCTGGGCAGGTCCTGGCGCTCGGCAAGGCCACGCAAGGCTGCCGCACCTACCTTGCTGTGCGCAATGGTTTCGATGTGCCGCGCTATCTGGGCAGCCGGTCCACCTTCGCGCTCGGGCAGTTCGGCGGGCATGCCGGCCGCACGCTGCGGTTGGGCGACATGCTCCCGCTTGGCCAGCCACATCTGGCTGCCAGCGGCATCGAGGCCCCGGTGACAGCGCCGCAGGCCGCACCCGCGGCACTGGTGCCGGCCTACGGCCAGCATTGGGAGATCGCGGTCCTGCATGGCCCGCATGGCGCTCCCGACTTCTTTACGCCGGCATCGATGGAGACTTTTTTCGCCACGGACTGGGAGGTGCACTACAACTCCAACCGCCTTGGCGTGCGCCTGCTCGGGCCCCGGCCCGAATGGGCGCGGCGCGACGGCGGCGAGGCGGGACTGCACCCATCCAACGTGCACGACTGCGAATACGCAATCGGCGCCATCAACTTCACCGGCGACTTCCCGGTGATCCTCACCAATGATGGCCCGAGCCTCGGCGGCTTTGTGTGTCCCGTCACGGTCGCCCAGGCCGAGCTATGGAAGGTTGGCCAGGTCAAGCCAGGCGACCGGATCCGCTTCCGGCCAATCAGCTTCGATGCCGCGCGTGCCTTGCAGGCGGCGCAGGATCGGGACATTGCCGGGCTGCGGCAAATAACGCGTGCGCCGCCGCTGCCGGCGCCGGCGCGTTCCACCGCCATCCTTGCCGGGCGCGCGGCCAGCGGGCATCACCCGGCCATCGCCTACCGCCAGGCGGGCGATGGCTACTTGCTGCTGGAGTACGGCGAGAACGTGCTCGACATCGGCCTGCGGCTGCGGGTGTACCTGATGATGGAGGCGCTCACGGCGCAGCCGGTAGACGGCGTGCTGGAGCTATCGCCCGGCGTGCGCTCGCTGCAGGTGCGCTACGACGGCCAGCGCATCCATCAGGCGGCGTTGATCGAGGCGCTGCTCGCCATCGAGGCCGGCTTGCCGGACGTGGCCATGCTGAAGATCCCCACGCGCGTGGTGCACCTGCCGATGGCCTTCGAGGATGGCGCCACGCTGGATGCCGTGCAGCGCTACCGCGAGACGGTCTGCGCCGACGCGCCATGGCTGCCGAACAATGTCGACTTCATCCAGCGCATCAACGGCCTGGCGCATCGCGACGAGGTGCGGGACATTGCGTTCGCGGCGCGCTATCTGGTGCTGGGGCTGGGCGACGTCTACCTTGGCGCGCCTTGCGCCGTGCCGCTTGACCCGCGCCACCGGCTGCTCACCTCCAAGTACAGCCCCGCGCGCACCTTCACCGCGGAAGGCACGGTCGGCATCGGCGGGGTCTATATGTGCATCTATGGCATGGACTCCCCGGGCGGTTACCAGCTGATCGGGCGCACACTGCCGATCTGGAACAAGTTCCTCAAGAACCCGGTGTTCGCGCCCGGCGCGCCGTGGCTGCTGCGCTTCTTTGACCAGGTGCAGTTCTACCCCGTGTCAGAGGCGGAGCTGGACCGGCTGCGCGAGGATTTCCGCGAAGGACGCGCCACGGTGTGCATCGAGCACGATGTCTTCGACTTTGCCGCGTACCGCCAGTCGCTCGTGGACAGCGCGCACAGCATTGCTGCCTTCCAGGCGCGGCAGCAGGCGGCCTTCAGCGCGGAGGTGGCGCACTGGAAAGCCCATGAGGCCAACGCCGCGCCCATCGAAGTGCCGGCCGCCTTGCGCCATGACGAGCACGACGGCCATGCCGTGATGGCGGAGATGAGCGGCAGCGTGTGGAAGGTGCTGGTTCAGCCCGGCGAGCAGGTGCGGGCCGGGCAGCCGCTGCTGGTGGTCGAGGCCATGAAGATGGAGCTGACCGTGCTGGCCCCGGTGGCGGGCACGCTGCTGGCCATGCGCTGCCGCGCGGGCTCGGCGATCAAGGTGGGCGACCGCCTGGCGTCCATCGCCTGACAAGCGTGAAGCGTGCCTCAGCGCGGTTTGATGAACTTCAGCGTCATGCGGTCCGATTCGCCGACGGCCATGAAGCTCGCGCGCTCGCGCTCGCCGCCGCGCAACGTCGGCGGCAACGACCACACGCCATCGGGATGGTCGTGGCTGTCGCGCGGGTTGGCATTGATCTCGCTGCGCCCGGCAAGCGCAAAGCCAGCCGCGCGGGCGTGGTCGATGACGTAGTCTTCGGTGACGTAGCCGGTGGCGATCATCTGCTCCAGCGAGGTGCCGGGCGTGGCCCGGTGCTCCTCCACGCCTAGCACGCCGCCAGGTTTGAGCACGGCGTAGAAGGCGCGCAGGCTGTCGTCCAGGTGGCCGTCCTTGATCCAGTTGTGGATGTTGCGAAAGGTCAGCACCAGGTCGGCGCCGCCCGGCGGGGCGATATCGGTAAAGGCGCGCACCGGCAGCGTGCCCACCGTGACCTTGCCGTAGTTGCCCGGATCCTGCGCCAGTTTCTTCTCGAAGTTCGCCCTTGAACGCTTGCCTTGCTCGCTGGCATCCGCGGCGCTCACATCGTAGTGCGCGGCGTATAACTTGCCGTGGTCGCGCAGCACCGGCGCCAGGATCTCCGTGTACCAGCCGCCGCCCGGCGCAATTTCGATCACTGCCTGGTCCGGCTGCAAGCCGAAGAACCGTAGCGTTTGCAGCGGATGGCGGTACACGTCGCGGGCCTTGTTGGCGGCACTGCGCTGCGGGCCGGCGATGGCGGCGGCGAGGGCTTCGTCTCCTGCGGCAGGCGCGGCGCTGGCCGCGCTGGCCAACATGCCGGCGCTGGCCAGCAGCAGGGCGTGCCGCACGAAACGGCGCCGGGCAGGGGAGGGAGTCATGGCATTCCTTGCTGAAGGTGAGTGGTGAACGGCGCGGTGAGCGGTGGCTATCCCTAGCCGCCCTCGAATCTGGACGCAGCCTGGCAGGTTTGTCAAGCCGGTTCATGCCTTTCCCGCGTTGGCCGAGGGTGCCCTCAAGGAAGCGTCTTAGGAAATGCGTTTTTATTCGTTCTCAATCCAGCAGCGTCATTTCATAGTTGAGCCGTGATGGCTATAGGCGGTTGCCGTCAACGAAAAAGCGTGCATCGGGCAGGCCCGGCTTAGCCCGCACGCGGACAACATGCTGCAAGGAGAGCGTTTCATGACAGTCGCATTGGAAGACAAGATCAAGCATCCCGTGCTGGAAGCCGCGCGCGGCGTGGCACGTTCCTCCGGCCTGCCCTATGCCGGCCGCGTCACGCCGCAGCAGGCCTGGGCGCTGTTCAGCGCCGGCGATGCGGTGCTGGTCGATGTACGCACGGCGGAAGAGCGCAAGTTCGTCGGCTATGTGCCCGATACCCTGCACGTGCCCTGGGCCACCGGCACCAGCCTGACCCGCAACCCGCGCTTTGCGCGCGAGCTGGAAGCCAAGACCGGCAGGCACGCCGTGGTGCTGCTGCTGTGCCGCAGCGGCAACCGCTCCGCGCTGGCTGCCGAAGCCGCCACCAAGGCGGGGATCGCACATGTGTTCAACGTGCTCGAAGGCTTCGAAGGCGAGATCGACGAGCGGCAACGGCGCGGCAAGAGCGGCGGCTGGCGCTTTCACGATCTGCCGTGGATCCAGGACTGAGCCGCGGCTGGCGCAAGCAATCAATCGATAGAGATCCACAAGCATGGCGATCAACAAGCCGCGCGAACCATCGCGCGGACAACGCAGAACGGGGAGTACCACAGTGGCTGACTTCGAGATCGGCGAGATCGTGCTCGCCCTGCAGCAGGTGCGCCAGCAATGGAGAGAAGGCCAGCAACGCTTGCTGGAGCCGGGCGGGCGCGACCTGCCTTCGCGCGATGCGCTGGCGCAGGTGGTCGCCACCCTCAAGGGGGTGCTGTTTCCCATGCGGCTGGGGCCGCCCGATTTGCGCCAGGAAAGCGAGAACCTCTATATCGCGCATTCATTGGACGCGGCGCTGCACGGGCTGCTGGCCCAGGCAAGGCTGGAGTTCCACTACGCCGCACGCCATGCCGAACGCGATGAAGCCGCGCTGAGGACGCGCGCGCTGACGGCCGTGCGCGAGTTCGCCGCCGAGTTGCCGCGCATCCGCGGCCTGCTCGACAGCGACGTGCTCGCCGCCTTCCATGGCGACCCCGCGGCCGGCAGCGTGGATGAAGTCCTGCTCTGCTATCCCGGCATCCTGGCGATGATCCATCACCGCATCGCCCACGCGCTCTATGGCCTCGGGCTGCCGCTGCTGGCGCGCATCGTGGCGGAGCTGGCGCATGCGGAGACTGGCATCGACATCCATCCCGGCGCGCAGATCGGCGGCGGCTTCTTTATCGATCACGGCACGGGCGTGGTAATTGGCGAGACCACCATCATCGGCGAGCGCGTGCGGCTGTACCAGGCGGTGACGCTCGGCGCCAAGCGCTTTCCGCGCGACGCCACGGGCAAGCTGGAGAAGGGCCTGCTGCGGCACCCCATCGTCGAGGACGATGTGGTGATCTACGCCGGCGCCACCATCCTTGGCCGCGTCACGCTGGGCCGCGGCGCGGTGATCGGCGGCAATGTGTGGGTCACGCAGGATGTTGCCGCCGGCGCCCATGTGACGCAGGCCGTATCGCGCAACGAGACCGCCAGGGTGCCGGGCGCAGGCGAGCTGGCGCGCGTGATCGAGGCGAGCTTGCCATGACGGACCTGGTGCGGACTTTGGGCGCCACCGTGCGCCAGTTGCGCGAGGCGCATGCGTGGTCGCAGGAAGAGCTTGCCGAGCACGCGGGCATGAATCGCTCGTATATCGGCGAGATCGAGCGCGGCAGCGCGATTGCCTCGATCGTCACGGTGGAAAAGCTGGCCGTGGCGCTGGGCGTGCCGATCTCGTGGCTGCTCGGATCGGGCGCCGCACACGTCTCGCTGCGTGATGCGCAGGTGGTAGGCACGCGGTCTTAGCCACCGCCGCGGATCGCCACGAACCACGCGCAAATCCATGCGCAAATCCATGCGCATTGCCGTCTATAGCATGTTGAACGGGCCGGGCCGTCTCCCGATAATCGCTGCGGTAATAACGATTCTTGTTTTTCTCATATAGCCATCAGCCATCAGCCATCAGCTCACAGCTAAACGGAGTAGCACATGTCGGTAAACGGGAGCGGCCAGACGGCGCTCGGCGATAACGCAGCACGGCAACTAGCCAATGCCACCAAGACCATCCCCCAGCTCGCGACCATCACGCCGCGCTGGCTGACGCATTTCCTGCAGTGGGTGCCGGTGGAAGCCGGTATCTACCGCCTCAACAAGGTGCAGGACCCCGAGTCCGTCAAGGTTGCTTGCACCCAGCGCGACGACGAAGGCAAGCTGCCGCGCACCTTTGTCAACTACGAAGAGCAGCCGCGCGAGTATTTCCTGAACGCGGTCAGCACGGTGCTGGACGTGCATACCCGCGTCTCGGACCTCTACAGCAGCCCGCACGACCAGATCAAGGAACAGCTGCGTCTCACCATCGAGACCATCAAGGAGCACCAGGAAGGCGAACTGATCAACAACCCGGACTACGGCCTGCTGGCCAACGTGGCCGAAGATCAGCGCGTATTTCCGCTGACCGGCGCGCCCACGCCGGACGACATGGACGAGTTGCTGAGCAAGGTGTGGAAGGAGCCCGCGTTCTTCCTGACCCACCCGCTGGCGATCGCCGCTTTTGGCCGCGAATGCACGCGCCGTGGCGTGCCGCCGCCGACCGTCAGCCTGTTCGGCTCGCAGTTCATCACCTGGCGCGGCATTCCGTTGATCCCGTCGGACAAGGTGCCGGTGGCTGATGGCAAGAGCAAGATCCTGCTGCTGCGCGTGGGCGACAAGCGCCAGGGCGTGGTCGGCCTGTTCCAGCCGGGCGTGGCGGGCGAGCAGGGCCCGGGCCTGTCGGTGCGCTTCATGGGCATCAACGACCAGGCTATCGCTTCGTACCTGATCTCGCTGTACTGCTCGCTGGCCGTGCACGCGCCGGATGCGCTGGCGGTTCTCGATGACGTGGAGATCGGCAAGTACCATGACTATCCTGACACCTACAAGTAATCCGGTGAATCCGCCGAATCCGCCGGCCGGCCCGTCGGCCGCGCTGCCGGGCGCGCCTTCGGTGCCGCCCGGCCTGCCGGATCCGGCGGTGCTGGCGCGCCTGGCGGGGGCGTTTTTCTCGGCCCTGCCGGGGACATCGCCGGCTGCCGCGCAGTCGCTGCCCGTGGTAAACAACCCGGCGCCGCCTGGCTCGCCCGTGGCGGGTCCTGGCGGCACGGGCACCGGCGTGCCGGGTGCGGCGATCCCGCAGGGCCACGTGCCCGGCGCCAACCTGCTGCCCGCCGCGCCGACCCATGTGCTCTCGCTGGCTAATCGCGCGCCGGCCTTGCGGCCGGCCTCGGTGGCGCAGAATGGCCTGCCCGACACGGTCGCCACGGTGGCGCCCGCGGTGGAAAGCCGCTTCGGCGGCCAGGCGCTGGGCGTGCCGCATGCGGCGGCGCCATCGCCGCAGTCCTCGGCCGCGCCTGCCTACTACTTCCTGGAGGGCGCGGGCCGCGACCTGCATGGCGGCGCGTCGAGCCTGCGCGAGATCGCCGCGTTCGGCGATCCGCTCTCGCTGCATCTGCCGCAGCAAGGGGCGGGCGCTTACGGCTATGGGCGCGAGCAAGAGCGGACGCTGCCGTGGGCATCGTCTTCGGCGCGCGTGCCGTTCGACGTCAACGCGATTCGCCGCGATTTCCCGATCCTGCAGGAGCGCGTCAACGGCCGCCAGCTGGTGTGGTTCGACAACGCCGCCACCACGCACAAGCCGCAGTCGGTGATCGACCGCATCTCGTACTTCTACGCGCACGAGAACTCCAACATCCACCGCGCCGCCCATGCACTGGCAGGGCGCGCCACGGATGCCTACGAGGCCGGGCGCAGCAAGGTGCAGCGTTTTATCGGCGCATCCTCGCCCGACGAGATCATCTTCGTGCGCGGCACCACCGAGGCCATCAACCTGATCGCCAAGACCTGGGGCGTGCAGAACGTGGGCGAGGGCGACGAGATCATCGTCTCGCACCTGGAGCATCACGCCAATATCGTGCCGTGGCAGCAGCTCGCCGCGCAGACCGGGGCCAGGCTGCGGGTGATTCCGGTGGACGATTCCGGGCAGGTGCTGCTGGATGAGTACCGCCGGCTGCTCAACGACCGCACCAGGATCGTGTCCGTGACGCAGGTCTCGAATGCGCTGGGCACCGTGGTGCCGGTCAAGGAGATCGTCGACCTGGCTCACCGTGCCGGCGCCCGCGCGCTGGTCGACGGCGCGCAGTCGGTCTCGCACATGCGGGTGGACGTGCAGGCCATCGATGCGGATTTTTTCGTGTTCTCGGGCCACAAGGTGTTCGGGCCCACCGGCATCGGCGTGGTCTACGGCAAGCGCGAGCTGCTGGAGGCCATGCCGCCCTGGCAAGGCGGCGGCAACATGATTGCCGACGTGACCTTCGAGCGCACCGTGTTCCAGCCGCCGCCCAACCGCTTCGAGGCGGGCACCGGCAACATCGCCGATGCGGTGGGGCTGGGCGCCGCGCTGGACTACGTGGAGCGGGTAGGCATCGAGAACATCGCCCGCTACGAGCACGACCTGCTGGAGTACGCCACCCACCTGCTGCAGCCCATCCCGGGCGTGCGGCTGGTAGGCACGGCGCGCGACAAGGCCAGCGTGCTGTCCTTCGTGCTCAAGGGCTATGAGACCGAGGAAGTGGGCCGCGCGCTCAACGAGGAAGGCATCGCCGTGCGCTCCGGGCATCACTGCGCCCAGCCCATCCTGCGCCGCTTTGGCGTGGAGGCCACGGTGCGGCCGTCGCTGGCCTTCTACAACACTACGGACGAGGTGGACCGGCTGATCTCGGTGGTCAGGCGGCTTTCGGGGCGCCGTTGAGCCTGAAAACGCAGGGCGTGGGGCTTATAACCCCCCTGAAACTGCATGAATCGGGACGCGCCCTGCGTTTTCTTCTAAAATCCGCTATCTTCTCACCTTGATCGGCGCGCCTTCCAGCCTTCGGACCGGAGCCCGCCTTGTTGAACGCAACCGGCAAGCTACCGCCAAGCCTTTGGTATCAGGCCACAACAGGCCATCGACGCCGGCGCCATCCAGCGCATATAGCGCCTTATTCATGAGCAATCTCAACCAGCAAGCCATCCTCTCCGTCCACCACTGGACCGACACGCTCTTCAGCTTCACCTGCACCCGCGACCCCGGTTTCCGCTTCGAAAACGGCCAGTTCGCCATGGTCGGTCTGGAAGTGAACGGTCGTCCGCTTCTGCGTGCCTACAGCATCGCCAGTGCCAACTACGAGGAAACGCTGGAGTTCTTCAGCATCAAGGTGCCGGACGGCCCCCTGACGTCGCACCTGCAGCACCTGAAGGAAGGCGACCAGATCTTCGTCGGCAAGAAGCCCACCGGCACGCTGCTGGTCGACAACCTGCTGCCCGGCAAGACCCTGTGGCTGCTGGCCACCGGCACCGGCCTGGCCCCGTTCCTGTCGATCATCCGCGATCCGGAAGTGTACGAGCGCTATGACAAGGTCGTGCTGACCCACACCTGCCGCTTCGTCGAGGAACTGGCCTACCGCGAGCTGATCCAGGAACACCTGCCGCAGCACGAACACCTGGGCGAGCTGATCCGCGAAAAGCTGGTCTATTTCCCCACCGTGACCCGCGAAGAGTTCGACAACCAGGGCCGCATCACCGACCTGATCGCCAACGGCGAGCTGTTCGAGCGCCTGGGCGTGGAGCCGTTCTCGCTGGAGAACGACCGCATCATGCTGTGCGGCAGCCCGGACATGCTCAAGGACATCCGCGCGATGCTGACCGAGCAGCACTTCACGGAAGGTAACATGAGCGAGCCTGGCCATTTTGTGCTTGAAAAGGCATTTGTTGGCTAAGCGTACCGGCCACTGAAGGCCATTGCGTCATGACGATCGCCGGGGTTCCCCGGTGATCGCTCAATCCCGCTGGCGGGACATCATTGCTGGCGGGACATCACCCAGAAGTGAATCCCCAGGGTGGTCAGGAAGACACCCCCCAGCTGTATCCACGCCAGTTCCGTCCCCAGCGACAGATAGAGCCCCGCAGCGCCGGCGGCCGTGCCCGCACGCCCGTGCCATTTGCGCGTCCTGCCATGGTTCTCTTGCGTCATGCTTGCGTTCCTTCGCTGACGAGTGCTACTCACCAAGTGCGCCACCACTAAGCCACCACTAAGCCACCACTAAGCCACCGCCACCACCGGCAACCCCCGTACCCGCCCCACATCCGGCACCGCAGCCATCAGCGTGCGCGTATAGCCATGCCGGGGTGCCGCAAAGACCGCATCCGCTGGCCCGACTTCGACCAATTGCCCGCGCTGCATCACGCCCACCTGGTCGCATAGCTGGCGGATCACCGCCAGGTTGTGGCTGATCAGCAGGTAGGTCAGGCCGAATTCGTCCTGCAGGTCGCGCATCAGGTTGAGTACCTGGGCTTGCACCGAGACGTCCAGCGATGACGTGGGCTCGTCGCAGATCAGGAAGTCGGGGTGGCTGACCAGGGCGCGGGCGATGGCGATGCGCTGGCGCTGGCCGCCGGAGAACTGGTGCGGATAGCGCCGGCCGGCGTCCGGCGACATGCGCACGCGGCGCAGTGCCTGCGCCACGCGTTCCGCGGTGTCTTCCGGGCTCTTGCTGAGTCCCAGCGCTTGCAGCGGCTCGGCAATGAGGCGGTCGATGCGCCAGCGCGGGTTGAGGCTGGCGTACGGGTCCTGGAAGATCATCTGGAAACGCCCGGGCAGGGTGGCTGCGGCTTGGCGGTCCGCCCAGCGGTCCACGCCGTCGATCACGATGCGTCCGGCGCCGGGCCGGGTCAGGCCGGCAATCATGCGCGCCACGGTGGACTTGCCCGAGCCGGATTCGCCCACCAGCCCGAAGGTGGTGCCGCGCGGGATGGCGAAGCTGACGTCGCGCACCGCGTGCAGCACCTTGCGCGGCTGGCGCGCGAGGGTGCGCAGCAGCCAGCCGGCGGAGAGATCGAAGTCGCGCGACAGGCCCTGCACCTGCACCAGTGGCGCGGTGTCTTGCCTGGCCTCGGGGCGGGATGCCTGCGCTGGCAGCGGCGCCACGGCGCCTTCGTCCGGCACCGGCAGGCGGTGCAGCCGCTGGTGCACGGAGGGAATGGCGGCCATCAGCGTGCGCGTGTAAGCCGCGCGGGGGTGGTCGAGGATGTCGCGTACCGCCCCGGTTTCCAGCACGCGGCCTTGGTACATCACCAGGACGCGGTCGGCGGCCCCGGCGATCACGCCCATGTCGTGGGTGATCAGCATGGCGGCGGTGCCGCGCTCGCGGCAGACGCGGCGCAGCACCTGGATCACCTGCGCCTGCACGACCACATCGAGCGCGGTGGTCGGCTCGTCGGCAATCAGCAGTTCGGGCTCGCCGCACAGCGCCAGCGCAATGGCCACGCGCTGGCGCATGCCGCCGGAGAACTGGTGCGGGTACTGGTTGAAGCGCGTGGCGGGGTCGGGGATTTCCACATCCGTGAGCCATGCCAGCGCGCGCTGGCGTGCCTGCGCGGGCGATAGCGGCAGGTGGGTGCGGATGGTCTCGGTGAGATGGTGGCCGATGGTGCAGACCGGGTTGAGGCTGGTCAGCGGGTCCTGGAACACCATGCCGATGTGCTTGCCCCGAACGCGGCGCATGTCTTCGCCGCGCAAGGTGTCGATGCGTTCCCCGCGCAACGTCACGCTGCCGGCACTGATGCGCCCGGGCGGCTCGATCAGGCCGGTGACGGCATTGCCGGTCATCGATTTGCCCGCGCCGGATTCGCCCACCACACCCAGGATCTCGCCGGGTGCGATCTCGAAGGACACGTCGTCGAGCACGTTCACCGTGCCACGATAGGTGTCGAACGCCACGGACAGGCCGCGCACGCTCAGGACGGGCTGGTTCACAGGCATCTTGGTCATTGGAGCTTGGGGTTGAGTGCGTCGCGCAGCCAGTCGCCCGCGAGGTTGACCGAGAGCGCCAGCGCCAGCAGCACCAGCGCGGGCAATAGCAGGATCCACCACTCGCCGGAGAACAGGAAACCCTGGCCAACGCGGATCAGCGTGCCCAGCGAGGGCTGGGTGGGCGGCAGGCCCACGCCCAGATAGGACAGCGTGGACTCTGCCACCACCGCCAGCGCAAAGCTGATGGTGCCGATCACCAGCACCGGCGCCAGCAGGTTGGGCAGGATATGGCGCAGCAGGATCGCCGTGCGCGAGCGCCCGATGATGCGGGCCGCCAGCACGTAATCCTTGTGCTTTTCCACCATCACCGCGCCGCGCACGGTACGCGCGTATTGCACCCATTCCGACAGGCCGATGGCGGTCACGATCACGTAGAGCGCCATCTCGTCGCGGTAGCCAGCGGGCAGGATGCCGCGTGCGATGCCAAAGATCAGCAGCGCCACCAGCAGCACCGGAAAGGTGAGCTGGACATCGGCCAGGCGCATCACCACGGTATCGAACCAGCCGCCGGCATAGCCGGCCACCAGGCCAAGCGTGACGCCGATGGCCAGCGATAGCGCCACCGCCGCCGTGCCCACCAGCAGGGACATGCGCAAGCCGTAGAGGATGGCGGAGAAAATGTCGCGCCCCTGGTCGTCGCTGCCAAGCGGATAGAACGCGCCGGACGCGCCATGCTGCCAAGGTGGCGTGAAGGCATCGAGCAACTCCAGCCCGGCGGGATCGAAGGGGTTCTGCCGCGCCAGCCAGGGCGCGAACAGGGCGGCGAGCACCAGCAGCGCCAGCAGCAGCACGGCAAATTGCGTGGTACGCGAGCGCGCCAGCGCCCGCACCACGGGCGACTCGGCATTGCGCCAGCGGGCTTGCGCCGGGGCGGCCGGGGCGGCAGGAGCGGGGGCGTTTTGCATTGAGGTCATGGAGAGATCAGGCACGGCGCAGGCGCGGATCCACCAGCAGGTAGACCAGGTCCACCGCCAGGTTGATGCACACGTACAGCACCGCGATCATCAGCAGGTAGGCGGCGATCACCGGCACGTCCACCGCCTGGATCGATGAGATGAACAGCAGCCCAACGCCGGGCCACTGGAACACCGTCTCGGTGACGATGGCAAAGGCGATCAGCGAGCCGATCTGCAGCCCGGTGATGGTGACCACCGGGATCAGCGTATTGCGCAGCGCGTGGCCGTAGTGGATGCGCCGCTCGGGCAGGCCGCGCGCGCGGGCAAAGCGCACGTAGTCGGTGCGCAGCGCCTCCATCATTTCCGCGCGCACCAGGCGCATGATGAGTGTCAGCTTGAACAGGCCTAGCGTGGCCACCGGCAGCACCAGCGAGGCCCAGCCGGAGCGCGTGAGCAGGCCCGTGTTCCACCCGCCCACGGCTATGGTGTCGCCGCGCCCGAACGAGGGCAGCCAGCGCAGCTCCACGGCAAACAGGTAGATCAGCAGGATGCCGATCAGGAAGGTCGGCAGCGAGACACCGACCAGCGACACCGTCATCAGCACGCGGCTGGCCCAGCCGTCGCGCTGTATCGCCGTGTAGACGCCCAGCGCCACGCCGCCCAGCACGGCGACCACCGCCGCCACCAGCGCCAGCTCCAGCGTGGCAGGCGCGCGCTCCAGGATGACTTGCGTCACCGGCCGCTTGACCCGGTACGAGATGCCGAACTGGCCATGCAGCACGTTGCCGAGATAGCGCGCGTACTGCACCGGCACGGGCCGGTCGAAGCCCAGTTCGGCCACCAGCGCCTGGCGGTCTTCGATCGAGGCATCCTCGCCCAGCAGGCTGACCGTGGGATCGCCGATATGGCGAAACACCAGGAAGGCGATAAAGGACACGGCCAGCAGCACCAGCAGCGACTGGCCGAGGCGGCGGAGAAGGTGGACCAGCATCAGCGCGCGCCCATTGTCACGACTTCGCCAGCTTGAACAGCTTGAAGTAGGGCGTGTTCGACGGGTTCACCGGGATGTCGAACTTGCGCACCATGGCATAGGTCTGGATCTGGTCATGCAGCGGCAGGTAGACCAGTTCGTTCTGCACCGTGGTCCAGATGCTCTTGATGGTGGCGTCGCGCTGCTTCTGGTCGCCCTCGCTTGAGAGCGAAACGATCTTCGCATCCAGCTCCGGGTTGCTGTAGCGCGTGGCATTGGTGGCGCCGCGCGCATTCTTGCCGCGCGTGTGGACCAGGTAGTCGAAGATGTAGGCGGAGTCGTAGGTCGGCACGCCCCAGCCGTACAGGTAGAAGTCCGTATCCAGGTTGTTGATGGCGGCGGTCTGGATCGCCAGCGGGCGCGAGACCACCGTGGTCTTTACGCCGATGCGGCCCAGGAAGCCGGCAGCCGCCTGGCAGATCGCTTCGTCGTTGAGGTAGCGGTCGTTGGTGCAATGCAGGGTGATGCCGAAGCCGTTGGGATAGCCTGCTTGCGCCAGCAGCGCCTTGGCGCGCGCCACGTCGGGCTTGCCGACCACGTCGAAGGCCTTGTCATAGCCATGCACGAACGGCGGCGCGATGATATTGGTCGGCACCGACAGGCCGCGCATCACGGCCGTCTTGATGGCATTGCGGTCGATGGCGAGCTGGAACGCCTCGCGTACGCGGCGGTCGGCCAGTGGGTTGCGGTCCTTCACGTCCGAGTACTTCAAGGGCGCGTTGCCCACGTTCAGGCCGAAGAAGATCACACGGTTTTCCGCCGCCTGGTTCACGCGCAGCCTGGGGTCGGCGCGCAGCCGCGCCGTGTCCTGGATCGGCAGGTCCTGCACGAAGTCCACCTCGCCGGAGAGCAGCGCGGCCACGCGGGTGGCGGGCGACTTGATCGGCAGGTAGACCAGCTCGTCGATCTCCAGCGGGAACTGGCCGCGGCCCCAGTACTGCGGGAAGAGCTTGAGCACCGTGCGCACGTCCTGCTCGCGCGACACCAGCGTGTACGGGCCGGTGCCGTTCACATTGCGCGTGGCGTAGGTCTCTTCCTTGGCCGAGGCGTTCTGCGGTTGCTCCACGTTGTGCGACTTGGACCATGCCGCGCTCAGGATCTGGATATTGGTCAGGTTGTCGGGCAGCAGCGGGTTGGGGCCGGCGGTCTTGATGCGGATGACGAAGGGAGAAACCTTGGTCACCTCGGTGATCGAGACCAGCAGCGATTTCATGTCCGAGGTGGGCGACTTGGCGCGCAACAGAGAGAACACCGCATCGTCGGCGGTAAATACGCTGCCATCGTGGAACTTCACGCCCTTGCGCAGCTGGAACTCCCATACCGTGGGGTCGTCCGTGCGCCGCCACGAGCTGGCCAGCGTGGGCAGCAGCTTGCCATCGGCGGTGCGGATGATCAGCGGCTCGTAGACCTGGTGCAGCAGGTTGTGGTTGGGCCCGTTGTTGACGGCGTGCGGGTCCAGCGTGGATGCGTCGGCCGAGCGCGCCCAGCGCAGGGTTTCGGCGTGCAGCGCGGGAGCGGCCAGCAATGCGGCGGCCAGGGTGGCGGCCAGCGCCAGTCGTTGGATCATGTCGGTTGTTCTCACTTACGGTAGTTGTCTTGTCATCAGGAATGCGTGGGCTCGCCGGCAACCGCGGGAAAGCGCTGCGCCAGCAAGCCAAAGAGCGCGCGCAGTCCCTGCGCCTCGCCGCCGCGCGGGCGGCCCGGGCGGTCTTCCTGGTTCCAGGCGAACAGGTCCAGGTGCAGCCAGGGCGTGCCGTCCGGGATAAAGCGCTGCAGGAACAGGGCAGCGGTAATGGCACCGGCCAGCGGCGCGGCGGCGGCATTCTGCGTATCCGCGAACGACGACTTCAGCATGGCGCGATAGGGCTGCCACAGTGGCATGCGCCACAGCGGATCGGCCAGTCGCTGGGCCTGCGCGAGCAGGTCAGCTGCAAGGGCGTCGTCATTGCTGAACAGCGCGGGCAGCTCCGGCCCAAGCGCGACGCGGGCCGCGCCGGTCAGCGTGGCCAGGTCGATGGCGATGGCGGCGCTCTCCTGGCGCTCACCCAGCGCGTGATGCAGGGCATCGGCCAGCACCAGCCGGCCCTCCGCATCGGTGTTTTCGATTTCCACCGACGTGCCATTGGCAGCGCGGATCACATCGCCTGGGCGCAGCGCGCCGGCGCCGACGGCGTTTTCCACGGCCGGCACCACCAGGGTCAGCCGCACGGGCAGGCGCGCCTGCATCACCAGCCGCGCCAGCGCAATGGCGTGGGCCGCGCCGCCCATGTCTTTCTTCATCCAGCGCATGCCCTGCGCCGGCTTGATATCCAGCCCGCCTGAATCGAAGCACACGCCCTTGCCGACCAGCACCACGCGCGGCGCAGCCGGGTCGCCCCAATGCAGCGTGGCCACGCGCGGCGCTTCGGCAGCCGCGCGGCCGACGGCGTGGACCAGCGGGAAGCCCGCATCCGGCAGGGCGTCGCCGATCCATTCGCGGAACTCGGCGCCATGCGCCCGCGCCAGTGCGCGGACTTCTTCCGACAAGCGTGCTGGGCCGAGGACGTTGGCCGGTGTGTTGACCAGCCGGCGTACCAGGCCGATGGCCGCGGCCAGGGGCTGGAGGGCTTGCAGCGTGGCCTGTGGCACGACCAGTTGCGCGAGGTCTTCGGCGCCATTCGCCGCGTCGTCCACCGTGTCGTCCTCGGTGTCGTCCCAGCTCGCGGGCAAGGCACCGATGGCCCAGCCGAGCGCGGCCAGCGGCGGTTCGTCCTGCGCGGCGGTGATGGCATAGCGCCCCGGTGGCAACTGCTTCGGCAGGCCCGCCAGTTGCCACAACGGCTGGGCCGGATCGGCGCCAACGATCACGCCCGCCAGAGCGCCTTCGGCATCCGGCAGCAGCAGCGTCTTGCCAGGCAACGGGACGAAGCCGGTTGCGCGTGCCCACTGCGCTTGCACCGGCGGCAGTTGTTCCAGCAAGGCCGCAAGCGTTTGCGGTGCCGCCACGTGGAGCGGGATGGCGCCATCGGGCAGCGCGGAGAAGCTTTGAGGCATGGAGCAGGTAGCGGCAGGCTTGCCATGAACAAGGACTTGCTAGACTACCGGCCGGTGCGCATCGGCACAAAGAAGCATATTGCGCTTCCATATGCGCTTGTTGAGGGGGCAGTGCCTGCTTGCCTTCCCAGGCTGGAACCACTCAGAAGAGAACGCGCGTTGTGAATGTGAAAATCAGGAATTACTCGTCGCTGATCGCCTTGTTGGCGCTGTATGTCCCTGCCGCACAGGCGGCGCAGGCCGGCATGCAATGCGAGCGCGCGGCGAGCAGCACGGAGATCGCGATCTGCGCCAACGAGGATCTGCGCAAGCTCGATGGCAAGCTCTCGGCCGTGTATGGCAAACTCGCCAGCGCCCAGGCCCAGCAGCGTGCCGCACTACGGCAAGCCCAGCTTGCGTGGCTGAAGACCCGGGATCAGTGTGGCGCGGACAAGAGCTGTATCAACGCGCAGTATGACGAGCGGCTTGCGGCATTGCAGGCGCAGCTGCGCGAAGCCGCCGCCTACAAGCCGGACAGCGTGGACCGGCAGGCGCTGGAGGACCTGCGCCAAGCCGTGGAAGCCATGCGCAAGACCGAGCCGGTATTCCCGCTTGAGAAGGCCCTCGATGCGATCCGCATCAAGACGGGCGTGACGACGTTCGCCAACGTGAAAGACGGCAAGCAGACGGGCGACGACGCGCATTTCCCGGCGACGCGCCCCCCGGGCGTCACCAGCGACGAATGGCGCGCTTTGCAGGCCTCCGGCATCGAAGGCGGAGGGGAGAACGGCAACGCTTCCTACACGCTGATGGATATCGACGGCGACGGCCAGCGTGATCTCATCATCGACACCTATTCCGGTGGGACCGGGCTGTTTTCCTACGTGAGCGCGCTGCGGCGCGAGGGCGGAAAATTCGCAGGCGCCGATGGCTCGACGGGCCGGGCCGACGCGTTGGAGCAAGGAAGCTACCTCTACTCGGTCAACGGACGCGGCGCCAACCAGGCGGCGGACTGGGTCCGCCTGCGCGGACGCGTATATGTAGCGTACCGGAGCAGTTACTACGGGGTGGACAACGTTCACCTGCTCAGGCCGCTGACGGTGGTTGGCGAGGTGCCAAGGCTTGCTGTGCAATACCGCTACCAGCTCTCCATCCCCAGGATCCAGAAGGACGAAGAGAAGGGCGCGGTGACCACGCTGGACAGCACCCTGCATGCCGCCCTGACGCGCGCGCTTGCGCAGGCAAGCAGCGAGGTGGCACGCGATGCCGGCACCATGGACAAGCCCCTTTGCCCGGTTCCGGACACGGTCAAGGGCGATGACCGTGGTGTCTACTACAGCTACGGCCCGGGCCACTACACCTTTGAAATCGTGGCAGACATGCCCGTCTGGGTAGGGCGCCAGTGCTACATCGGGCAACTGGTCGACTGGTTTGGCGGCTATTCACCCAAGGACGGGCTGTTCGCGCAACTGTGGATGCGCAAGCCGGAGGACCAAGAGCAGGCGCAAGCGCGGACGTATTCCGTCAAGGGCTTGCGCACCGCTGTCGGGATCAAGGCGTCGATCGGCAAGGTGGAGGGCGACAACGGCATGTAATCTACCGCTTGCCGCCGCTCGTCGCCCGGCAGCCGGATCATTCGCTGATCTCGACCTCCATGTTGGTGATGGTCGGGAAGTGCTTGTCCTCCTTCAGGTTGACGGTAAACGCCACCCCCTTGCGCTTGCCCGCCATGAAGCCGGTGTTGCGATCCAGGTCGGACACAGCATCCTGCAGCGGCGGCGTCAGTTGCTTGTAGAAGGCCAGCACCTGCTCGATGCTGTCGGTGGTCTGCAGCCGGAGCACACGCTTGGCCTTGGCGTTGCTCAGCGCATCCTGCGCGGTGCGGTGAACGATGGCCCGCGGGTATAGCGGCACTTGCGACGAAAATCCCTTGGGGAGCTTGACCGGCTTGGCCGCGGTGTTGGCGGCATCCAGCGTGATGGTCTCCACCTTGGCGATCTTCTCGCCGGAGTCGGTCTGCAGGTCTTCGGGCACGTCCTGGCTCCACGCAACCAGCGGTTGCGCCTTGGCACGATCGAAGCCAGGCCGCAGGAAGACGGACAGCCGGCCGTGCTGGTCGTCCTGGCAACCATCCTTGCCGCATTCGCGGTGCACCAGCGCAGCGGCCAGCACGTCACCGCGCTCGTCTACCAGCACGGCCGCGCGCTCGGCGCCATGGGATAGCTGGCGGCGCGACGACAGCACGCGCTGGCCATCGGGCAGTTCCTGCTGGACCCGGTTGGTGCGCGACTGCAGCCCCGACAGGATCTGCTCGGCCAGCAGGCCGTCCTCCCAGTAGTAAGTACCGGACGCATTGCCGGCGAACCGGGTGATGGCGAGATCCAGCGCGGGGGCTTCCCGGGTTTCCTGCTGGTGGCTGGTGTCCAGGACCAGGACGGCATCCGCGGCCAGGGCAAGGGGCGCGGTGCCGAGGGTGGAAAGCAGCAATGCCAGCGCTGCACAGGAGGCGGGACGAAATCGAAGAGCCATACGGAAAGGAAAAAGGAGAGGAAAAATGGTAGGGATTGTCAGTCCGCTCAACAAGAAAACGGGCCCCGGAGGGTCCGTTTTGACGGGAGGCTGCGAAGCCTGATGTGATCGTAAGTATACTTTGTAATGCCGGGGCGATCGATGCGGGGCCGACAGCGACGGCGGCGACCGGCTTGACATGGCTCCCACATCGTGCTCGCCGCGCTCAGTCGGCGATCTCCACCTCCACGTTGGTGAGGCTTGGGAAGTGCTCATTGCGCTGCGCCTCGACAGAAAACGCCACGCCCTTGCGCTTGCCGCTCACGTAGCCGCTGTTGTCATTCTTGCCGGTCTCCAGTTGCCCCATCGGCGGCGACAACCGTTTGTAGAAGGCCAGCACCTGTTCGATGCTATCGGTGGTCTGCAGCCGCACCACGCGCCTGGCCCTGGCGTCGCTCAATGCATTCTGCCCGGTGCGATAGAGGATGGCCCTCGGGTACAGCGGCACCTGCGCCGGGAATCCCGTGGGGCGCTGGACCGGGCTGGCGCCTGTGCGGCTGGCATCCAGCGTGATGGTCTCCACCGTGGCGATCGTCTCGCCCCTGCCAAGCTTCAGGTCCTTGGGCACATCCTGGCCCCACGCGACCAGCGGCTGCGCCTGGGCGCGGTCGAAGCCGGGCCGCAGGAAAACCGACAGCACGGCGTGCTGGCTGTCCTGGCAGACGGATTCCTTGCCGCACTGCCGGTGCACCAGCGCCGCGGCCAGCACGGCGCCGCGCGCGTCGACCAGCACGGCCGCGCGCTCGGCGCCGTCGGAAAACTCCCGGCGCGACGCCACCAGGCGCAGGCCATCAGGCAGCGCCTGCTCCAACCTGTGCGGGCGCGATGCCAGGCCGGTCAGCAGTTGCTCGGCCAGCAGCCCGTCCTCCCAGTAGTAGGAGCCGGAAGCCAGGCCGGCAAATCGGGCCACGGCCGGTTCCAGCACGGAAACCTCCCTGGTCTCCGGCTCGCTGCCGGTGATCGGGACCAGGACGTAATCGTTGGCCAGGGCATGGGGCGAGGCGGCGACGGCGAAAAGAAGCAAGGCCGATAGAGCGAAGGGGATGGGACGAAATCGAAGAGCCATGCAGAGAGGAGGAAAAGGTAGGAGGGTGTCAGTCCGATCAACAAGAAAGCGGGCCCCGAAGGGTCCGCTTTGACGGCAGGCCACGAAGCCCGATGTGACTGCCAGTATACTTGGCAAATCCGGCTAATTGAAGCCGGGCACCAATGATGGGAAACACAGAGAACCATGAACAAGAAGATGCCAGCAATCCTGATGGCGGCAAGCACGATCGTGCTTGCCGCTCCGGCGCATGCGCAAGCAGACCCGGCCGTGCTCAAGGGCATGTATGACATGTCCCGCAACGTCGCTGGTCTCACCAGCTACTGTGTCGGAAAGGGCTTCCTGAAAGCCGACAGTGTCAAGAACGCCAGGAAGATGGTCGGTCTGATCGCGGGGATCCCGGGGGTAGATACAAGTGGTGGCGAGGCCAGCGAGGCCGCGGGGCTGCGCGGTAACGTGCTGATGCCGGACGGCAAGGAAGAAGGGATTGAAGGCAGCCCGCTTGGCGCCAAGCAGTGGTGCAAAGACTCGGCACAAGGCGTGTCGGACGGTTTGAAGAGCGCGGCTGCCGGCTAATCACGCAGCGCCGAAAAAGATCGCATTCGGCTGCCTGAACCAGCGCTAACGGAAGATGGCGCTGGTTCGGCGCCAGCCAGGCAAGGGCTGCCCCTCATCGTGCAAAACCGCATATCTTCCCTCGTTCTTATTCCTTAAGAATCGCTTATCCACGGCGTATGTTCATGCTTTGGCGATACGGCGCGCAACTCCCCCGCAGCCGCTTCAAATCATCGCAAACCAGGAACAGGAGCCTACGATGAGCGTGGAAATCATTGGCATGATCCAGAGCCAGAAGCAGTCGGAGATCCATCCGGCCAGCGGACCGGTCGTGGATCGCGACTATGTGCGGGCATTTGCGCAAGCGCATGAGAACGCCGGCTTCGACCGCGTGCTGGTGCCGCATCACTCCACCGGCCCGTCCGCCACGCTCACCATTGCCTATGCGGCCGCCGTGACCGAGCGCGTGCATTTCATGCTCGCGCACCGGCCGGGCTTTACCGCGCCCACGCTGGCGGCCCGGCAGATCGCCTCGCTTGACCAGTTCAGCGGTGGCCGGCTTGGCGTGCACTTCATCTCCGGCGGCTCCGATTCCGAGCAGCAGCGCGACGGCGATTTCCTCAGCCACGACGAGCGCTATGCGCGCACCGACGAGTACCTTGGCATCCTGCGGCGCATCTGGACGCAGGACAAGCCGTTCGACCACGAAGGCAAGTATTACCGCTTCACCCAGGGCTTCTCCGAAGTGAAGCCGGCGCAGAAGCCACACGTGCCGATCTTCTTCGGTGGGGCTTCGGACGCGGCGATTGAAGTCGCCGGACGTCACGCCGATGTCTACGCACTGTGGGGCGAATCGCTCGAGCAGGTCCGCGACATCACCACGCGGGTGCGCGCCGAGGCGGCCACGCATGGGCGGCAGGTGCGCTTCTCGGTCTCGTTCCGGCCGATCCTGGCGCAAACCGAGACGGCGGCATGGGCACGCGCCAATGCCATCCTCGAAGAAACGCGCCGCCTGCGCGAAGCGGCTGGCCTGGGGCAGGGCGGCCCGCAGCAAAGCGAAGGCGCGCGCCGCCTGCTGGCCGCCGCCGACAAGGGCCCGCGTGTGGACAAGCGCCTGTGGACGGAGATCGCCAAGCTCACCGGCGCGCGCTCCAACTCCACCGCGCTGGTTGGCACGCCGGAGCAAGTCGCCGACGCGCTGCTGGACTACTACGACCTTGGCGTGACCACGTTCCTGATCCGCGGCTTCGATCCGCTCGAGGATGCCGTGGACTACGGCCGCGAGCTGATTCCCCGCGTGCGCGCGCTGGTGGCGCAGCGCGATGCCGCGGCCGGCGCTGGTGCCGGTGCTGGCCGCAAGGCAGCCTGAAGGGGATGGCGAGCGGCAACATGACGGCATCCCGAAGACAATTCCTGCGCTACGCCGCATTGGCGGCGGCCAGCGGCGCCTTGCCGTTTACCGTGTCGGCCCAGGGCCGGCCCGTGCTCAAGGCCGGCGACCAGAAGGGTGGCCTGCGTGCCCTGCTGGAGAGCGCCGGCGAGCTCAAGGGCCTGGCCTACGACATCCAGTGGACGGAGTTTCCCGCCGCCGCGCCGCTGGCCGAGGCGCTGAACGCCGGCGCGGTGGATTCCGGCCCGATCGGCGATGCGCCCGCCATCTTCGCGCTGGCCGCTGGCACGCCGATCAAGATCATCGGCGCCAACCGCTCGGACCCGTTCGGCACCGCCGTGCTGGTACGCGCCAATTCGCCCTTGAAGACGGCGGCGGACCTGCGCGGCAAGAATATCGGCACCAACCGTGGCTCCATTGGTCACTTCGTCGCCCTGAAGGCGCTCGAATCGGCCGGCTTGAAGCCCGAGGACGCCAGCCTGCGCTTCCTGCCGCCGGCGGACGCCAAGCTGGCGCTGGTCAACGGCTCGATCGATGCGTGGGCCACATGGGAGCCGTACACCGCGCTGGCCGAGACCAGCGGCCATGCACGCGTGCTGGTGAGCGGGCGCGGGCTGTGGTCCGGCCTGAGCTATCTTGCGGCGACGGACAGCGCGCTGGCCGCCAAGCGCGAGGTGCTGCGCGACTTCCTGCAGCGCGTGGTGCGCGCGCAGGTGTGGTCGTACCAGCATGTGGACGGCTTTTCCGCTGCGCTGGCGCGCATCATCGGCATCTCGCCGGAAGCCGCACGGCTGCAGTTTGAGCGGCGCCGTACGCGGTGGCGCAACATCGATGCGGCAGTGATTGCCGAGCAGCAGCGCACGGCGGATTTCTACCTGAAGGCAGGGCTGCTCAAGCAGCGGCTGGATGTGCGGACCACGTTCGATGCCGGCTTTCCGCTGGCGGTGCAGGTCAACCCGGCGAGCTGACCGGGCCGCAGGGGGCCGCAGGTGGCGCCGAGCGCGCCGCGGCATGTTGTGGCTTGGCGTCTTGCGTGAACCTGACCGGCGCGGCGCCTCAATGCAACGGCACCACCAGTTCGCTCTCCAGCAAACTGACAACCCGGTTACGCCCGCTCCGCTTGGCCTGATACAACGCCTCATCAGCGCGCGCATAGGCCTGCTCGAAACTCGTCCCAGGGGGACTCCAGCTCACGCCGAAGCTAGCCGTCACCTGCAGCCCCGCCTTGACCGGAAACACGTGCTGCTCGATCTGCAGCCGCATGCGCTCCGCCAGTTCGACAGCGGCGTCCAGCGCGCGCGCCGGCAGCAGCGCAGCGAACTCTTCGCCGCCCACCCGGCCGATGACGCCCGCGCCTTGCACCGACCGCTCCAGGCAGTCGACGACGCCGCAGATCACGGTATCGCCGACAGGGTGGCCCATCGAGTCGTTGACCCGCTTGAAGTGATCGATGTCGAGCACGATCAATGACAGGCTGTCCCTCGCCAGCACCGCACCGGCCCGCTCGATGATGGCGCCACGGTTCAGCGCGCCGGTGAGCGTGTCGCGCGTGGCGCGGAATTCCAGCTCGCGGGCCAGGTCCTGCAGGCGATGGTTGAGCCGGTTCATTTCCAGCTCTTCGCGGTCGCTGCGCCGTATCAGGCGCCGGGTTTCGCGCATCAGCCGCTCGTAGTAGCCGATCAGCTCGCCCAGCGTGTCGCGGTATGCCTGGGCACCGGCATCAGGATTGCCGAATACCGCCCTGGCGCCCGCCAGGACGCCGTTTTCCGACTCGAAGAGATCTGGCTCGGACATGCGCTGCTCAGCTCGCCGTGGTGGCGTGGTCGAGGAAATCGATGGCGGGGAAGTCGGCGTGCAGGTCCTGGCCGAATTCCAGGATCGTGTCGTCGTCCACGTCGTGATACCAGTGCACGATGACCCGGTTGCCCTTGTCGGCTGCGTCGTTCATGGCGTCGAACATGCTGAACAGCACCTTGGTGCTGGAGCTGTTGAAGTACGTCAGCGCCACATGCACGGTGACTTCGGTGTCCTCGCAGGCCGCCAGGTATTTGCGCAGGCGCAGGATCACGTCGCCGTAGAATACCGCGGCGTTTTCCGGATAGGACTCGCCTTTGAGGGAGAGCGTGTGCTGCTTGAAATCAAAGCTCACCTCGGGCGAGGTCGGTGTGGCGGCAATGAACAGGTTTTCCATCAGTTTCCCTTTCGATCCCGTTCAGTCATTCAGATGGTTGCGGTAAGGAAGAACATCGTCGATACCGGGTCCGCGTCGATGGGCTGGAAGCTGTACTCCAGCGGCGCGCTGGCGTCGCGGGCTACTGTCAGGAATCCCAGGCCGGCGCCCTTGCTGCCTTCCGGCGCTTCGGCGCGCATGGTTTCCTTGTAGGCCTGCTTGATCTGGTCCAGCGTCATGGTGCGCAACGGCTCCAGCGCGGCGCGCAGTTGCCCCACGCGGGTGAGCGCCACCGGGTTGGAGCACATCAGCCGGTAGCGGTCTTCCACCATGCAGATGCACACCGAACCGTGGCGCAGCTGGTTGGTGTCCTGGGTGGGCGGCGTGAGCGCGTCGGACGAATAGTGGACGATGTTCTGCGCCATCTCCACGAACGAGGAGAACAGCTTGCGCCGGGTCGAGCCATCGACGCCACTCACCGTCAGTTGCAGCCGGACTGCATCGGACATTGCCGCGATGATGTTCTGGGAAAAGTAGCCGACGTAGTAGAAGATCACGTTGCGTTCCCGGGCCATTTCAAAGAATGGCCCATATTCATGGTCAATCGAATTACCGTTCATCTCAGTGCTATAGCAGGCCATTGCAGGACTATTGAACGCGAAAGCAGAAAAACGTGAGGTCGTCGCGGCGGCGGTGATGGCCTTGCCACGCGCGATACTGGTCCAGCACGGCGTCGTTGATCTGCGCCGCCGAGGCATGCCGGCTGCCGCGGATCGCTTCGCGGATGCGGCGCTTGCCAAAGGCGATT
The DNA here is from genome assembly GCF_058794615.1 of Cupriavidus sp. GW823-FHT07A04. Lineage (NCBI taxonomy): Bacteria > Pseudomonadati > Pseudomonadota > Betaproteobacteria > Burkholderiales > Burkholderiaceae > Cupriavidus > Cupriavidus sp. GW823-FHT07A04. Next base: position 338,574 of record NZ_JBXAHA010000005.1, read on the forward strand.
TCCTTGGGGCCGCCGATCTGGTCGATCAGGCCATCGGTGGTCACAAACACCACGCTGTCCGGCTGGGTCTGGATAAAGCGGTTCTGCCAGGCAAAGTCCAGGTCGGTGTCCACATAGCCGACGCCCATGCGCTCGCCGTCCACGATCTCGCCTTCCTCCTCGCCGGGCTGGAGCACGAACAGGGCGCTCTTGGCGCCGGCGAACACGAGCTGGCGGCTGGCGTTGTCAAACCAGAAGAACGCCGCATCCATGCCGTCATTCGAGCCAGGCGTTTCATCATCGCCGTCGAGCTGCCCGAGCATCTGCTTGATGCCGCGGTTCACCGCCATCAGGAGCGCGCCAGGGTCGCGCGGGCCGCGCTGCTCGATGGCCTGGATCAGGATGGACGAGGAGATCAAGGTCAGGAACGCGCCCGGTACGCCGTGGCCCGTGCAATCGGCCAGCGCGGCAAACCAGCCGTCCTCGAACGCGGCAAAGTGATAGAAATCTCCGCCAACCACATCGCGCGGCTCCCACACCAGGCCAGCGTCGCCGAGCGTCCTGGCCAGCGCCTCGCGCGAGGGGCGCAGCATCGAGCGCTGGATGGTGCTGGCGTAGTCGATGCTGTGCATGATCTGGCGGTTCTTCTCGGCCTGCATGTCCGCGACCACGCGCATCAGCTGCAAGCCATGCCCGATGCCAAGGAAGCGGCCGTCACGCGCGATGATGAAGCCGTCGGCAAGCGCCTTCTCGCCGTACTCCACCGCCTTGAAGGTCAGGGCTTCGATGCTCATCGCCGCATCGACCACCAGCGGCTCCTTGTCCATGAAGGCGATACAGCTCTTGCGGTTGTACAGCTCGCGGTGATAGGGCTTGCTCATCTGCGACATGAAGATCGCGCGATTGATCAAGCCGATCGGCGTGTCGTTCTCGGTCACCGGCAAGCTGGCAAGGTCCCGGTGCTTGCCGAACACATCGAGGACTTCCTGATTGTTCTGTTCCGTGGTCACCGATGGCGTGGCGACGCAGAGATCCTCGGCACAGGGCTGCCGGAAGCGGGAACGAGCCAAGTGTGAGTCAACCGGAACGTCAGGCATCGCCAGGGCATTCGGACTATTGGGAAGCCGCCGATTGTATGGCTCGCGCATGACAGTCATGTGACATATGGCGCATGCGGCCCGTCCGGGGGCATCTCGCGGACGCCGTCGCCAGCGCTCAGAATCCCCGGAAATCCCTTGGGGACACGCCGTAGGCCCGACGGAATGCGCGGGTAAAGTCAGAGGCACTGTTGAAGCCGGCCCCATAGGCGATCTCGCCGATGCTGATGTGTGCAAGGCGCAGGAGATCGTCGGCCGCCGCCCGCAACCTGCAGTTGCGGATATACGCGCCAAGGCCGCCTTCGTGCTCGAACATCCGGTACAGGGTTGGGCGCGGCAGCCCGAACGCTTGCAGGATGCTCTCGGGCGAGAGGTCCTCGTGGTGCAAGTTGGCCTGCACGTAGCGCTGCACCTGCTCCAGCATGGCGGCGCGGGCGGCCGCGCGCGCGTTGCCGGCAAGGCGCGCCTGCTTGCCGAATGCGGCAACGATCAGGTGCGCGCAGTCGCGGATGGTTGTTTCCGCATCGGCCTCGGACCGTGCCGGGAGGTTGCGGCAGAGCGCCGTCACGTGATCGAAGATCAGGCGCGTCAGCGGCGAGGTATAGGTCACCACGCGGCCATGGATGGACTCGGCATCGGGAATGGCCGCCTCCACCGTGGCGCGCGGCACGAAGAAAGCCAGCACCCGGGCGCGCGTGGGGCGGTGCATGTGCATCGGCTGGTTCATGTCGAGCGCCAGGATGCCAGGCACGAACTGGGCGGATTTGCGCTGCCGGGAGAAGTCCGTCACCGTTTCGGCGATCCCGTCCACGGCCACATGGAAGACGTAGTCGCGCACGCTGTCGGTGGAGATGCGCGCGGTAGTGCGAATCTGGCCCACCGGATCGGTGCGGCTGTCCAGGTAGGTCAGGTCCTTGAGCACATAGGTATCGATCTCGCCCCGGAAGCCGCCGGCAACCTGCGCGCGCGAAACCGGGACATCGAGTATGCGGCCGACATAGTCGCGCCAGGCCGGCAACTGCAGCGTCACCGCCTCGTTCGCGACGGTGAAATGCTGGTGCACGATCGGCGCCGGGGCGGTGGCAGGGCTGGCGGACGCAGCCGGCTGGGCATGCCTTTGCAGATGGCAAGCCAGGATCCGGCTGACGGTGTCTGAATAAGCCTGGGTCATGATGGCGTCGGGGTCAGGAAATAGCTCGCGTCCCTAGTCCGAGCCATTGTACCGATGACGCTCAGAGGCTAGTCGGTTGCCGGTGCGCTCGCTTCCTTCAGTGCGGCCGCGTCGTACTCGCGCGCCGCATCGGCGGCGCGGCCGTTTTCCAGCACGCGGAAGCTGGCCGGGTCGGCGCCGTCGATTGCTACCAGGTTCACATAGCCGATGATATAGGCGTGCTTGCGGTCGCGCGCAAAGTCCGCGTCGAGGAACTCCAGTGTGGGCAGGTGCACGCGCTTGGCCGAGACCGGCCGGCGCCCGAAGAACAACTGGTCGCCCGCCAGCAGGAAGCCAGGGTGCGGTACCTGCAGCGTATCGTGCGGCACGGCTACCTTGAGCGGCTTGTCGTCGCAGAACAATTGCGCGTCGTCCCACGCGTAGCAGCCTGCGATGCGCAAGGCATCCGGGTTCACGCCTTTCTTGGCCTTGCCGCGATAGAAGGCACGGCTGGCATCGCGGGCCCACGAGCCCTGCAGCACGGTAAACCCGGCGGGATCGACCTTGCGCAGGGCTTGCGGCGTTTGGTAATGGTTCGGCGCGTAGAACACGGTGACGCCGTCACTGAGATAGCCATCCCCCAGCGCTTGCAGGCTGGTGATCGGCCGCGAGGAAAGCAAGGTTAGCTCGCACGGACCGTTGGCGTACCAGTGCAGCCAGTGGATGCCATGCGCATCGCCACAGAACACGCCCATCAGGCCGTGGCCAACGGGCATTTCCCTCGCGGCAAAGGTGGCCGGATCGAGCCCGGTGAGGCGATGGCCCTCGTATTCCACTTCTTGCACTGGCGTGGCTTGCGCGGCTGGCGCCTGCAGGCGGTGCCACCAGTAGTCCTGCAGCGCGGGCAGGGCAGTGAAGAAGTCCCGCCAGTGCTCGACCTGGCGGTGGTCGAGCGCGGTCATGCGCTGGCCGTCGTCGATGGGGCCGATCTTGTCGGTCATGCGCAGCGGGCCGTCACCACTGGGCGCTACCACCAGGCTGGCGCGGTCGGCTTCGATGCGCTGGCCGAAGTAGTACACATGTCCAGCATCGGCAATGTAGTTGCCCGGCAAGCCCACCACGGTGGCGCCATCCGCGCCGATCACGCGCTTGCCGTTGAAGTAGGCCGACTCGGCGTCCACGGCGTAGTAGTCATGCATGTAGGTCACCGGCTCCAGCGGGCCATTCTCCGGCCAGCGCCAGTCCTGATAGACCAGCGGCCGGAAAGCCTGCGGGCTGCGGGTGCGGATGGTTTTGCCGGTAATGAAGTAAGCCTGGCGGGCGTCGCGGGCGTAGCGCTCGTTGAGGACTTCGAAGGTGGCGATGTCGGCGTTCTCGATCCGGTAGAAGTAGTACCAGGCCGCACCGCTGCCTTGCTGAGCCTGCACGATGACGTGCTCGCCGTCGGTGAACCAGCGCCCGGCGATGCAGCGGAACGCCTGTGGATGGGCAATGGGCAGCGGGCTGCCGTCCTTGGCCCAGAGCGGCCGGTCGCCGTGCGACCAGATCACGGTGTCGCCCTCGATGAAGTACGAAGGATGGTTGGTTGGCTGGCGCGATGCGGTCATGGGAAGGCGTTGGGTGCCGAGTGGAGCAAGGTCGACATATTAAACTGTCCGCCCAGATCGGCAATGGTTGGCGAATCCTCGGCCATTGCAATTAACGGCCAAGCATTTCTGCCATCCATCAGTGGCGCGCCGGCCGCTTGCGGCCGGCGGCCGCGGCGTGCAGGATGTGGGCGGTAAGCCATACCCGAAAATGCGCAAATCAAAGTGGAGACCCTATGTCGTACATGCTGTTGATTGTCGAACCCGTTGGCCAGCGCGCCGAGCGTTCGCCGGAAGAAGGGCGCCAGGCTTACGCCAGCATGCAGCGTTTTGCCGAAGGCCTGAATGAGCGCGGGCTGCTGCTGGGTGTCAACTCGCTCACGTCGCAGGCCAATGGCGTGCGCGTGCAGGTGCGCGAAGGCCGCCGCGACCTGCTCGACGGCCCCTTTGCCGAGGCCAAGGAGATGATCGGCGGCTACTTCCTGCTTGACTGCGCCACGCAGGACGAGGCCATTGCCATCGCCGCCGAGTGCCCCGCCGCGGCATGGTGCGCCGTGGAGGTCCGCGAGGTCGGGCCTTGCTTCCTGTAAGGCAGCCGGCGAGGGGCTTTCCTAGGTAATTACCCTTGGTCTTGAGGTTTTTTTGCCTCGGATGTCGATCCGGCGGCGCGCGGTTCGTCGTACCGGTAAGAGCCAGCGAGATGGCAGCGCCCTGCCACCGCCATGGCTTACCACCGACAAACTCAAGCTAAGGAGAACCGCGATGCGATTCATGATCCTGGTGAAGGCCACGCAAGACAGCGAGGCCGGCGCGATGCCGGACGAAAGCCTCTTCGCGGCGATGGCCGCGTATCACGAGCAACTGGCCAAGGCGGGCGTGCTGCTGGACGCCGCTGGCCTCAAGCCCACCGCCAATGGATGGCGCATCCGTTATGCCGCCGGCCAGCGCACCGTCATCGACGGGCCATTTGCGCAAAGCAAGGAGATAGTGGCGGGCTACACGCTGATCCAGGTGCGCAGCCGCGAGGAAGCCATGGAATGGGCGCGGCGCTTCCCGTCGCCGCATGGCGATATGGCCGACGGCGAGATCGAGGTACGGCAGCTGTTCGAGCTGGAGGACTTCGCGCCGAGCCCTGCGGTGGAGCGCATTCGCGACCTGGATGTCGGCCAGCACTGAGCCAACGATCCCACGATCTCACTCTAGCCCAACCCACCCTTTGCCGGATCCGACACCATGCTCAAGCCCATCCTGCTCGCCGCTTTCGGCGCCATTGCCCTGCTGCTGATCTACGCCGCCACGCGGCCCGATACCTTCCGGGTCGAGCGCAGCGCCAGCGTCAAGGCGCCGCCGGAGCGCGTGTTCGCGCTCATCAACGACCTCCACAACTTCAACCAGTGGAACCCCTATGAAAAGAAGGACCCGTCCCTGAAGGGCACCTACGGCGCCACGCGCAGCGGGCAGGGCGCCGCCTACGCCTGGGAGAGCGACAAGGTGGGCGTGGGCAGCATGGAAATCCTCCATGCGGTGCCGGCCTCCAAGGTCACGATGCGGCTGGATTTCATCAAGCCGTTCGAGGCGCACAACACCGTCGAATTCACGCTCAGGCCGCAGGCCGATGCCACCAACGTGACCTGGTCGATGGAAGGTGGCGTGCCGTACTTTGCAAAGCTGATGCACCTGGTCTTCAATATGGACAAGATGGTCGGCAACGATTTCGAGCAAGGGCTGGTCAACCTGAAGACACTGGCCGAGGCGCCGGCGGCCCGGTAAGCGGGGCAACCCGCCGAGCTTCCACCCAATCACGCGAAACCGAATCCTAGGACGAATCATGCATAAGCAAATCTACCTGAACCTCGCCGTGGCCGACCTGCAGCGCTCGCAGGATTTCTTCAAGGGCCTGGGGTTCACCTTTAACCCGCAGTTCACCAACGACAGCGCTGCCTGCATGGTCATCGGCGAGAACATCCACGCGATGCTGCTCAAGCATGCATTCTTCCAGACCTTCACCACCCGCAAGCTGTGCGATACCTCCGAGAGCACCGAAGTGCTGATCTGCATCTCCTGCGAGAGCCGCGCCGAGGTGGACGCCCTGGTCGCCAAAGCCGTGGCCGCCGGCGCAACGGCGCCGCGCGCGCCGCAGGACCACGGCTTCATGTACGGGCACGGGTTCGATGATCTCGACGGGCATATCTGGGAGTTGGTGTATATGGAGCCCTCGGCACCCGGCGCGACCAGCGCGGCCTGAAACACATGGTGACGACGACACCGACGCAGCGGGCGATCGAAGCCGTCTGGCGCATCGAATCCGCCAAGGTGATCGCCCACGTTGCGCGCGTGGTGCGCGACGTGGGCCTGGCCGAAGAACTGGCGCAGGATGCGCTCGTTGCCGCGCTGGAGCGCTGGAGCGAGACCGGCGTGCCGGACAACCCGGGCGCCTGGCTGATGACCACGGCGAAGAACCGCGCGCTCGACCATCTGCGCCAGCAAGCGCTGCACGCCCGCAAGCACGAGCAGATCGGCCAGGATCTCGAAGCGATGGAGGCTCACGTGGTGCCGGATTTTGTCGATGCGCTGGATGCCGCGCGCGCGGATGACATCGGCGATGATCTGCTGCGGCTGGTCTTCACCGCCTGCCACCCGGTGCTCTCCACGGATGCGCGGGTTGCCATGACGCTGCGCCTGCTGGGCGGGCTGACCACCGAGGAAATCGCGCGCGCCTTTCTCACGCCGGAGGCCACCATTGCCCAGCGCATCGTGCGTGCCAAGCGCACCCTCGGTGCGGCCCGCGTGCCTTTCGAAGTGCCCGGCCCGCAGGCACGCGCGCCGCGCCTGGCGTCGGTGCTGGAGGTGATCTACCTGATTTTCAACGAAGGTTATTCCGCCACCGCTGGCGATGACTGGATGCGCCCCGCGCTATGCGAGGAAGCACTGCGCCTGGGCCGCACGCTGGCCGGCCTGGCGCCGCAGGAAAGCGAGGTGCACGGCCTGGTAGCGCTGATGGAGATCCAGGCCTCGCGCACGCATGCACGGGTCGATGCGCAAGGCCGCCCGGTGCTGCTGCTGGAACAGGACCGAAGCCGCTGGGACCGCCTGCTGATCCGGCGCGGGCAGGCGGCGCTGGCGCGCGCGCAAGAGCTGGGCGGGGCGCTCGGCCCCTACGCCTTGCAGGCGGCGCTGGCCGCCTGCCACGCCCGCGCCAGCGCCGCGGCTGATACCGACTGGGCGCAGATCGCCGCCATCTACGACGCGCTGTCGGAGGTGGCGCCGTCACCCGTGGTGGAGCTGAACCGCGCGGTGGCGATCGGCATGGCTTTCGGCCCCGAGGCCGGCCTGGAACTGGTGAATGCGCTTCTCACCGAATCCTCGCTGGCGAAGTACCACTTGCTGCCCAGCGTGCGCGGCGACTTGTTGTACAAGCTCGGCCGCTTCGCCGAGGCCCGCGCCGAGTTCGAGCGCGCGGCCGGCATGACCCGCAACACCCGCGAGCGCGAATTCTTGCTGGGGCGGGCGCGGGATGCGGGGGCTCCCCGGCCCTGACCCGCCAGCGCGCATTGCCGCGCGTCACCACCGCCTGACTGGCAAAACGCTAATATCAGATACCGAAATAACTAAATTCCGCAATGCCGGAAAGCCGACGATGATCTTAGCCACGGGCCCGGGGGATCGATTGCTCCCGATCTCTGCACAAGCCATCCGGTCGCCCACGCCCGCGGGACCGGCGGGCAATACCATCGAAGTGTTCCAGGAGACTCTAATGATTCCACGGCTACTGTCGACCGCCAGCCTGGCGCTGGTCGCATTCCTTGCATCCGGCACTGTCGGCGCGCAACAACCCGCGCCACAACCCGCACCCCAGGCGGCGCCGCAAGCGCCCATGAATCCAAAGGAAGCCAAGGCGAAATTCGCAGAGAAGTTCGCTGCCGCCGATACCAACCACGACGGCAAGCTGAGCCGCGAGGAAGCAGAGGCTGGCATGCCGGAGGTCTACAAGAACTTCGACAAGATCGATACGAGGAAGAAGGGCGCGATTACGCAGAAGCAGATTGGTGCGTACTTTGCGGCCAAGGCCAAGCAGAAAGCCGCGGCGCAGAATCCGGGAAGCCTGAACTGACCTGGCGGTGCCGGCAGGGAGCTTGCGAGCTGAAATGCGCCCAGGTTCCGCCGGCAGCGGACGGTGGGACAGTATCGCAAATGCGGGTCCCTGACGACAGAGATCCCCGGAAAACTGGCCGGATCAAAGCCAGTGCCGGGGAGCTTTAACGATTCCTTGATTCCTTGATTCCTTGATGCCTAGATTCCTTGCTTCCTGGATTCTCTTTATACCTTTGATACCTGACAACGACGGCGGATCTCTGTTGTTCTTTCAGTCAGGTCAGGAGATTGAAGGCGAACCCTAGCGCAATCGCGCCACCGAGCGCCTCCACTGCTGCCAGCGCGAGAAGGTTCTTCAAGATGAAGCTTTCGTCCTGCTTGGTCACCATGGTGTTGTCTCCTGGAGTCGGAATCCCACGGCTGGTATGTAGTGGCAAGCTAAGCAGTGCCATTCCACGCTCCAGCCACGTCTTGATTCGCTTCCAGTAGACCGCAACCCGGAGCCGGAGAGAAGCTGGCATAAACCCCTATTCAGGCAGCCGGAGGAGCGCTGGCCTGGAAGCCGAGAAAGCTGCGGTTCGGGTTCCAGTTTCCAGTTTCCAGTTTCCAGTTTCCAGTTTCCAGTTTCTATTCCGAGCGCAAGGCCTCCTGCGGAGCAAGCCGTGCCGCCCGGCGTGCCGGCAGCACCCCGGCAGCCAGACCGATCACCACCGCCACCAGCTCAGCCAGCACGGCGTAGGACCACGGTGTGTGGACTGGCAGCGTCGGCAACGCCGCCGCGAGCACCAGCGCGATGCCCCATCCCAGCAGCAGTCCGGTTATGCCGCCGATGGCGGCGAGCAGCGCGGCTTCACCAAGAAAGAGGAGCATGACCTGTGCCTCGGTCGCCCCGATGGCGCGCAAGAGCCCGATCTCGGATGTGCGTTCGGCCACAGCGATGGTGAGAATCGTGAGGATTCCCACGCCGCCCACGATCAGCGAGATGGCGCCGATCGCTGCTACCGCGAAGGTGATGGCATCGAGCACGGTGCCGAACACCTCTAGCATCTTTTGCTGGGGCGTGACGGTGAAGTCCTCGGCACCATGGCGCGCGCTCAACAGGCGCTTGATGCCGTCCTCCACGTCGGGGAGCGGGGCGGTGGGATCGTAGGTGACCTCGATCTCGACCAGGCTTTCCCGGTTGAACAGGTCCAGGGCACGGCCAGCCGGTATATAGACCGTATCGTCCAGGTCGAAGCCCAGCATCTGGCCCTTCGCTTCCATCACGCCCACCACGCGATACCGTTCACCGCCTATGCGGATGCGTGCGCCCAGCGGGTTGTCGCCGCCGAACAGTTCGCGCGCCACTCTTGCGCCGAGTACCGCCAGCGTCCGCGCGGCGCGCGGATCGTCATCCGGCAGGAATTGCCCGGTGGCCACGCGCATGCTCAGCGCCTCGGTGAAGCGGGGCCCGACACCATACAGCGTCACCCGCCTGCTCTTGCCGAGGTAGTCGACTTCAGCATTGCCCTGCACCAGTGGGTTGGTCACGTGCACGTGGGGGGCATGGCGCAGGGCGATGGCGTCTTCGATCGTGAGCGGGCGCACGGTGTTGATCGACCCGAGCGAAGCGCCGTGGGTCTGGGTGCGGCCTGGCGTCACGCCGATCAGGTTGGTGCCGAACTGGGTGAACTCTTCGATCACGAAGCGATGCAGCCCTTCGCCGATCGAGGTCAGCAAAATGACCGCGGCGATGCCAACGGCAATGCCCAGCGCGGTGAGCGAGGTGCGTAGCCGGTGAGCAGCCAGCGAGGCGACGGTGAAATGGATGAAGTCTGCGTAGCGCATGGGTCACCGTCCCGACAGGGCCAGCACCGGATCCAGCTTTGCCGCGCGTTGGGCCGGTGCCACGGTGAAGGCGATGGCGGTCACGACGGCGATGACCGGCGCCCCCAGCAAGGCCCACCAAGGCGGCGTGAAGGGAATCGCCGGATAGAGCTGTACGGCAAGCCTGCACGCGGCTTCGCCCACAGCCAGGCCCGCGGCCACGCCACCGAGCGCCAGCAGTACGGCTTCAGTGAGAAAGAGCAGCCGGATGTGGCCGGCGGTGGCGCCGAGCGCCTTGAGCAACCCGATTTCGCGCTGCCGCTGGGTCACGGCAATCAGCATGACGTTCATGATGAGGATGCCGGCCACGGCAAGACTGATGGCCGCGATGCCGCCCACCGCCAGCGTGAGCGCGCGCAGGATGCGGTCGAACGTGGCGAGTACCGCGTCCTGTGTGATGACGGTCACGTCGCGCTTGCCTTCGTGGCGCTGGCGAATGATCTCCTCGGCGTCGGCCTTGGCGCCCTGGATCTGCTCGCGGGTCTTGGCCTCGATCAGGATGCGGAACAGCGAGTCGGTGTTGAACAGCGCCTGGGCCGCGGAAAGGGGAACGATGACCAGCTCGTCCGTGTTGAAGCCCAGCGATTCACCCTGGCCGGCCAGCAGCCCGATCACGCGAAAGCGCCGATCTCCGATGCGCAGCCACTCACCCAGCGCCTGGCGCGTGCCGAACAGCTCCATCGCTACCCTGGTGCCGATCACGCATACGGGCTGGCCATGGTGCGGATCGCCCTCGGGCAGGAAGCTGCCCTGGGCCAGCGCCATATGGCGCACCGCCAGCAATTCGGCGGTGGACCCCAGCACCGGCGCCTCGCGTCGCCGCGCGCCGACATGCAGATCCGCATTCCCGACAATGAGCGGCGCGATGCGCGCGACGGCGGGACTGCGCCTGAGTGCGAGCGCATCGTCCAGCGTCAGGTCGCGCGTGGTTGCGCCCAGCACGATCCCTGGCGCTGCGCCGGCTGTTTCGCTGCGCCCGGGCAGCACGATAACGAGGTTGGTGCCAAGTGCGCCGAACTGGTTCACCACATATAGCCTTGCCCCCTCGCCGAGCGCGCTCACCGCCACCACGGCGGCAACGCCGATGCCCATCGCGAGCAGGATCAGCAGGCTGCGTGAGCGGTAGCCGCGCAGTACCTGCCAGGTGAAGTCGAGAACGTCAGTGAGCCGCATGGCTATCCTGCCGCGCCTCGTCACCGGCAATGCCGCCATCCACCATGCGCAGCCTGCGCCGGGAGCGGGCGCCAATTTCCGGGTCGTGCGTGACCACGATCAGCGTTGCCCCCTGTGCATGCAGGCCTTCCAGCACGGCCATGACTTCCTGGCCGGTATGCCGGTCCAGGTTGCCGGTGGGCTCATCGGCGAGAATCATCGCCGGGCGCATGGCCATGGCACGGGCGATGGCAACCCGCTGGCACTGCCCGCCCGAGAGCTCGTCGGGCCGGTGCCGGGCGCGGTCTTGCAGGCCGTACTCACCTAGCAGCGCGTCCACGCGGCGCCGGCGTTCGGCCGGGTCCATCCCTGCGAGCACCATCGGCAGCTCGATGTTCGCGGCGGCGGTGAGGCGCGGCACCAGGTGAAAGAACTGGAATACAAAGCCGATCTTCTCACGCCGCAGGCGCGCCAGTTCGTCGTCCGGGAGAGCGGTGACGTCGCGGCCGCCCAACTGGTAAGCCCCGGTGTCGGCGCGGTCCAGCAGGCCCAGGATATTGAGCAAGGTGGACTTGCCGGAGCCCGATGGGCCCATGATGGAAAGGTACTCTCCCTGAGCAACCGCCAGGTCGATGCCATGAAGCGCGTGCACAGCCTCGCCGCCCAGCACGAACGTCCGCCCGATGCCGTCGAGCCGGATCATTTTGCTCGCATCTCCGCTGTAGCCGGTTCTTCCTCGACAGCGGCGATGCCCGCCTGGAGACCAATCCGTTCCGGTGAGGTGACGACGCGCTCGCCGCGCCTGAGCCCCGCGGTCACCTCGGTGAACTCCGCGTTGGCAATCCCGGTGCCGATCGTGCGCGCTTCCAGCCTGCCGGCGGGGGTCAGCACCAGCACGCGGTTGCCGGATGCCAGCGCCGTGGTAGGGATGCGCAGCGCCTGGTCGCGGGCATCGGTCACGATTTCCACATCGGCGCTATAGCCCACCAGGAGATGGCGGACTAGGTCGGGACTGTCGAACTGGACCTCGACCTCAACGGTGCGGGCCTGCTTCTCCAGCGCCAGGACGTAGGGCGCGACGCGCCGCAACCTGCCCTCGAAATGCCTGCCGCGATAGGCGTCCAGGGTGACCCGCGCCGGCATGCCTACCTGCAGGCGAGCCGCGTCGATCTCGTCGATCGGCGCGGATACATAGAGGCACGAATCATCGATCAGGTCCACGGCAGGCAGCGTCGGGATGCCGGGCGGCGAGGGCGTCAGGTACTCGCCAATCTCGCCGTTGACTTCGGCCACCACGCCGTCGAAGGGCGCTTTCAGCACCGTGCGCGCAGTATCCGCGCGCGAGGCGGCGATACGCGCCCCGGCCTCCTTCACCTGCGCCTTCGCGGATTCGCACGCGGCACGCCTGGAGTCGGCGTCGGCATCGGTCCGCTCCACCGCCTGGGGTGAGACGAAGCCTTTCGCCACCAGTTCCCGCGAGCGCCTGGCGTCGCTTGCCGCCACCTTGGCTAGTTCGCACACTTCGCGCACGTGCGCGGTGGCTGTCAGCAACTGGTGTTGCGAGAGTTGTTCGCGCGCGACCAGGTCTTCGTTCCACAGGACGAGAAGTACCTGGCCAGCCTTCACGCGATCGCCCTTGTGGATATTCAGCACCTCGATGCGTCCGGCCGCCGGAGGCGCCAGCTTCGCCCGCCGGCAGGCTGAGACCGAGCCCGCCCGTGTGTTGGCGACAGTGGCCTCGACGCGCCCCTGCTCGACCTTGGCCGTCAGTACCGCTACCGGCTTGGCTCGGGTTGCGTACCAGCTTGTGCCAACGAGGCCTGCGAGTATCGCCACGACAATCGCGATGCGCCTGACGAGGCGGTTGCGAGTCAGCGTTCCTGGCGGAGACAGGGGCTTGTCTGGCATAGGGTAAGAGATGCGAAGACGTCGGCTGCGAATGCTGCGATGCATCAGCCTCACCGTCCCGCAGTCTCTGTATCCTAGCCCGTCGCGCCATCAAGCGCCACATGAGGCATCTGCCCCGCCGCCTCCCCAGGAATTGGACGTTCGCCCAAGTTGGCTAGCATGACTGGCCTCGATGTCGCACGATGCGCATCACGATGAGAAGCCCGGTCCGGCACCCTAACGCACCAGCGCCCGCAAGCCCTCCAGCAACCTCCCGATCTCTGCCTCGGTGGTCAGGTAGCTGACCGAGGCGCGGGCGATCTGGCTGAGTCCGCGGGCGTGCATATCCAGGGGGGTATAAGCGACGCCGTTGCTGCCGATCACCACGCCCTGCGCCGCCAGGCTACGCTGCACCGACACTGGGTCCTGGCCGGCCAGGTTGAACGCCACCAGTCCGGAGCGCTCGTGGCCCTGGTCCAGCACCGTCACGCCGGGTATGCCGGCCAGTTGCGCACGCAGCGCCTGCGCGGTGGCATCGATCCGCGCACGGATGTTCTCAAGGCCGATCTCCAGCGCTTCCTGCAAGGCGTTGGCCAGGCCGCAGCGCAGCGCCATCGATGCTTCCGCCGATTCGAAGCGGGCCGCGCCGGCCCGCAGTACCGGCTCGCCGTCCGCGTCCAGCGGCGCGGAGTACGTGTCGACGAATGCCGGCGTGAGCCGAGGCAGGAAGTCCTGCCGCACATACAGCAGGCCGGTGCCTCTTGGGCCGCGCAGTGCCTTGCGTCCGGCGCCGCTGAGCACGTCGCAGCCCAACTGGGCCACATCGATCGGCAATTGCCCCACCGCCTGCGCCGCGTCGATGAAGTAGGGGACGCCGTTGCGCCGCGCCACTTGCCCGATGGCCGCTGCCGGGTTGATCAGCCCGCCGTTGGCCGGCAGCCAGGTTAGCGCAATCAGGCGCACGCGGTCGTCCAGCATGGCCTCCAGCGCCTCGGGATCCACCGCGCCGCTGCTATCGGACGGAATGGCTTCGATCGACGCGCCCGCGCGCTGCGCAGTCAGGCGCATGGCGGCCAGGTTGCCGCCCCATTCGTGGCGCCCGACCAGGATCCGGTCGCCGGGTTGCCAGGCTCCCAGGGCGGCGAACGCGGCGCCCCAGCCGGGCGAATTGCCCGTGGTCAGCGCGATCTCCGCCGGCTGGGCGTTGAGCAGTTGCGCGGCGAGGGTACGCGCGCGTTCCGTTTGTTCGCGCGCCGCGACGCCGGCTTCCATCGGTCCCAGCGTGGCCTCGCGCTGCAGGTGGCTGTAGATCGCCTCGAGCGTGGCCGCTGACGGCAGGGAGGCGCCGCCGTGGTTGAAGTGCGTGGTGCCTTGCGCACCCGGGGTAAGGGCGCGCAGGGCGTCGACGGCGGCAGCGGAAAGGGGAGCAGCGGTGAGGGGGGCTGGCATGGGGGTTCCTGGGATGCGTGTCCGGTTCAGGGCGAGGTCAGCGCGATGACCGCTTCGACTTCCACGGCAACGCCGGCAGGCAGCGAGGCCACGCCCACGGCGCTGCGCGCATGGCGGCCTGCATCGCCGAAGACCTGCACCATCAGGTCCGACGCACCGTTGGCGATGGCGCTCTGGCGATTGAAGTCCGGCGTACAAGCCACGAAAACGCCCAGCCGCACCACACGGGCCACCCGGTCGAGCCGGTCGCCCGTGGCGGCGGCGATCTGCGACAGGATGCCGAGCGCCGACAGCCGCGCCGCCCGCACGCCGTCTTCGTCCGAAATAGTGTCGCCCAGGCGGCCCAGGTACGCGGCCTGGCCATTTTCGCGGGAGATCTGGCCGGAGATATAGAGCTGGTTGCCGTCCTGCACGAACGATACGTAGTTGGCAGCGGGCGCGGCCGCGGCTTCGAGGGTCAGCCCGAGTTCGGCCACGCGGGCGGAGAGGGAGAGGGTCATGTGGGTTGCGCGGGAAAGGGATTGGGAAGGCCCATCCTATCGGCTTGGTGGCCGGGAAACCAATCAATTCTTGCTTCGCCACACATGAGCAAAACTAATCCGTGGGTGATCACGTGGCGCCACGCGGCGTCAGGCGCGGTCCAGCGCATCCTCGGTGGCCACCGCCATCAGCCAGCCACGGAATGCCGACGCGGCCTCGCCCAGCGCGCCGCGCGGCGCGACCAGCCACCAGCCGATGCCGGGATCATCCAGTACCGCGTCGGGCAGGGCCTGCACCAGCGCGCCGCTGGCCAGTTGCTGGGCGATCAGGCGGTGGCGGCCCATGGCGATGCCCTGGCCGGCGAGCGCCGCTTCCACCACGATGTTGTAGTCGTGCAGATGCACGGTCTGCGCCTGGCTCAGGTCCAGGCCAAAGCGGCGCGACCAGGCGTCCCACTCGAACGGCTGCCGGGCATGCGACGATAAAAACGCAAAGCGCAGCAGGTCCTGTGGCTTGGCGGGCCGATCCGGCCCGGCGATCAGGCCGGGCACACAGACCACCGACAGGCGCTCCGGCATGAGTTGCTGCGCCTGCACGCCCGGCCAGGCGCCGCGCCCGTAGCGGATCGCCACGTCGACCTCGCCGCCGGCCACATCCGCCAGGCCGATATCGGGCCGCAATTGCAGGTCGATGCCGGGATGCGCCAGCGAGAACGCCTGCAAGCGTGGCGCCAGCCAGCGCGTGCCAAACGACGCCAGCAGCCCCACGGTCAGCGTCGTGCGCGCCGTGCTGGGCGCCCGTACCTGCTCGGTGCCGTCGCGCAGCAGTTCGAACGCCGCGTGCACCTTGGCGTAATACGCCTGCCCCGCGGGCGTCAGCGCAACCGCGCGCGCGCGCCGCTCGAACAGCGTCACGCCCAGGTCGTTCTCCAGGCGCTGGATATGGTGGCTGACGGCGCTTTGTGACACAAAAAGCTCTTGGCCCGCCAGGCTGAAGCTCAGGCGCCTGGCGGCAGCTTCGAACGCGCGCAGGGTGACGAGAGGCGGCAGGGATCGCATGGAACGCATGAGGCTGGGTCAAAAGCTGGAGGCGAGCGCGACATGCTACGCCTGGTTGCGCAGGCCTGCTGGTTCCGTCATGCCTCAAAACGAGGCTGGTCATGCACCATTTGTATCGCCTTATTTGGTGCGTGATGCGTCTGTTACTTCATTTTTCCCGTAAAAAATACATATGTTTCATGGTTATCCATGATGGAACAGTTGTTGCTCAGTGAATAGTATTCAAACGCGATGGCCCGTCGCATGTCTGCTAAACAAGGAGCGATAAATGAAAGCTGTGAAAGCCACCTGCCTCGGATTGGCAATGCTGGGAGCGATGCTTGGCGTGGGGGCGGTCCAGGCCTCGGATGTGGCTGCCAGCCCCACGCTGGCCCGGATCAAGGAGTCGGGGACGATCACGATCGGGCATCGCACCACCTCGATCCCGTTTTCCTACTACGACAGCAACCAGAAGGTGATCGGCTACTCGCAGGACATCTGCGACAAGGTGGTGGCCGAGGTCAAGAAGCAGGCGGGGTTGGCCAAGCTTGACGTGCGCATGGTGCCGGTCACGTCGCAGAACCGCATATCCCTGGTCCAGAACGGCACAGTCGACCTGGAGTGCGGGGTCACCACCAACCTGAAAGCGCGCCAGCAGCAGGTGGCGTTCTCCACCACCTTCTTTGTTGCCGGCACGCGCCTGCTGGTCAAGAAGGGCGGCCCGGTCCACGACTTCCCGGACCTTAGCGGCAAGGCCGTGGTCACCAACGCGGGCACCACGTCCGAGCGGATCCTGCGCAAGCTCAACGACGACAAGAAGGCCAACATCACGATCCAGAGCGCCAAGGACTACGGCGAGTCGTTCCTGATCCTGCAATCGGGCCGCGTCTGGGCCTTCATGATGGACGACGTGCTGCTGTCGGGCGCGAAAACGCTGGCGCCGAACCCGGCGGAATGGGAAGTGGTTGGCACGCCCCAATCGTTCGAGGCTTACGGCTTCATGATGCGCAAGGACGATCCCGAGTTCAAGAAGCTGGTCGACGGCGTGATCACCGGCCTGATGAAGAGCGGCGAGATCAAAGGCCTGTACGACAAATGGTTCAGCAAGCCGGTGCCGCCTAAGAACATCAATTTCGAGTTCCCGATGAGCGCCGCGGTCAAGAGAGCTTACGACCAGCCCAACGACGAAGCGTTTGAGTAATCCCGTACCAGCAGGAGACCAGCATGACCGTTGTCAAGAACCCCGCCACCCTGGGTGACGCGGGGCAAGCGCCCCGCGTTGAGAGCGGGCTGGACGCCGCCGCCTTCGCCAAGGTGACCAGGCGCATCGTGCCGTTCATCGTCCTTTGCTATTTCTTCAGCTACCTGGACCGGGTGAATGTTGGCTTTGCCAAGCTGCAGATGCAGCAGGCGCTGGGGCTGAGCGACGTGGTGTACGGCATCGGGGCCGGTATCTTCTTCTGGGGCTACATGCTCTGCCAGGTGCCCAGCAGCCTGCTGATCTACCGGCTGGGCATGCGCAAGAGCATGGCCGCCATCATGATCGTGTGGGGGCTGGTTTCCGCCGCGACCATGCTGGTGAGCACGCCAGCGGAGTTCTACTTCGCACGTTTCATGCTGGGCGTGACGGAAGCCGGCTTCTTCCCTGCCGCGGTCATGTACCTGAACAAATGGTATCCGGCGGCCCGGCAGTCGAAGATCATGTCGATCCTGTTCCTGGCGATGCCGCTGGGGATGGTGCTGGGCGGGCCGATTTCTGGCGCGCTGATGTCCGGCACGCATGATCTGCATGGCTTGCAGGGCTGGCAGTGGATGTTCCTGATCGAAGCGTTGCCGGCGATCGTGCTGGGCCTGCTCGTGCTCAAGATGCTGCCGGAGTCGCCTCAGGCCGCGCCCTGGCTGACCAAGGCGGAAGCGGCGGCGATCACCACCACGCTATCCACGGAGAACGCCCGCAAGAACACGAGCTTCGTGGCCGCGCTCAAGTCTCCGGTGCTGTGGATGCTGATGGGCATTTGCCTGCTGTTCAATATCGGCAACTATGGCCTGGTGTTCTGGCTCCCGACCATCATCCAGTCCACGGGCATGCAGTCTCCCCTCGAGATTGCCTTGCTGACGGCAATCCCGTATGGCGTTGCCTGCGTGGTGATGAACCGCAACGCGGCGCATGCGCAGCGCGTGGGCGAGCGGCGCCTGCATGCCGCCGTCCCGCTCTTTGTCGCGGCCGCCGCCATGTGGGCCAGCACGCTGTTTGCGCACAATACCGTCATGGCCATGGTGTTCCTGACCATCGGCATCTCCGGCCTGATGGCGACGCTGGCAATGTTCTGGGGCCTGCCGGGCCGCGTGCTGGCCGGTACGGCCGCCGCAGGCGGCATCGCCATGATCAACAGTGCCGCCAGCCTCGCTGGCTTGATCGGCCCCGTGCTCATGGGTGGCATCAAGCAGTCCACCGGCAGCATCTCGCTGGGGGTGCTGGCACTGGCCGCCATGATGCTGATTGCCGCGGCGCTGATCCTCGCCATTCCGCGCGAACTCATGTCCGACCGGCAGGTGTGAGATGGCGACGCAACGCATGACGCAGGCGGAACTGCTGGCTGCCGTCGATACCGCCATCGGCAAAGTCCTGCCGCCGGTTTCGGCGGAGGATATCGAGGCTGTTGTGGCGCTGGTGCAGGGCATGGAGGGCATGGCGCAGGGGCTTGCCAATGCCTTGGCAAGCGGGCAGGCGCGGAGCAGGGTGGGGGGCGGCGATGGCGCTTGATTTGCAGTCCGTCACTGGCATCGCGGCGCAGCTCCGCGGCGGGAGTCATACCGCGCAAGACGTGGTTCGGGCCAGCCTTGCCAGGGCGGCGCAGGTGGCGTCGCTGAACTGTGTCTCCCGGCTGCTGGCGCGGGAGGCCATTGTCGGCGCAGGCGCCTGTGACACGGCCCGCCTCGCCGGCGAGGCCCCGCTTCCCCTGGCTGGCGTGCCTTTTGTCGTCAAGAACCTGCTGGACGTGGCAGGCCACGCGACGCTTGCCGGCGCCCATGCGCGGGCGAACGAGCCGCCCGCCACCCGCAGCGCCGCCGTGGTGCAGGCGTTGATGGCGGCCGGCGCGATCCCGGTGGCGCTGACTCAGATGGACGAGTATGCCTGCGGCGCTACTGGCGAGAACGTGATCGGCGGACCGGTGCGCAATCCGCTGGATCCGTCCAGGATCGCCGGCGGATCGTCGGCGGGCACCGCCGCGGCGATTGCAGCCGGGATCGCACCGATTGGCATCGGGTCCGATACCAACGGATCCATTCGCGCGCCGGCGTCGTTCTGCGGCATCTGGGGCCTGCGGCCGACCACGGGCCGCATTTCGGCGCAAGGGTGCTTTCCGTATGCCGAGAGCCTGGACGCGGTGGGTCCGATGGCCTCGGATGCAACCGGGCTGGCAATGGCGTACCGCGCGATGCTGGGGTCCGGAGCCGGACCCGGACCCGGCGAGCCGATGCGGCCTGCCGGCGTGTCGATGGCTGGCCTGCGCGTGGGGATTTTGCAAGCCGGCTTTGGCGATTTCGCGCAGGACGAGGCCCAGGATGCCGTGCTGCGCGTTGCCTCGGCGTTTGATGCTGTACGGAAGATCGATTTACCCGAAGCCGATCTTGCACGCGACGCCGCGTCGATCATTTCCGCGTTTGAAGTCGGGCGCAACCATGTTCAGCGCGGATTCGCCGAGCGCCATCCTGGCTATAGCGCCTTTGTGCGCCGGCGCATGCTGGCCGGCCTGTCCATCCCCGAGGGCTGGTACCAGTTGGCCAAGGCCTACCAGGCCGTGTGGCGCCAAAAGCTGGAAGCACTGTTCGACGAGGTTGACCTGCTGCTGGCGTGCACCACGCCGTACGCCGCACCCCTGATCGGGGCGGAGCAGATCGTTGGTAGCAAGCGGGGCTACGTGCCGCGCGCAGATGCCGGCCACCTGACTCGCCCTGTCTCGCTGGCGGGGCTGCCCGTGGTCGCCGCGCCTTGCGCCGTGGCCGGCCTGCCCCTCGGCGTACAGCTAATCGCGCCGCCGTGGCAGGAAACTAGGTGCCTGGACGTGGCGTTGTTCCTGGAAGCGCAAGGGCTTTGCCGCAATGCGCGGGCCGGCTGCAGCCAGCTCGCCTAGCGCATGTCCGGCCAGCTAGCCCCGCCTGGCCGGGACATAGGCGCCGGTCTGGTGCAACTGGCCTTCGGCGAGTTCGAGCGCCTTGATCGCGCCCTTGCCCTTCTTGGCCAGCAACTGCTCGACCAGGGCTTCCGCCACCGCCACGCCGGCCGTGATGGAGGGAAAGAACGACGGGCTGTCGATGGAGAACAGCAGGGTGCAATCGGCATGCAAGGCAATCGGCGCCACGGTGCTGTCGGTCAGGGCCACCACGCGGCAGCCGGCCTCGCGCGCGGCATCGGCCACGCGGATGCTCTCCTGCGAGTAGGGCGCAAAGCTCACGACCACCACGGCATCCTTGGCCGTCAGGGCGCGCAGCTCCATCTCGAGCGTGCCCGCATCGCCACGGATCAGGTGCACCGTTGGGCGAAACAGCCGATACACGTAGTGCAGGGTGAACGCGATGGGGTAGCACGAGCGAAAGCCCGCTACATACACATTGGGCGCGGCGCTGAGCAGGTCAGCAGCCTGCGGCATCGACTCGGCATTGTTGGCCCCGGTCAGGTCCAGGTTGCGGTGCTGGGCGTCGAGCATTTCCGTGAGCATCCGGCTTGACCCGCTCTCGCGTACCAGCTTCTTGGCACGCTTGGCGTAGGGCTGCGGGCCGCCGCGGATCGACTCGACAAAGAGCTCGCGCAGGCCCTGCCAGCCCTCGAAGCCAAGGAACTGCGCCAGGCGCACCAGGGTGGCCGGCTGGACACCTGCATTCGCGGCAATCTTGCGCATGGACAGGATGGGAATCTCCTGCGGATGATCGAGCAGGTAGCGCGCCCCGCCCTGGAACTGCGTACTAAGCGTAGCGAAGTTCTCCCGGAGATGAACAAGTAGTTCATCCAGGCTCTGCGGCGGCATGGAGACTTCGGTAGGCATGGGTGGTGTCCTGATTGACGGATGTAACGATTGTTGCACAACTAGTCACCCGACGCACGGGGCGTGCCTCCGGCGTGGCTTGGTGCGGAATGAATCGAGTGAATCTCGTTTATTTGCAAAGAAACATATGTTGCATAAGCGGGCGCGCTTTCTTATACTTCACCGACGCCGGCAGCGCTTCTTTGGCCGGTCCCGCCTTGAAGGCGAAGTTCGCGGCCCCAATGCGCACAGGCGCACAGGCGCGGACCAGCTTTGCGGCCCTGGAGGGCGTGAGGTGGGCGGAGGTTGTCAAGCAAGCGGGAATCGAACCACGGTAAGCAGGGGAGAGAAGTCATGTCGGCATTACCCATGGAGGCCGCCAGCATTGCAGATTTGCTGTTTCGGCGCGCGACGCTGGTCGATGGCACGGGCGCGCCGCGGCGGATCGCGGATGTCGCCGTCGCCGGCGGCCGGGTCGTTGCCGTCGGCGACCTGGCCGGCATGCAGGCCAGGGCAGTGATCGACGCGGCGGGCCGCGTGCTGGCGCCGGGCTTCATCGATTCCCACACGCACGACGACGGGTACCTGCTGGTGCATCCGGAGATGGAACCCAAGGTTTCGCAGGGCATCACCACGGTGGTGACAGGCAACTGCGGCATCAGCGTGGCGCCGCTGGTCATCGGCGATCCGCCACAGCCACTGGACCTGTTGGGGCCGGCGGAACTGTTCCGGTTCGCCGAGTTCGCCGACTGGCTGAATGCCATGCGCGCCAAGCCGGCCAACGTGAACGTGGTGCCGTTGCTCGGCCACTCGACGCTGCGCGTCAAGGCCATGCCGGACGTGAGCCGCGAGGCCAATGCGCAGGAAGTGGCCGCCATGCGCGTGGAGGTGGAAAAAGCCATGCAGGCAGGCGCCTTCGGCGTATCCACTGGCACCTTCTATCCGCCGGCCGCTGCCGCCACGGAGCAGGAGATCATCCAGGTCTGCGAGCCGCTGCGGGCATTCGGGGGCATCTACTCCACCCACCTGCGTGACGAGACCGACGATATCGTGCCCTCGATCGAAGAGGCGCTCAGGATCGGTGGGGCGCTGGATTGCCGCATCGTCTTCTCGCATCACAAGGTGGCAGGCAAACGCAATCATGGCCGCTCCGTGGAGACCCTGGCCATCCTGGAGAAAGCCTCCAGGCTGCAGCCGCTATGCCTGGACTGCCATCCCTATCCCGCAACCTCGACCATGCTCCGGCTGGACCGCGTACGGCAATCCACACGCACCATGATCACCTGGTCCAAAGGCTACCCGGAAGCGGGTGGCCGGGATTTCCAGGAACTCATGCAGACACTGGGGCTGGACGAACATGGCCTGCTGGAACGGCTGAAGCCCGCCGCCGCCATCTACTTCATCATGGATGAGGCGGACGTCGAGCGCATCGCCAGCTTTCCCCTGACCATCTTTGGCTCGGACGGGCTCCCGTTCGACCCACGGCCCCACCCGCGCCAGTGGGGTACGTTCCCGCGCATCCTCGCGCGGATGGTGCGTGAGTCCGGGCTGATGACGCTTGAGCAAGCCGTTCACAAGATGTCCGGGCTTGCCGCCGAGCAATACGGACTCACGGACCGCGGGCTGGTCCGGGCCGGCCAGTTCGCCGACCTGGTCCTGTTCGACGCGCAACGTGTGCAGGACCACGCCACCTTCGAGGATCCGATCCGCCTCAGCGAGGGCATCCACGGCGTCTGGGTCAATGGCCAGCGCGTGTGGGAAAACACACACGTTATCCCGGCATTTTCCGGCCAGGTTCTGACGCACCGCCCGCGTCCCTAATTCGACATTTCGTTTCCACACCAGACACCATGACCCACGTATTCCACCGCAATCCCCGCCAGACGCTTGCCGTGGCAGTTTCCGGCAAGGGCATCGAGCTCATCGACAGCAATGGCAAGCACTATATCGACGCTTCGGGCGGGGCCGCGGTGTCCTGCCTGGGCCACGGGCATCCCAGGGTGATCGAGGCGATCAAGCAGCAGGTCGACTCGCTCGCCTACGCGCATACGTCGTTCTTCACCACCGAAGTGTCGGAAGAACTGGCCCGCACCTTGGCGCAAGCGGCGCCCGGCGATCTGAACCACGTCTACTTTGTCTCGGGCGGCTCGGAGGCGGTCGAGGCCGCGTTGAAGCTGGCGCGGCAGTATTTCGTGGAGATCGGGCAAACGCAGCGCCGCCACTTCATCGCGCGCCGCCAGAGCTACCATGGCAACACGCTGGGGGCGCTGGCCATCGGCGGCAATGCATGGCGTCGCGAGCCGTTCCTGCCCCTGCTGGTGCCGGCGCACCATGTGGCGCCGTGCTACGCCTACCGCGACCAGGAAGCGGGCGAGACCGACCAGCAGTACGCGCAGCGCCTGGCCGACGAGCTCGAAGCCAAGATCCTCGAACTTGGCCCGCAGAGCGTCGCCGCGTTCGTGGCGGAGACGGTGGTGGGCGCGACCGCCGGCGCGGTGCCGCCGGTGGCGGACTATCTCAGGCGTATTCGCGCTGTCTGCGACAAGTACGGCGTGCTGCTGATCCTCGACGAAATCATGTCCGGCATGGGCCGCACCGGCTACCTGTTCGCGTGCGAGGAGGATGGCGTGGTGCCCGATATCGTGACCATCGCCAAGGGCCTGGCCGCGGGCTATCAACCGATCGGCGCAATGATATCGAGCAGCCGCATCTATGACGCGGTGGTGGGCGGCAGCGGCTTCTTCCAGCATGGGCACACGTATATCGGCCATGCCACGGCTTGCGCGGCGGCACTGGCCGTGCAGCGCACCATCTCCGGGGACCATCTGCTGGAGAACGTGCTGGCGCGCGGCGAGCAGCTCCGCGCGCGGCTGCGCGAAACGCTGGGCGACCACCCCAACGTTGGCGACATCCGCGGCCGCGGCCTCTTTGTCGGCGTGGAGTTCGTGGCCGACCGCGAGACCAAGGCGACGCTGGACCCCGCCCTGAAGATGCATGCCCGGCTCAAGTCCACCGCCATGCACAACGGGCTGCTGATCTATCCGATGGGCGGCACCGTGGATGGCGTGCGGGGCGACCACGTGCTCTTTGCGCCGCCGTTCATCTGCACGGCGCAGGATATCGACCGCATCGTCGAGCGCTTTGCCGCGTCGGTGCAGACCGTGATGCCGGCGACCCGCGGCGCGCTCGCCTGAGCCGGGACGCCAGGCGCAGGACGGGGGGGCGGCACGGCGCAACAGGCGGTCGTATTTCGTATTGCCCGTATTATTTGCCGCCGACCGAATACGGCGGCATCTGGTAGCTCCACGTTTCGCTCAGCGTCTTGTCGCCGGACACCAGCGCCGCGCGCATTTCCACCACCTGCTTCGGATCCTTGACCTTGATCCGCAGGTTCAGCCGCCAGCCCTTGATGACGGGATTGGGTTCCACCACCCTGTCGATGATCTCGGCGTTGCTGCTCACGCTGACCTGCGCGCCCACCTGCGTGCCCGGGGGAAGGCTCGCCAGCACGGGGCCTTCGAAGTCAACCACGATGCCTGTGCTGCCATCCAGGTGGCGGATCAGGTTGGCCTGCGTGATTTCTCCTGCGGAGCGCAGCGTCTGCCTGACCGAGGCCAGGTTCTTGTCCATCAGGGCGCGCTCGTCAAGGGTCCAGTGCATCGTGTAGTCCGCCTTCAGGGGCTGGCCCTTGGGCGGCAACTGGTCCGGCGTCCAGAAGGCGACGATGTTGTCGTTGGTCTCGTCAGGCGTGGGGATTTCCACCAGCTCGACCTTGCCCTTGCCCCAGTCGCCCTGGGGCTCGATCCAGGCGCTTGGCCGCAGGTCATAACGGTCCTTCAGGTCTTCATACGAGGAAAACTCGCGGCCCCGCTGGAGCAGGCCGAAGCCCCTGGGGTTGGTGACCTGGAAGGTGCTGATGGCGAGGTTGCGCGGATTGTTCAGCGGGCGCCACAGCCATTCGCCGCTGCCGGTATGGATGGCAAGGCCGTTGGAGTCGTGCAGGGCCGGGCGGAAGTTGTACTGGTCGCGCTGCTGGTTCGGCCCGAACAGGAACATGCTGGTCAGTGGCGCCACGCCGAGCTTGGCGACGGGGCCGCGCAGGAAAATGCGCGCCTGCACCTTGAGGACCGCGTCCTCGCCGGGGTAGAGATCGAAGCGGTAGGCGCCGGTGGCACGCTGGGAATCAAGCAGCGCATAGAACACCAGGTGCTTGTCCTGTGGATCCGGCCGCTCGATCCAGAACTCGCGGAAGGCCGGAAACTCCTCTGCGATGGGCAGCCCGGTATCGATGGCCAGGCCGCGGCTGGACAGGCCATAGACCTGGTTCTTGCCGATGACCCTGAAGTAGCTGGCGCCCAGCACGCTCATGATCTCGTCGAGCTTGTCGGCCCGGTTGATCGGGTAGAGCACCCGGAAGCCGGCATAGCCGAGCTTGCCGGTCGCGGACTTGTCCAGCTTCAGGTCGCCGAAGTCGAAGCGCGCGGGATCGTACCTGATCTCATGGACCGCGCCGCCCACGATCTCGTTGATGCGTACCGGGCTGCCGAACTGCATGCCCTGGTGGTAGAAGCCCAGGCGGAACGGCGTGCCTTGGTCCTTCCACTCCAGGTTGTCGCGCTGGGGCTGGATCTTGATGTAGTCGGCAAACTGCATCTGGCTGAACACCGGGGGCAGGTTGCTGACCGGTGCGGCATAGGGCTTGTCGGCCAGGGTCTTGGCGCGGGGCACCACGTCGTCCAGGGAGAACGCGCTGGCCTGGCTGCCCGCCAGCAACGCCCCCGCGGCCAGCAGCGTTGGCAAGGCGATTTGCATCTTGTTACGAAACGACGCGGCGATGACGGCAAGAACCACGAATCTCTCCAGAAAAACAGGTTAAGCAAGGCTGCCGCGTCACATGCGGCGGCAGCAGATAGTGTAGTGGCGGTAAACTGCGCTCGCAGTGCAGAAAGATAAACGATAGCGTATTTCGCTTCGCGTGCCTGTCAGGCAGGAAACGCGCACCACCTGCGGGGCAGCTACCTTGTCGCGCCACCTGGATAACACTCAGATGAGAATGCTCTCTTTGCTGGCCCTGTCGGCCAGCCTGGTTTGTTCCCCGGTTCTTGCCGGTACCGCGCCGGCTGCCGCCGGCGACAAGAATGCCTTCGTCGCCGATCTCATAGGACGGATGACGCTGGAGGAGAAGATCGGGCAATTGCGCCTGATCAGCATCGGCGAGGACATGCCCCAGCCCCAATTGCTCAAGGAGATCGCGGCGGGCCGGGTAGGCGGCACGTTCAACTCGGTGACGCGCAAGGACAACCGGCCGATGCAGCAGGCGGCGGTGGAGCGCAGCCGCCTGAAGATCCCCATCTTCTTCGCCTACGACGTGGTGCACGGGCAACGCACCATCTTCCCGATCAGCCTGGGCCTGGCATCGAGCTGGGACATGGAAACCGTGGCGCAGAGCGCGCGCGTCTCGGCCATCGAAGCCAGCGCGGATGGCCTCGACATGACCTTCGCGCCGATGGTCGACATCTCGCGCGATCCGCGCTGGGGGCGCACGTCGGAAGGGTTTGGCGAGGATCCGTACCTGGTCTCGCTGTGCGCGCAGGCCAGCGTCAGGGGCTTTCAGGGAACCTCCCTGGCCAACGCAGATAGCGTGATGGCGGTGGTCAAGCACTTCGCGCTGTACGGCGCGGTGGAAGGCGGGCGCGACTACAACACGGTCGACATGAGCCCGCTGCGCATGTACCAGGACTACCTGCCGCCGTACCGCGCCGGCATCGATGCCGGCGCCGGCGGCGTCATGATTGCGCTGAACTCGATCAACGGCGTGCCGGCCACATCCAACACATGGCTGTTGCGGGACCTGCTGCGCAAGAGCTGGGGCTTCAAGGGCATCACGGTGAGCGACCACGGGGCCATCGACGAGCTGACCAAGCATGGCGTGGCCAAGGATGCGCGCGAGTCCGCCAAGCTCGCCATCCTGGCCGGCGTCGACATGAGCATGCACGACTCCGCCTACCGGGACCACCTGCCCGAACTGGTGAAATCCGGCGAAGTGCCCATGCGCGTCATTGACGACGCGGTGCGCGAGATACTGGGCGCCAAGTACGACCTGGGACTGTTCCAGGAACCCTTCAAGCGCATCGGCGCCGCGGAGCAGGACCCGGCCGACGTCGACGCGCCGAGCCGCCTGCATCGGGAGGCCGCACGCGCCGCCGCGCGCAAGTCGCTGGTGCTGCTCGAGAACCGCGAGCGCACGCTGCCGCTGAAGAGGGCCGGCACGGTCGCGCTCGTCGGGCCGCTGGCAGATGCGCCCATCGACACCATGGGGAGCTGGTCGGCTGCCGGCAAATCCGCGCAGACGGTGACGCTGCTCCAAGGCGTGCGCGACGCGCTCGGCGGCAATGGCCGCGTGGTCTATGCCCGCGGCGCGAACGTGACCGACGACGCTGGCGTGGTCGGGTACCTGAACTTCATGAACTGGGACAAGCCCGAGATTGTCCAGGATAAGCGTGCCCCGGGGGACATGATTGCCGAAGCCGTGGCGGCAGCGCGCGGCGCCGACGTGATCGTGGTGGCCGTGGGCGAGTCGCGCGGCATGTCGCATGAAGCCTCGAGTCGTACCACCTTGTCGCTGCCGGGCAGCCAGGAGACGCTGCTCAAGGCGCTCAAGACCACCGGCAAGCCGATGGTGGTGGTGTTGATGAACGGCCGCCCGCTCACCATCAACTGGGTGAAGGACAACGCCGACGCCGTGCTCGAGACCTGGTACGCCGGCACCGAAGGCGGCCATGCCATTGCCGACGTGCTGTTCGGGGACTACAACCCTTCGGGCAAGCTGCCCGTTTCCTTCCCGCGCTCGCTCGGGCAGATCCCCACCTACTACAACCAGCTGCGTATCGGGCGCCCGTTCGTGCCGGGCCAGCCGCCAAACTACACCTCGCAATACTTCGAGGAAACGTCCGGTCCGCTGTACCCGTTCGGCTACGGACTGAGCTATACGGACTTCAGCGTATCCGGCATCACGCTGTCGAGCCCCACCATGCCGCGCGGTGGCCGCATCGAGGCGAGCGTGACGGTGAAGAACACCGGGCAGCGCGATGGCGAAACCGTGGTCCAGCTCTATATCCAGGACGTTGCCGCTTCCGTGGTGCGGCCGGTGAAGGAACTGAAGGACTTCCACAAGCTCATGCTCAAGGCAGGCGAGGAGCGCGTGGTGCGTTTTGCCCTCGATGAGGACAAGCTGAAGTTCTTCAATGCCAAACTTGACTATGCCGCCGAGCCGGGGGAGTTCAAGGTCCAGATCGGGCTGGATTCGCAAGCTGTGCGTGAGCAGGGCTTTGTGCTGCAGTAGGGGAGAGGTGAGGGCTTGGGAAAGTGCGTTGATTGCGCGCGCGGTCTCAGCCCGCTGGCCTGAATAGGGGTTTATGCCAGCTTTTCGCCGGCGCCGCGTTGCGGTCTACTGAAAGCGAGTTGAGACGTGGCTGGCGTGTGGAACAGATACTGCCGTGCTTTCCACAAATGATCAGCCGTGGATTCCTACTTCAGGAGACAACACCATGGTGACCAAGCAGGACGATGCATTCGTTTTGAAAAACCTTCTCGCGCTGGCGGCAGTGGAAGCGCTAGGCGGCGCGATTGCGCTAGGGTTCGCCTTCAACCTCCTGACCTGACTGGAATATCGCCAGGGACCGTCCATCATTAAATAAGCATTAAATAAGCATTAAATAAGCACTAAAGCTCCCCGGCACTGGCCTGGTTCTGGCCAGCACGCCGGGGAACTCGCCTTGACCCTACCTTGAGGGCCAGCGCCGTCAGCTCAGTTCAGGCTTCCCGGATTTTGTGCCGCAGCGCGCTGTTTGGACTTGGCCGCCCAGTACGCGCCAATCTGCTTCTGCGTGATCTCGCCCTTCTTCTTGGCGTCGATCGCGTCGAAATTCTTGTAGACCTCGGGCATGCCCGCCTCCGCTTCCTCTTTCGTCAGCTTGCCGTCGTGATTAGTGTCGGCAGCAGCGAACTTTTCCGCGAATTTTGCCTTGGCTTCCTTTGCATTCATCGGCTGCTGTTGCGCGCCGACGCTGCCGGCGGCGAAAAAGGCGAGCAGCGCCAGGCTGGCTGTTGATACTAGCCGTGGAATCATTAGCGTCTCCTTGAACACTTCGATGGTGGGGCCTGCCGGTCTGGCGGATGTCCGCGATCGGCGGGCTTTTGCAGGAATCGGGGAGCAATCGATTCCCCCAGATCCTTGGCTATGATCATCGTTGGCTTTCCGGTGTTCGGGTATTTAGATATTTCGGGATCTGAGATTAGAATTTTCCCAATCCAGGGGGGCGAGCCGGGTAATCCCTAGCGCCACTTAAAACACGCCGGGAATGACGCGATATCGCACATTGGCCTGATACGCGCGATAGGCGGGATCCTGGCCCAGGAGTTGTTCTTCCCTGAACATCCGGCCCGTTTGCAAGGCATAAAGGCCGCCGTAGAGCAGTGCATTGCGCCAGCCAAAGTTGGCCAGCAGGAAGCCAAGGTCCGTCACCAGATAGCTGAGATAAATGGGGTGGCGCACGAGCCGGTACGCGCCGCGCGACACCACGCCGCGATTGGCGGGCAGGATGCCGAAGGAGCCGCGCAGCGATAGCTTGGCGAATAGCTGGAACAGGATGCCGGTGATTTCCAGCGTTGCGCCGACTGTCTCGGGGACAAGGCGAACGCCGGGGTCGAGTTCGATCCCGAGATAGTAGAAGCTGCCGCCAATCGACATCACAAAGCTCAAGGGGCGCATGTCGCGCCTTTCGGGGATCCGCGAGAACAGCGACAAACCTACGGTCAGCACCGTGGCAACCACGAGCAGCAGCAAGGTGATGCGCTCGGGCGCCAGGCGCCACTGCGCGTAAGCGCTATAGGCGAACAGGCTCAGCAACAGGACGACGCCCAGGCGCGCGGACACCTCCATCACCATCTCACGCACTTGTGGCCGGATGAATCTGATAGAGAATCCACCGCCGTTGCGCGCATTGACCCGATTGGCGCTACGCGACTTTGCGTCGCTATCGTTATGCATTCCCTGAGACCTCTCTGTTTTTATAAGGCAAGCCTGCATGACCCGCGCGGGACATCGTCATGCCGCGTCGGATGGATTCAGCGTGCCAATCATGAGCAGAGATTACGCCGGGATGCGGGTGCAACCCATATCCCCCTAACGAGGGGACAACCTTGCGCCTCGCGTGTCAGGCAGCCGCGGGGCGCGCGGGAGGGGGGCGACATCGTGCAAGCCGGTGGCGGGCGGGATGTGCGCCTGCCTACACCTTGCTGCCCGACGCCGCCTCGCTGATGTACTCGGCGAGCCGGCTTGCCACCGGCTGACGGCTATGGCGTGGCCGCTCCACCAGGCCGATCTCGCGGTGAAAGGTATCGTCGCCAAGCGGCAGGGCAGTCACGCCGTGGGGCCAAGGGCCTTGCGCCGCCGTTTGCGGAATCAGCGCCACGCCAAGGCCGCGCGCCACCAGTTGCACGATGCCCTGCAGCTCGTCCAGCTCGATGGCGTCCTGTACCGCCAGCCGTGACTGTCGCAAGAACTGGTCGACCAGCCGGCCACCGAACGAGCTGCGGTCATAGCGGATAAAGGGCGCGGATTCCAGCGCGTCGCTCCAGGCCTGGCCTGCCATGGCGGCCGGCGCCAGCAGCACGAACGGCTCCATCACCAGCGTGCGCCACTCCAGCTCCGACGGCAGCGCAAAGGGAGGCCGGATCATCACCGCGATATCGATCTCGCCCGCATCCACCTGGCCAAGCAGGTTCAGGGACACGCCCGGCACAACGCGGATCCTGCAGCCGGGCAGCTCGGCGCGGAAGGCGGCCATCGCGTCGATCAGGAACGACACCTGAGCCGAGGCGATCGAGCCCACCCGCACCATGCCGCTGCGCTCCGTGGCGCCGCCGTGCTCGCCGATGCGCGCGTAGAGCGCCATCAGTTCCTCCGCCAGCGCCAGGGTTTCCCGGCCGGCGGCGTTCAGCCGCGCCGAGCGGCCCGTGCGGTCGAACAGGGAGAAGCCAAGCTCTTGCTCGAGGCGGTGGATCTGCGCGCTGACAGCCGACTGGGTCAGCCCGATGCGCGCGCCCGCGCTGGCAAAGGTGCCGTGCCGGGCTACGGCGATAAAGGTCTTGAATTCGCGCAGCATGATCGTTTCATCAATTTTCGTGTAGCTAAGGTCAAAAATATATCGCTTTTTTTAATTGGTTGCCATGCCTAGACTTTCCCTCATTGGTTCACCGGCCGGCGTTGCCGGCGGCGGGCCAAGACCCGACCCACACAACACTTCGAACACTTCGATCCCCAAGCGCCATGAGCGAAATCACTCCCGTCCTCGCCCCGTTCCACCTTGCCTTCCCCGTCCACAGCATCGCCGCCGCGCGCGAATTCTACGGCGACCTGCTGGGCTGCCCCGAAGGGCGCAGCGCGCCGGACTGGGTGGATTTCAACTTCTACGGCCACCAGATCGTGGCCCACCTGGCGCCGGAAGAAGCAGGCCACCGCCACACCAGCGCCGTGGATGGCGATGCCGTGCCGGTGCGCCACTTTGGCGTGGTGCTGCCGATGGATCAGTGGCATGTCGCTGCCGACAAGCTCAAGGCCGCCAACCTGTCGTTCATCATCGAGCCGCATATCCGCTTCAAGGGCGAGGTAGGCGAGCAGGCCACGATGTTCTTCCTCGATCCGTCGGGCAATGCGCTGGAGCTCAAGGCCTTTGCCAATATCGCTTCGCTGTTCGCCAAGTAACACGAACATCGGATCCACATCGGATCCACGTCAGACCAGAGTGAGACCGGCCACAAGGCCGGCCGCCGCACGCGGGGGCAGGGCTTACCCGCCCCGCGTGCATCGCCCCCACGCAGTAGCTGCAAGAGTTAGTCGATATGCGAAGAATCCTGGTTGCCAACCGTGGCGAGATTGCCTGCCGCATCATCCGCGCCGCGCAGGCGCTCGGCATGGAAACCATCGCCGTGCATTCCGCCGCCGATGCCGGCGCGTTGCACTGCGAGATGGCCGATATTGCCGTCGCGGTAGGGCCCGCGCCGGCGGCGCAGAGCTACCTGAATGTGGAGGCGGTGCTCGCCGCGGGCACGGCGCATGGCGCCGATGGCGTGCACCCAGGCTATGGCTTCCTCTCCGAGAACACCGCGTTTGCCCGTGCGGCGCAAGCGCAAGGCATGCAGTGGATCGGCCCGTGCGTCGAGTCGATCGAGAACATGGGCGACAAGAACCGCGCCCGCGATATTGCCGCCGCGTGCGGCGTGCCGGTGCTGCCCGGCAGTATCCGCTTCCTGCCCGAAGACCTGTCGCGCCTGCACGCCGAGGCCCGGCGCGTTGGCTATCCCGTGCTGGTCAAAGCCGCCGGCGGCGGTGGCGGCATCGGCATGAAACGCGTCGACGGGCCAGACACGCTGGCGGCCACGGTGGCGTCCACCCAGGCGCTGGCCCTGAAGGCCTTTGGCGACGCCAGCATCTACCTGGAGCGCTACGTGCCGCGCGCCCGGCATATCGAGGTGCAGGTGTTTGGCTTCGGTGACGGCACGGCGGTGCACCTGTTCGAGCGCGAATGCTCGGTGCAGCGCCGCTTCCAGAAGATCATTGAAGAAAGCCCGGCGCCCAATGTGCCGGCCGCCGTGCTGGCCAGCATGAGCGCGGCTGCGGTGGCGCTGGCCGCGCACCAGCGCTACAGCGGCGCGGGCACGGTCGAGTTCATTCTCGACGCGGACAGCGGCGAGTACTTCTTCCTGGAGATGAACACGCGCATCCAGGTGGAGCATGGCGTGACCGAGGCCATCACCGGCTGGGACCTGGTGCAGGCGCAGATCCGGCTCGCCGCCGGCACGCTCGCACCCAGCGCGCAGCATGATATCCGGCGGGCAGGCGCGGCCATCGAGTGCCGGCTTTATGCCGAGAACCCGGCGCGCCATTTCATGCCATCGCCGGGCAAGCTGGCGCGCTTTTGCCTTCCGACGGGCATGGCCGGGCTGCGCGTGGACACCGGCGTGCGCCAGGGCGATGCGATCACGCCGTTCTACGATCCGATGATCGCCAAGCTGATTGCCTATGGCACCGACCGCGAAGCCGCCATCGCCACCATGCAGGCGGCGCTCGGTGCAACCGTGATCGAAGGCATCCGGCACAACGCCGTGTTCCTTGGCCGCGTGCTGGACCATGCGGACTTCCGGGCCGGCCGCGTCGATACCGGTTTTGTGGAGCGCGAGCTGGCGGTGCTGGTGGGCGAGTCGGCCGCGCCGGTGGCAGTGCCCGCGCCATCCGCCGTGGCGGTGCGGGCATGATCGCGCAGGACACGCAACATGCCGCGCCGGACGCGCAAGCGTCCTGGCGGATCGCGCCGTCCGGCGATCGCTGCCTGATTGTCGAGTTCGGCACGGTGGCGGAAATCGCCATCAATCGCCAAGCCTGCGCGGCAGCGGTGCGGATCGCCGCCGCGGCCTTGCCCGGCGTGACCGACATCGTGCCCGCCCTGACCACCGTGGGCGTGCACTACCAGCCGATTGCCGTGGCCCGCGCGATGGGTACCAGCGCCCCGTTCGAGGCGCTTTCGGCCATGATCGGCGAACTCCTGTGCGAAGGGCTTTCGTCAAACGCGGGCGCGCCGCTGGTGATCGATATTCCCGTCTGCTATGGCGGCGAGCACGGTCCCGACCTGGACGATGTGGCAGCCACCTGTGGCCTGTCGCCCGAGCAGGTCATCGCGCTGCATGGTGCCGAGCCGGTCGATGTGCTGATGCTGGGCTTCGCACCGGGGCATCCCTATGTGGGCCGCTTCGACGCGCGCCTTTCGCCGCCGCGCCGCAGCACGCCGCGTACCGCGGTGGCGGCGGGCTCGATTGGCCTGGCCAATCGGCAGACCGTGATCTATCCCATGACCTTGCCGGGTGGCTGGAACCTGATCGGGCGCACGCCCGTGGCGCTGTTTGACCCGCATCGCGCGTTGCCGTGCCTGCTGGCCGCCGGCGATCGTGTGCGCTTCGTGCCGATCTCTTCCGACGTATTTGAATCCATGCTGGCGGGCGGAGGCGTGCAACCATGAGCATCGAAGTCATCAAGCCCGGTGCGTTGAGCACCTTCCAGGATCTCGGCCGCAACGGCTACCAGCAACTCGGCGTGCCGGCCAATGGCGCCATGGACGAGCGCGCCCACCGGCTGGCGAACGCGCTGGCCGGCAACGCCGCGGCGCAAGCCACGCTGGAGATCACGCTGATGGGCCCCACGCTGCGGTTCCATGTGCCGGCCGTGATTGCCGTGTGCGGCGCGGATCTGGATGCCATGCTCGACGGCGCGCCCGTGCCGATGAACCGTGCGGTGCCCGTCGCCGCAGGCGCGGTGCTGGCCTTCGGCAAGCGCCGCAGCGGCCTGCGCGCTTACCTTGCGGCGCAGGGCGGCTTTGCGCTGACGCCGGTGATGGGCAGTTGCAGCACCTTTGTGCGCGGCGGCTATGGCGGCGCGGCCGGCAAGCCGTTGCGCAAGGGCGACCGCATTGCCTTGCGTGGCGGCGTGCCCGCACCGGTCCGCGATGCCGGTTTCCCGGCGCTTCCGGCGTTTCCGGCCGATGTCCTCACCGCGCCCGATCAGCCTGTACGCATCGTCGCCGGGCGCGAATGGGCGCGCTTCTCCGACGCCGCCAGGCATGCGCTTGTCAGCGAGCCGTTTCGCATTGGCGCGCAATCGGACCGCATGGGTTATCGCCTGGAAGGCTTGCCGCTCGCGCTGGCTGCGCCTGCCGAGATGCTGTCCGAGGCCGTGGCCTTCGGCACGATCCAGGTGCCGCCCGACGGCCAGCCCATCGTGCTGATGGCGGACCGCCAGACCACTGGCGGCTATCCCAAGATTGCCCATGTGTGCGCGGTGGACCTGCCGCGCCTGGCGCAAAAGATGCCGGGCGAGACGGTGCGCTTTGCCTTGATCGATCTGCCGGAAGCCCAACGCCTTGCCATGCTGCAAGACGCAGTATTCGACGCCATGGATACGCAAACGGCAGGGGAGCACGCGCATGGATGAGATCGATTTCAACAGCGATATGGGCGAGAGCTTCGGCATCTACCGCCTTGGCGACGATGCGGCCGTGCTGCCGCATGTCACCTCCGCCAACATCGCCTGCGGTTTTCACGCAGGCGATGCGCAGACCATGGCAGCTACCGTGTGCGCCGCCAGTGCGCTCGGCGTCTCGCTCGGCGCGCATCCGGGCTTTCCGGATCTGCAGGGTTTTGGAAGGCGCGCCATGCAGCTCGGCCGCGAGGAGGTCTACAACATCACGGTCTACCAGGTTGGCGCCCTGCAGGCGTTTGCCGCCGCGGCCGGCAGCCGGCTCGCGCATGTGAAGCCGCACGGTGCGCTGTACAACCAGGCCGCGCGCGATGGCGTCATGGCGCGCGCGCTGTGCGAGGCGGTGCGCGATGTGGATCCGTCGCTGGTGTTCTACGGCCTGGCCGGCTCCGCGCTGGTCACGGCCGCGCGCGAGGCCGGACTCGCGGTGGCGCAGGAAGTCTTTGCCGACCGCACGTATCAGGACGATGGCTCGCTGACCCCGCGCAGCCATCCCGCCGCCATGATCACCGACGTGGAGGCGTCCATCGCGCAGGTATTGCGCATGGTGCGCGACGGTGTGGTGCGCTCGCTGGGTGGCGTGGACGTGCCGGTCCGGGCGGACACGCTCTGCATCCACGGCGACCAGCCGGGTGCGGCCGGGTTTGCCCGCCGCATCCGCGCCGCGCTGGAGGCGGAAGGTATCACGGTGCGTGCACCGCAATCACGATAGCAACGGACAAACAGAATATGCCCCACACAAAATCCCCCATATCCATCGTGGCAGACACCGCCGGCACCCTCTGGAAACTCGTGGCGCAGCCTGGCGAGATGCAGGTAAAGGATGCCACGCTGCTGATTATCGAATCCATGAAAATGGAAATACCGCTTGAGGCCGGATCGGCTGGTTATATTGAATCGTATTGCGTGGCCGAGGGTGAGATGGTGGAAGAAGGGCAGGTATTGGGCAGTTTTATTCCCGCTGCTTGAAATCGCGCTATTGATAAAGCTGTAAATCCGCCGCTGACATTGATTTTGTGGCGTCGGCCCGGCCGCACGGCCTGGCTGTTTTCTCAATGATTCCGTGGGTTGGGAGATTAATCACCAGCTGGCTGTGAACGATACCGGTTTCGGTGCGTTCCATGCCCCAGGCGGGACGAAAGGTTCATTGTTGTGGTGCGGCGGGGCGCATTGAATCCCCGAGTCAGATGGCTTTTTTTAGTCAGGAATCGTAACGCCCGGAATTCCGTGTTTTTAACGAAATAGCCGCTGGCATGCTTGTTGCAAAGTATCCGGTGTAATCGATGAAGCATGAATCCCGGCGGCATTTAAAGGCCCGCGATTCCCGGCAGGTGGTTAGCTCTCCGGAAATAAAAACAAGACGCGAGCCCGCCCTGTGCGCCAGGAAGTTTCAGGCACAGGACGGCCATCGCGGCAGGTATTCGTGCTTCAGCGCTGGTTCATCCAGGCGTTTCACCACGCCTGGACTGGATTTTCTACCCCGTTGCATCCTGGAAACTGACAATATGTCCAACGCCCCCACCTCATCCCTGCCGATGCCCGACGTGGCGCCGGCATCCACCCCTGCCACGGCGCCGGCAACCGGCAATGCCGTCGCCCGCAAAGCCGCCATGGCCGCCGCCGCCGGTACCGCCATCGAGTATTACGAGTTCGGCGTGTACGGCTATATGGCCTCTACCATCGGCCCGCTGTTCTTCCCTAGCGACAGCGCCACGGCTTCGCTGCTGGCCATCCTGGCCGTGTTCGGCAGCGCCTTCCTGATGCGCCCGATCGGCGGCATCGTGCTTGGGCGCCTGGGCGACCGCGTTGGCCGCCGTGCCGTGCTACTGGTCACCGTGATCGGCATGGGCATCGCCACCGGCATCATCGGCCTGCTGCCGGTGGCTGCCAGCGCGGGCATCGTCGCGCCGTTGCTGCTGCTGGCGATTCGCCTGGCGCAGGGCTTCTTCGCCGGCGGCGAAGTCACCGGCGCGGCTGCCTATGTGGCTGAGTCCGCGCCCAAGGGCAAGCGCGGCTTCTACGGCGCCTTCACGCCGGTGGGCGTGGCCGTGGGCGGCGCGCTGGCTGCGACCGTGTGCGGCATCACCACCGGCTTGCTGGAGCCTGCGCAGATGCAGGCGTGGGGCTGGCGCATTCCGTTCCTGATGGCGATCCCGATGGTGGTGATCTCGTCGATGGTGCGCAAGCGCGTGGAAGAGTCCGTGGCCTTCAAGCAGTTCCAGGAACACAGCGAGCCGCCCAAGGCGCCGCTCAAGGAAGTCTTCACCGCGCACATGCCCGCCGTGGTCAAGGTGGTGCTGCTGTCCTTCGGCCAGAACGTGGGCTACTGGGTGGGGCTGGTGTTCATGAACATCTACATGACCACCTATCTCAAGTACGACAAGGCAACGGTGTACTGGATCATGGCGTTCGTCAGCCTGACCATGGCCATGCTGATGCCGCTGTGGGGCGGGCTGTCCGACCGGCTCGGCCGGCGCAAGGTGCTTGCCATCGGCTTTTGCGCCTACATGGTGCTGGTATTGCCGATGATGATGCTGATGGACAACCACAGCATCGGCCTGGCCTTTCTCGCGATGATGGTGGTGGCGCTGCCCATGCCCATCGTGCAGTCCGTCGGCTACCCGACCTATGCCGAGCAGTTCCCGACCCGCGTGCGCTACACCGGCATGGCGTTCAGCTTCAACATCGGCGCCATCCTTGGCGGCGGGCTCACGCCGTATGTGGCCACCGCGCTGATCGGCAGCACCGGCAACCTGCTCAGCCCGGCCTACCTGCTCATGGGGGGCGCGGCAGTCAGCCTGCTGGCCCTGCTGGGCGTGAAGGAAACCGCCCGCCAGGCCCTCGACTGATGACGGAGCGCAACCGGAGCATGGAGATGGAAAGAAGCATCCACGCCGCGGCCGGGCTTGCCCCCGGCTGGGCCGCCACGCCGGCTGGCGCCCGTGCCGGCATCCGCAGCGGCCGGTACAACGGCAATACCAGCGGCATGGCGCCCGGCCATGGGCAGGGCAACCTGATGATCCTGCCCAAGGCCTGGGCCGGGGATTTCCTCGGGTACTGCCGGGCCAACCCGGTGCCATGCCCGCTGATCGGCATGACCGAAGCGGGCAGCCCGGCGGTGCCGATGCTCGGCGGCGATATCGACCTGCGCACCGACGTGCCGCGCTACCGCGTGTGGCGCCATGGCGAACTGGTGGAGGAGCGCGACGATATCAGCACGCTCTGGCAGGACGATTTCGTGGGCTTTGTGCTGGGCTGCTCGCTGTCGTTCGAGGACGCGCTGGAACGCGCTGGCTTGCGCGTGCGGCACGTGGACGAAGGCAAGATCGTGCCGATGTACCGCACCAGCATCCAGACCACGCGCGTCGGCGCCTTCCATGGGCCGATGGTGGTGTCGATGCGGCCTTACACGCCGGAAGAGGCGTCCATCGCCTCGGCCGTGTGCACCCGCTTGCCGGGGGCGCACGGGGCGCCGGTGCATATGGGCGACCCCGCCGCGATCGGCATCGCGGACATCGGCCGCCCGGACGAAGGCGAGCCGACCGCGATCCTGGCCGGGGAGATTCCGGTGTTCTGGGGGTGTGGGGTGACGCCGCAGGCGGCGGCCATGATGGCGCGTCCGCCGCTGTGCATCACCCATGCGCCGGGGCACATGCTGGTGTGCGACGTGCCTGCCGATGGGTTGAGGTTACTCTGAGCGCAGGGAGATGAGGTGTCACGAAGGATGGCACTGGAGCTAGCGGGAACCGCACGCAAATGCGTGCGCTAAGCTCGGGCGGTATCGTTGCGGCGGATCACCGCCCCGGCGCGGGCGCCGGTGCTCTCGCCGCTGCTCCACGCGATGGCGCCATTGACGATCACCGTCTCGATGCCCCTCGCGGGCGCGACAGGGCGCGCGAAAGTCGCCATATCGGCCACGCTGGCGGCATCGAAGATGGTGATGTCCGCGAAATTCCCGGGTGACAGTATCCCGCGCCCCGGTAGCCTGAAGTAGCGGGCCGTCAAGCCCGTCATCTTGTGCACGGCCTGCTCGAGCGGGAAAAGGCCGAGGTCCCGGCAGTAGTGCCCCAGCACGCGCGCAAACGTGCCCCAGAGACGCGGATGCGGCGCGGCGTCGTGGGGCAACCCGTCGGAGCCTATCATGGTTTCGGGATAGGCGAGGATGCGCTGCACATCCTGCTCGTCCATCAGGAAGTAGATCGCGCCTGCCGGCTGCAACGCGTCGACGGCGTCCTCGGGCGAGAGGCCCATCGTTGCCGCAATGACGTCGAGGTCCTGTCCGGCGAACTCGGGATGTGGTACCGAGCGCGTTACGATGACGCGGCTCGACACCGCGAGCCGGTCCTTTCGCAAAATTGTGGAACCAGCGTTATATGGATAGCAGTCGAGTCCGATCGGCTGACGCTGCGCCGCGTTAGCAATGTGCCTCAGCGTGTCGACCGAGCGTCCGTGGTTCTTTGGGCCGATCAGCTTGTGATGCGAGACCACGACTGGCGCGCCGCCCGCCGCGCCGACCTCGAACGCTTCGTCAAGCGCCTCGTGGATCCGATCGCCCTCATCGCGGATATGGCTGGCGTAGACACCGCCGTAGCCGCGCATGACCGCCGCCACGGCGGCCATTTCGCCAGTCGTGGCGGACATCGCGGCAGGATAGGCGGCCCCGGTCGAGAGCCCGATGGCGCCGCTCTCCATGGCGCCGCGCAGCAATGCCTGCATCGCCGCGATCTCTGCGTCCGTCGCCGCCCGGTCCAGCCGGTCCATCACCGCGGCCCGCAGCGTCGTATGGCCGACCAGGCAGGCCGCGTTGACGGCAGCGGGATGCTGCGCCAGCTCGGCGAGATAGTCGCCGAACGCGGGGTAACGAAAGAGGGCCGGGTCGGCGCCGAGCAGGTCAAGCGGCGGCGGAACGGTCTGTCCCGGAGGCGCACGCCAGGGCGCCAGGCTGATCCCGCAATTGCCCGTCACGACCGTGGTAACGCCCTGGCTGAGCTTGGCCGGCATCAGTGGATCGAGCGTCAGATAGCGGTCGTCGTGCGTATGCGAGTCGATGAAGCCGGGGGCGACGATGCGGTCCCGCGCATCGATCACCACCGCCGCGGAGTCGGACGCCAGCGCGCCCAGTGCCGTGATACGCGATCCGTCGACCCCGATGTCGGCGAGCCTGCGCGGTGCGCCGGTGCCGTC
The DNA here is from genome assembly GCF_058794615.1 of Cupriavidus sp. GW823-FHT07A04. Taxonomy (NCBI): domain Bacteria; kingdom Pseudomonadati; phylum Pseudomonadota; class Betaproteobacteria; order Burkholderiales; family Burkholderiaceae; genus Cupriavidus; species Cupriavidus sp. GW823-FHT07A04. The sequence goes on from NZ_JBXAHA010000005.1 coordinate 378,643, forward strand.
AATCACCGTGCCGCCGCGAATCAGTATGTCGAATTGCGCCATGTTCCTTGCGCCTCAGTCGATTGCCGCGCCGGAACTCTTGATCACTGCGGCCCAGACCGGCCGCTCCTTGCGGGCAAGATCGAAGAACGCGCCGCGCGGCCCCGTGGTGACCTCGTACGCCATGTCGGCCAGCCGCGCTTTCATGGCGTCCGAGTTGGCCGCCTTATTGAAGGCCTTGTTGAGAAAGTCGAGGATCTGCGGGTCGGTCGCGGCGGGCGCGACGTAGCCGGTCCATGCCACCGCCTGGTAATCCTTCAACCCCGTCTCCGCCATGGTCGGCAGCTTCGGCAGGCGGCTGTCGCGGCGTGCACCGGTGACGGCGAGCGGCACGACGCTGCCGTTCTTCAGATATGGCGAGATCGACGTAATGTTCTCGAAGACCAGATCCACTTCGCCGCGCATCAGCGCCAGATCCGCTTCGGGACCGCCCTTGTATGGAATATGTGTAATGGACACACCCGCCATCGCCTTGAACATCTCGGCGCTCAGATGGCCCGTGGTGCCGTTGCCGCCCGAGCCGACGGAGAGCTTGCCCGGCGCGCTCCTGGCCAGCGTGATCAGTTCGGAGACCGATTTCACGCCGAGGTCCTTGCGCACGGCCAGCACGTTCTGCACGAATCCGGTCAGGGCTACGGGCGCCAGTTGCTTGTCGGCGTCGTAGGGCAGCTTCTTGTACAGGGACTGGTTGATGGCCAATGTGCCGGCGTTCGCGAAGCCGATGGTGTAGCCGTCGGCCGGCGCGTTGATCACAGCCTGCGTGCCGATGATGCCGGACGCGCCCACGCGGTTGAGGACCACGATCTGCTGCCCGATTTCATGGCCGACCGCATCGGCCAGCAAGCGCGAGACGATGTCGGGCGTCGTACCTGCATTGAATGGGACAATCAGCGTGATGGGGCGCTCGGGATAGGCTGCGAAGGCGTTCGCCGTGAGCAGCATGGCGGCGGCCGTCAGCGACATTCGCCTGAGTAGCCGGTCGAAATGGCGGAGGAGAGACATGGTGGTATTCCTTTCGTGGTAGGCAAGTTGGCATCTAGGCCGGCTCGCGCCAATGCGCGCAGGGCCGGTGACACGGCTGTCTTAGGTACCGTGCACGGCGGCTGCAGTGGGCTGCAGCATCGTTTGAAGCAAGGGCAGATCGATGTTGCCGCCGGACAGGACGATGACGCCGTCGCGGCCTTCGAGATCGATCACGCCGGCGAGCAAGGCCGCCAGCGCGACGGCTCCGCCGGGCTCGACCAGCAACCGAAGCTCCTCGAGCGCGAAGCGAATGGCGGCGCGGGCCTGCGCATCCGTGACCGCCACCGCGCCGTCGAGAAAGCGCTTGTTGATCTCGAAGGGTAGTTCGGCTGGCGTGGTGGCCTGCAACGCGTCGCAGAGCGTTGTGGCGCCCGCCGCATTGATTTCCCTGAGGCCGCTGCGCAGCGAGCGCACCGTGTCGTCGAAACCGGCGGGCTCGGCCGCGATCAGCCGCGTGCCTGGATTCAATGCGTCGACAACCAGGCCGCAACCGGCCATCAACCCGCCGCCGCCGCAGGGCGCGGCGAACAGGCCGAGGTTGTCGAGCGCGGCCTCGGGCAGGTCCTGCAACGCCTCGAGGGCCACCGTGCCCTGGGCGGCAAGCACCGCAGGATGGTCGCCCGGCGGAATCAGCGTGCCGCCGGTTTCGCCGAGCAGCCGCATCCCGATCGCCTCGCGGCTCTCATGGAGGCGGTCGTAGTGAACGACGCGCGCACCCTGGGCCAGCGCGCGCTCGACCTTGTTGCGTGGCGCATCGATCGGCATCACGATGGTCGCCGCCACACCGAGCTGGCGCGCGGCCCAGGCGATCGCCTGCCCGTGATTGCCGGTGGAATAGGCGATCACGCCTTTCGCGCGCTGGTCGCCGCGCAGCGACAGCAGGGCATTGAAGGCGCCGCGTGCCTTGAACGAGCCCGTGACCTGCAGGTTCTCGGCCTTGAGCCAGACCGGCGCGCCGGCAATGGCGTCGAGTGCCGCCGAACGCAGCAACGGCGTGCGAACGACATGGGGCGCGATGTCCAGGGCCGCCAGCTCGACGTCGGTGAAATCGGGGACGCGCATGTCACCCAGCATCTCGTGCCGGATCGCGTGCGCGGGTCGTGGTCGTGCCGGATGGACATCCGGGGTTTCGGTTGGCTGCATGGAGAAGGCCCGTGGGTGGTCGAAGAAAGACAGGAAACGGGATCAGCGCGCCGGCCAGGTCGGCGGAGCCACGCTGCCGACCTGGTCCGTGATGCGTGAATACGCCTCGACGCGGCGATGCAAACCGAAGTTGAAGACGGTAGACCGGCCCAGTTTGCACAGGTCCAGGTTGCAGTCGGCCACGATGAGCTCGTCGTCCCAGCTGGTGGCCTGCGCCATGATTTCGCCTTGGGGATTGACGATGATCGAATGGCCGAACATTTCGTGGCCGTCCTCGGTCCCGGCCTTCGCGACGGCAACCGCGAAACACGCGTTCTGATAGCAGCCCGCCTGAATCGACAGCTGGGAGTGGAACACGCGCAGGTGATGAGCCTCGAAGCCGCGATTCTCCATGTTCATGCTTGGCGTGTTGTAGCCCAGCATGACGAGCTCGACCTGCTGCAGCCCGAGCACGCGCCAGGCCTCTGGCCAGCGGCGGTCGTTGCAGATCATCATGCCCATGTTCACGCCCTCGGCCTCGCCGACCGGCGCCCGGACCACCGGGAAGCCGAGATTGCCGACTTCGAAATAGCGCTTCTCGAGGTGCTGTACCTTGCGCGCCGGCGCGTACTCTGCGTGGCCGGGCAGATGGACTTTCCGGTACTTGAGGATCACCTCGCCCGACGGTGCGATGATCACCGAGGTGTTGAACCGGCGCTTACGCATGACACCGGCTTCATCGGGTTCATAAGCGATCTCGGCGTAGCCCAGATAAACCGTCAGGCCAAAGCGGCGGATTGCCTCGAACAGTGGCGCAGTCTCCGGCGAGGGCAGCGCCGCCTCGAACCAACGGTCGGCCTCGTCGAGGTCCTCGTGGTACCAGCGTGGAAAGAACGTGGTCAGCGCGAGTTCGGGGAACACGACGACCTGTGCGCCGCGCCGATAGGCACGTTCGAGCAGTTGGACCATCCGCGCGACCGCGATCTCGCGTCCTTCGGACTTCTGGATGGGCCCGAGCTGGGCGGCGGCGACGGTGATGATGCTGGACATGTACTGGAGCCTCTGGTGCGATGGGGTGGTGTCGAGTATAGGGACGCGATACCGCCCTTGAAATGCGGCGCCCCGCGCGCCGGCAGTGCGCGCATTGGCGCCGTCTCGCAAGCCCAACGCATTGATTTGAAAGGAACAAATGCCTCGGGAGCAGCCCCGGTTCGCAGCCGCCTCATAGCCCCTCGTTATGGGTCCTGGGCAATATGTGATGGGGCGCGGTGGTGGTCTGTGGCAATCGCGCCACCGCGCCGCCAACCGCCGCTCAGGCGAACATCGGCGGGCGCTGCGCATCCCCACGCGGTGCGGCGTCCAGCAGGTGCACGAGCGTGGCAAGAAAGCCTTTGGCAAGGGTCGACATCGGGCTCTGCCGCGAATGGATCAGGTAGATCTTGTGACTGAGCGCCGGGCTGATCGGCTTGAGCACGACGTCGTCCGATGCGGATGCTGTGTATCCGAACGACTCCACCAAGGCCACCCCGACACCCTGGCGCACCAGCGCCATGGCTTCGGGTGTCGAGCGAATCTCGATGTCCGGCGTGAGTGGCCCCTGGCCCGACGACAGGAAATGCGAGGAGAGCTGGCCGAAAGGGGTGTCTGCGCCATAGCCGATGAAGGTCTGGCCGCGCAAGTTGCTGGTTGTCACAACGTCCAGCGCCGCTAGCGCGTGTCCCTTGGGCAGCGCGCACAGGATCCGCCCCTCGCCGATTTCCCGGGTCCGGAGATTCGCGCCGTCGGGCGGCGCCATCGATGCAATGCAGAGGTCTGCGTGCCCCTGCACCACGAACGGCAGCAAGGCGTCGAACGGCATGGGCCGGTAGTGGACACGGACGGCGGGATGCCGCAGCCGGAAGCGCTGGATGGCGCGCGGCATCAGCCATTCGCTGTAGCTCGGACTAGAGACAATCGACAACTTGCCTTGGTTCTGTTCGCCCAGGCTGCTGGCCACCGCATTGAACTGGGCGACGCCCTTGAGGATGACCTCGACTTCCTCGAACAGCCGGCGCGCCTCCGGCGTGGGCTGCAGCCGTCCCTTGACCCGTTCGAACAGCAGGAACCGCAGGCGGCTTTCCGCGGTTGCCAGCACCCGGCTGATTGCCGGCTGTGACACGCACAGCATGCGCCCGGCCTCGCTCAGCGAGCCGGTGACCATGATCGCGTGGAAGACTTCGATCTGGCGAAGGTTCAGGGGTATGGCGGGAGGCCTGCTAACGGCTGACATACAAGGTGGCGCCAAGGCACAAGCGCGGTAACGGCAAGAGGGGCCCGTGACGACGCAAGAAGCGCGCCATCGGGCGGCGGATCCACGCCGACCGTCGGGCGCGAGCGAGGTGTCAAGCCTGATTCAAGCCTGTGCGTCGGCCGCGACGGGCCGCAGCGTTGCCATTGCCGCGAGCGCTCCGCCTACCATGTCGCGCAGTGTTGGCCACAGCCTCGCGGCCAGGTCTTCACGGTAGCCGAACGGTGCCGCTTCATCCATGTAGATGGCCTGCGCCATTTCGAGTTGCACCGCGTGCACCCCCCGCTGCGGCTGGCCGTAGTGCCGCGTGATATGCCCGCCTCTGAAACGATCGTCGGCGACCCACGAGAAGGGACTGGCCGACGCGGCGGCGATGACGGCCTCGCGCAGCGCCGGCGCGCAACTGGCACCGCTGTTGGTGCCGATGTTCAGATCTGGCAAGCGGCCCGCGAACAGGCGGGGCAGCACGCTGGCGATCGAGTGCGCTTCCCACAACAGCACGTGCCCGTGCACTTGGCGCAGGCGCGCGATCTCGGCGGCCAGCGTGCTGTGATACGGATTCCAGTAATCGCGGATACGGTCCGCGATCTCGGCGGAGGACGGAGACTCGGGATCGGGATACAGCGGCTCGCCCAGGAATGTGTCGCGTGGGCAAAGCGCCGTGGTGTTCTGGCCCGGATAGAGGCTTTCGCCGTTGGCGGGGCGGTTCACGTCGATCACGTAGCGCGAGTAGTTGGCTGCCACGACGGAGGCGCCCAGCGTTGTCGCGAACGCGTAGAGACGCCCCAGATGCCAGTCGGTATCGGCACGCACGCGCGCCACGTCTTGCATTTGCGCGGCGAACGCGTCGGGCAACAGCTCGCCGCCGTGCGGAATCGAGACTACCAGGGGAATGGTGCCCTGCGTCAGCTTGCAAACGGGGGGATTCATGACTGGACTTCCTTGGATGGCGTGATAACGGGAACGCGCCTGCGCAACCACACGCGCGCGTCGAGAAGGTGTTTCGGTTGCCGCCCCGCGAACACGTCGATGATCTGTTCGGCGCATTGGAGTGCCGTGGCATGTAGCGCCTCCTCGGTGGAGCCGGCAAGGTGCGGGCTCAGCACGACGTTGTCGAGCCCGGCCAGCGGGGACGCCGCGCAGAGCGGCTCCTGCGCGAAAACGTCCAGTCCGGCGCCGAAGAGCCTGCCTTCCTTTAGCGCCGCGGCCAGCGCGGCTTCGTCGATCAGCCCGCCGCGCGATGTATTGATGACGATGGCGCGTGGCTTCATGTTGCGCAGCGCCTTCGCATCGAGCGTGTGGCGCGTGTCGGCACGCAGCGGACGGTGCAGGGAGACAACGTCGGAGGCCGCCAGCAGCTCGGGCAGCGCCGATACCCGCGTCGCGCCGTGCGCTTCGACCTCGCACGTCGGCGCGCTGGGCGACCACACCAGCACGCGCATGCCGAGTCCCGCGCGCGCCATGTCGCAGACCAGGCGCCCCGTGCGGCCGAAGCCGATCACGCCGAGGGTCTTGCCACGGAGCGAGAGCATCGGTGCCGCGTATCGGTAGCGCCAGTCTGACTGCCGCGTGGCTGCGTCGGCCAGCGGCGCCCGGCGCGCGACCGCGAGCATCAGCATCAGCGTGTGTTCGGCCACGGCGCCGATGTTGGCGTCGGGCGTGGACACCACCGGGATGCCCAGCTCATGCGCATGGGCGACCGCGATCTTGTCGGTGCCAGTGCCATGATTGCTGATGACTGCGAGCCGCGGTGCGGCATCGATCATCGCGGCGGTCAGACCTTCGCGCACGATCACAGCGTCGGCGCCCGCGACTTCACGGATGCGAGCGGCTTCGTCACCGGCCTGGCCCGGGCGCACATCGAAGCCCGCGGCGCGCAGGCGCTCCGCGCCGATGGGGTGGATGGGCTGGGTAATCAGGCAGACTGGCATGGGCGTTGCACGGGAATCAGGCATGGGGTGTGTTGTGAATGGCGATGTGGGTTGTGCTGCAGGTCGTGCTGCAGGCATCCTAGCCCGCACGCGCTGCTAACGTGCCGGCCAGCAGCCGCGTGGCGACGGTGAAGTCGGCGAGGTCCATCGACTCGTCGGGGTTGTGGCTGCCATGGGCATTGCGCACGAAGATCATCGCAGCGGGTATGCCCTGGGCGGCGAACAGTGCCGCGTCATGTCCCGCGCCGCTGGGCATGGCCCGCGCGCGTACGCCGCCCTGGCTCGCGGAGCAGAGCAGGGCGTGCTGGAGCGACGGATCCATCTGTGCCGCGGCACTGGACGACGCGGCACCGAGATCGACTTGCACGTGGTGCTGCGTGCCAATGCCTGCCGCGGCAGCGTGTACCCGCGCATCCATCAGGTCGAGCGTGGCGCGGCTGCGGGAACGCATGTCGATACTGAATTCGACCAGGCCGGCGACCTTGCTGAAGTCGGCCTGATACGGGTCCGTCATGCAGCGGCCGAACGTCAGCGTGAGTTCATGCCCTTGCGCCTCGAGTGCGATCCAGTCCTGTTGCAGCGCGTGGATCAGCGCCGCGGTCGCGACCACGGCGTCTTGCCGGTGGCTGCGCGGCGTCGCGCCGGAATGCGCATAGGCTCCCTGCACGCGGGCATGCCGGTAGCGCTGGCTGCCGCAGATGCCGGTGACGATGCCCACGACGTCGCCCGCCTCCAGCAGCACCGGTCCCTGCTCGATATGAAGTTCGACAAAACAATCGATGCGGTCGGCGCACAGATACGCCAGGCCCGCGCGGACGTCGTCCGGCCGTCCGCCGGCTTCACGCAGATGGTCGGCCAGGCTGCGCCCGGTGTCGGCACGCACGCTGTCAAGCGCCTGCGGCTCCAGTAGTCCGAAGGCGGCCTTGCTGCCGGCATAGGACACCGGAAACCAAGCGCTCTCCTCGGCGCGGATTGCGGCTACGGTGACTTCGCGACGCGGCACAAAGCCCGCCTTGCGCCAGCCAGCCAGCACGGCGAGACCGGCGACGACCCCGGCGGCGCCGTCGAAATTACCACCGCGCGGTACCGAGTCGAGATGCGAACCCGTCATGACCGCTGCAGCACCGCGATCCGTGCCCGGCAATGTCAGATAGAGATTGAGCGCCGCATCGGTCGCCACCTGCAGTTCGAGCGCGCGGGCGGCGTCGGCGACAAGCCGGTGCGCCCGCTGCTCGCCTGCGCCGTAGCTGTCTCGCGTGACGCCGACGCCGTCAAAACTTTGTTCGCGCAAGCGGTCGAACAGCGCGGTGGCGAGGGCGAAATCCGGTTCGGCGATGGTCATGGGATGGTTGCCATCGTGTCTGCCTGCACCTCGGCTTGCGTGGCCGTCTGCTTGGCAAGTGACGGATCCCAGTCACGCCCCGGCATCGCGTCGATGAGCTGGCGCGTGTAGGCATGCTGGGGTGTCTCGAAGATCTGGGCAGGGCTGCCCTGTTCGACCACGCTGCCCCGGTGCATGACCAGCACCGCGTCGCAAATCTGCGCCGCCACACGCAGATCGTGGGTGATGAAGACCAGCGCGATGCCGAGGCGCTGTTGCACGGCGCGAAGCAGCCGCAGCACCTGCGCCTGCACGGAGACATCGAGCGCAGATACCGATTCGTCGGCCACGATCAGCCGCGGCTCCATCGCCAGCGCCCGCGCGATGCCGATGCGCTGGCGCTGGCCGCCGGAGAACTGGCTCGGATAGCGGTCGAATGCCGAGGCATCGAGCTCGACGAGCTGCAACAGCTCGCGCGCTCTCGCCAGTGCCTGTTCCCGGGACACGCCACACGCGAGCGGGCCATCGCAGAGGATGCGCCCCACCGTATGGCGCGGATTGAGCGAGGCGAACGGGTCCTGGAAGATCATCTGGATATGGCGGCGTAACGGCCGGAACTCCCGCTCGCTCAACGGGGCGATGTCGCGCCCATCAAAATACATCCCACCGCCGTCGGTTCCGGTCAGCTTGAGCAGGCATTTGCCGATCGTGGACTTGCCTGAACCCGACTCGCCGACGATACCCAGCGTCTTGCCGGCGCCGACCGAGAAGCTCACGTCCTTGACGGCTTCGACCACGCGCTTGCGTTTGAACAGCCCGCCCGGGCTGACATAGGTCTTGCGCAGCGCTTCGACGCGCAGCACCGGATATCCGTTCGCTGCGTCGGCCGGGTCTTTGTTTTCGCGATTGCCCGGCCGGCGTGACGGCACGCTGGCGATCAGCCGCTGCGTGTAGGGATGGCGGGGGCGGTTCAGCACCTGGTCGGCCGTACCCTCCTCGACCAGCAGGCCCTTCTCCATCACCACGACACGATCCGCGATTTCGGCCACGACGCCAAAATCGTGCGTCACGAACATGACACCCATGCCTTTCTCGCGCTGGATGCGGGCGATCAGCGCGAGGATCTGCGCCTGCGTGGTGACGTCCAGCGCCGTGGTGGGCTCGTCGGCGATCAGCAGCGCCGGCTCCAGCGCCAGCGCCATCGCGATCATCACGCGCTGGCGCTGGCCACCCGAAAGGCTGAACGGCCAGGCATGAAACAACCCTGCCGGATCCGGCAAGCCGACGAAGTCGAGCAGTTCTAGTACACGGGCCTCGCGTGCCGGACCTGGATAGGCCGCATGGACGCGCATGACCTCGGCGATCTGCGCGCCCACCGGCTGCAGCGGGTTGAGCGCCGACAGCGGCTCCTGGAAGATCATCGCCATGTCCCTGCCGCGCATGCCGCGCAGCGCCGCCTCGTCCATGCCGAGCAGATCCTCGCCGTGCAGCAGGATCTGCCCCTGCTGCGGACGCAGATAGGTGGGCAGCAAGCCCATGATGGCGTTGGCACTCATCGATTTCCCCGATCCGGATTCGCCGACGATGCAGAGGATCTCGCCGGCGCGGATGTCGAACGACACATCGCGCACGGCATACTGGCGGTCGCCGCCAGCCGGAAGCGGGATGCTTAATCCGCGGATGGAGAGCAGGGCGGCGCCCTGGCCTGGATTGCCTGGATTGCCTGTAGCCACGGTATTAAGCTCCCCGCTTGCGCAGTTGAGGGTTGAGGGCGTCGTTGAGCCCCTCGCCGATCAGATTGATGGCCAGCACCGTCAGCATGATGGCAATGCCGGGCCAGAGGCTCATCCACGGCGCTTCGCGGAGCATCGTGCGCGCGGCGCCGATCATGAATCCCCAGCTCATCAGGTTGCGGTCGCCCAGCCCGAGGAAAGACAGCGCCGATTCGGTCAGGATGGCCGTCGCGGTCATCAGCGAGGCCGTCACGATGATCGGCGAGGCGGCATTGGGCAGGATCTGGGTGAAAATGATCCGGGCCGGCTTCTGGCCGATCACGATGGCGGCCTGCACGAATTCCCGCTGCTTGAGCGTCATGAACTCGGATCGCACCAGGCGCGCCACCGGCGGCCACGACACCATGGAGATGGCCCCGACGATCGAGTACAGCGACGGCTTGAAGATCGCCACCAGGACGAGTGCCATGGCCAGCTGTGGAATGGTCTGGAAGAACTCCGTCCCCCGCATCAGGGCGTCGTCCACGCGGCCGCCGTGGTAGCCCGCCAGGGCACCCACCACGAGGCCGATCAGGACCGCCACCAGCGTAGAGATCACGCCGATCATCAGCGACACCCGCGCGCCGTAGGCGAGGCCCGCCGCGATGTCGCGGCCCAACATATCGGTGCCCAGCGGATACGCGGTGTCGGCGAACGGGCCGAGCAGCGGCTCCGCCACCATCATCCATGGGGGATCTTGATAGAGCGTCGGGGCAAGGATGCCCGTCAGGATCACCACCAGTAGCAGCGCGAGGCCGACGGCCGCGCCGCGGTTGGCGACGAATCGTTTCAGGAAAGACATGTGAGGCTCCTCAGGCTTGCTGGATGCGTGGATCGATCAGCCGGTAGGCGAGATCGGTGAGCAGGTTGAAGACCACCACCATCGTCGATGTCACCAGGAACACACCGAGCAGCAATTGATAGTCGCGCTGGAGCAGCGCATCGAACATCAGCCGTCCGATGCCGGGCCATCCGAATACGGTTTCGGTAAGCACCGCGCCGCCGGCCATCTGCCCCAGCTGGATCCCCGCGAAAGTCACCACCGGCAGCAAGGCATTGCGCAGCGCGTGATGGCGGATGGTCCCGCCCACTGAAACCCCCTTGGCGCGCGCCGTCTTGATGAAATCCATGCCCAGCACTTCGAGCATGGAAGCGCGCGTCAGCCGCGCGTAGACCGCCATGAAGAAGCAGCCGAGCGACGCGGTAGGCAGCACCAGGTGATGCGCAACGTCGCGCACGCGCGCCCAGCCGGTCAACGCGCCCCCGACTGTCTCCATGCCGTAGGGCGGCAGCCAGCCCAGGTGCAGGGAAAAGAAGAGAATGGCCAGCAGTGCCAGCCAGAACTGCGGCGTGGCGTAGATCAGAAGCGATCCCGTCATCAGCACGCTGTCGAGCCATGGGTGCGTGCCCTGATAGCGGCTGCGCGAGGCCACCACACCGAACAACACGCCGAACACCAGCGCGAAGGCGAACGCGCACGACATCAGCAGCAGCGTGGCGGGCAGGCGGTCGAGAATGATATCGAGCACCGGCAAGCGCTCACGGTATGAGTAGCCCAGGTCGAGGTGCGCCACGCCGTTCAGGTAGCTCGCCAGTTGCACATAGACCGGCTTGTCGAGGCCGAACTCTTGCCGTAGCTGTGCCACGTAGGTGGGGTCCGAGGCCCCCGATTCGCCCGCCAGCACGGCGGCCGGATCGCCCGGCGCCAGGCGGATCAACAGGAAGTTGACGACGACGACGCCCAGCACGACCAGGGCTGCCTTGCCGAGCCGCGCGAACACTGACAGTGCCTTATCCACGGGATAGATTCCAAGAAGGTTGACGAGGAGGAGCGATGCGCCGTGCCACTTGCCCGGCGCATCGCCGCGCACCGGTGCTTACTTGTCGATGTAGGCATCGGCGAATGTGTCGTTAAGACCGATCGCCGTCTGGATCAGGTTGTGCACCTTCGCGTTGTAGAGCGTCGGAATCTCCATCTCGAACAGGTACCCGTTCGCCACCTCTTCCACGAGTGTCTTCTGGATGCTGGAGTACAGCTTCTGGCGCTCGTCGTTAGAGGTCGCGGCGGCTGCCTTGTCCCACATCGCGTCAACCGCGTCGTTCCGGTATCCCTGGTTGTTGACGAATGCAGAGCCCTTGACCATGTTGCGGGCCAGGTAAAGACGCGAGACGCCCAGTGCCGGATCGCCATATTGCGACGTGAAGCTGAAGGTGAGGTCAAAATCGAAATCCGAGACGCGCTTGGCCCACGTGCCCGCATCCGCCGACTCTATCTCGACCTTGAAGCCAAGCTGTTCGAGGCTCTGGCGCGTGTACTCGCCGAGCCGGTCCCAGGTCGCGCCGTAGGGATACGACAGGATCTTGATCGGCGTCTTCGCGGGGTCGACACCCGACTCCTTGATCCGCGCGCGTGCTTTCTTCAGTTCGAAGTTGTAGGCCGGCACGTTGGCATCGTAGAAGGGCGTGGTGGAAGAAATCGGACCTGTGGCAACCTTGCCGAGACCGAAGAAGATGCTGTTCACGACGAACTTGCGGTTGATGGCCTCCATCACGGCCTGGCGCACCTTGACGTTGTCGAAAGGCGGCTTGCGCTGGTTCATCTGGATATAGGCCAGCTTGGAGAACATCTCCCAGCCCTTCGTCGTGTATTGCACGCCCGGCAGCGCCTTGAGACGTTTCACCTCCACGTTGTCCACGTCACCTGCACTCACCACCTGAACGTCGCCGCGCTCGAAAGCAACCGCGCGCGAGGCTGCATCGGGAATCACGTTGAAGACGATCTCGTCCAGGTAAGGCTTGCCGGCTTGCCAGTAATCGGGGTTGCGCGTGAGGATGATGTACGCGCCTTTCTTCCACTCCTTGAACTTGAACGGGCCGGTCCCGATTGGCGTCTGGTTGGCCGGGTTCTTGGCGTAGTCGGTGCCGTCATAGATGTGCTTGGGCACGATCGGCATGTTGTCGCTGACGAAGGCTTTCAGAAACGGAGCAAATGGCGCCTTCAGCGTGATCTGCACCTTGTTTGGGCCGAGTGCCTTCACGGTGTCCACGAACTGCTCGATGATGACCCGCGCGCGCGGGTGCACCGTGCGCAGGAACTTGTCGACCGAGAACACAACGTCGTCTGCCGAGAACGGCTTGCCATCGTGCCACTTGACGTTCGGCTGCAACTCAAACGTGTAGACCTTGCCGTCGGGCGAGATGGTCCAGGACCTGGCCAGGCCCGGCTTCGGCTTCATGTCCGGCGTCCACGTCAGCAGGCTTTCATAGATCTTGCCCGCCACGTATTGGGTGGGCGTTTGCTGATTGAGGCCGAGCATGAGCGTGGGTGGCTCGGGCTGCGCGATCGCGCGCAACGTGCCGCCGCGCGTCTGCGCATGCGCGCCGGTGCCAGCGAGCGTGCCGAGTGCCAGCGCAACGGCGCACGCCGCGAGGTTGAGCATGCGCTTGGGGCGCGGAGTCAGCTTGGATGACATGAGGATCACCTTGGTGTGGGGAGGGTCGGTCGGAATGGGGCGCGGGGCGTGTGCGTTTCGTGAGCGTTTCGTGCATCGGTGGCGGAATACGTCAGACGGGCCGCACGCCGATGCCATCGGCATCGAGCGCGGCGCGGATACGCGCCGCGAATACCGCCGCGCCGGGCTGGTCTCCATGGATGCAGAGCGTGTCGGCTGCGATGGGAACGGTCTTGCCTGCGAGCGAGATCACGCTGCCATCGGTCACCATGCGCTTGACCTGGGCGATCGATTCCGCCACGTCTTCGATCATCGCGTGCGGCTCGGAGCGCGGGGTCAGCGTGCCGTCGTCCTGGTAGCTGCGGTCCGCATAGACCTCGAAGGCCACGCGCAGGCCCATCGCGCGGGCGGCGCTCGCCATGTTGGCGTTGGCGACGTAGACCATCAGCTTGGGATCGATGTCGTGCACGGCTTGCGCTACCGCCTGGGCAAGCGCCGGGTCGCGCGCGGTCATGTTGTAGAGCGCGCCGTGTGTCTTCACGTGGTGCAGGGGGACCCCCACCGCGCGGGTGACGCCCAGCATGGCTCCCACCTGATACACGATGAGGGCATAGACCTCGCCTGGCATCATGGCCATGGCGCGGCGGCCGAAGCCTTGCAAATCGGGGAGTCCCGGATGCGCGCCAACCGCCACGCCGGCGGCCGCGGCCGCACGGACCGTCTCGAGCATCGTGTCCGGATCCCCGGCATGGAATCCGCAGGCAATGTTGGCGGAGGTGACATGCTGCAGGATCGCGCGGTCGTTGCCCATGACCCAGGGCCCGAAGCTCTCGCCCATATCGCAGTTGATATCGATGAACGGCATGATGGATTCCTTTTGCGTTATGGGATGGAGAGGCCAAGCGCCTTTGCGCCCAGTACGCTGACGCGGGCAAAGCGATCTTCGACTTCCAGGCAGAGTGCCTCTGCCTCGGCTTGGGTGATGGCCTGGAAGCGCAGCGCATCGCCTGGCAGGGCCTGCGCCAGCGACGGCAGGTCGGCACTGGCGACATAGGCCAGTTTCGGATACCCGCCGGCGCTCTGGCGGTCGGCCATCAGCACGATGGGACTACCGCCCGGTGGCACCTGGACGGTGCCGAAGGTCACGACTTCGGAGATCATTTCCAGTGGCTGCGCCAATCTCAACTCGGGACCTTCCAGCCGGTAGCCCATGCGGTCGGATTGCGCCGAAACCCGGAAACACCCGGATTCGAAATCGTGCCGCGCCTGGCTGGTGAAGGACTGCCACTGCGGGCCAGGTACGAAGCGCAGCGCCTGCGTGGCCGATGACAGTGGTGTGGTGTCCGGCGCCGCCGCGGCGACGAAGGGCATGCCGCTCTGGATCATCATGCGCTCGAGTTCCAGGACTTCGCCCCTTGGCGATGCCACCGGCACCCGGTCGCCGCGGCGCAACGCGCGGCCTTCGAAGCCGCCGAAGCCGCCCCGCACGTAGGTGCTGCGGCTGCCCAGCACGAGCGGGGCATCGAATCCGCCCCGCACCGCGAGATAGGAGCGGGCACCCGACCTGCGCTCGCCGAACTCCAGGCGTACGCCGTGGCGCAGCACGACGGCACAGTGCATCGGTATCTGCGCACCGCCCGCGGTGACCCGCATATCCGCGCCGCTCAGGGCGATCAGGGTGTTGCGGGAGAAGCTGATGCTGGGTCCCTTCAGCGTGCACTCAAGGGTGGCGGCCTCCTCGCCATTGCCTACCAGGGTATTGGCGACGCGGTGCGCCCACTCGTCCATCGGCCCATTGACCGGTACGCCATAGCGCTGGTAGCCGTTGCGCCCCGTGTCCTGGAGGAGGGAAAACACCCCGGGCTTCTCAACCAGCATATGGTTCATTGGTGCGGCTCCAGCAGCGCTTCGAACTCGCGTGGCGTGATCGGCATGAATTGCAGGCGGTCGCCGATCTGCAGGCGCGTCGGCGGGCTCTTGCGGATGTCGAACAAGGTCCAGGGCGTACGGCCGATGAGGTTCCACCCGCCGGGGGATTCAGTTGGGTAGATGGAGGAAATCCCGTTGGCGATCGCCACGGACCCGGCCGGCACACGGGTGCGCGGCACCGCACGGCGCGGCACCTGCAGCCTGGGATCCAGCGGTCCGGCGAACGGGGTGCCCGGCGCGAAGAAGAACGTATAGAGGACGAGCGGCGCGGCGGTATGCAGGCGGATGACCTCGCCGGTGGAGATACTGCATTGGTGCGCGACGTCTTCCAGGTCGGGGCCGTACTCGCCGCCATAGCACACCGGAATTTCCACCAGGCGTGCGGAGCCCGCGATCCTGGGCACGCCTTGTGACAGGAGATGGTCTATGGTCGCGCTCAGGGACTGCGAGGCGGAGCCCTCGCCGCGTGGCAACTGGGCGGGCAGGTAGTGGACGGCCACCGTGGTGAACGCCGGCACCACGTCGACGACGCCAGGCAGGGCGTGGCTGGACAGCCATGCCGTCACCGCGTGCACTGTCTGGCTGACTTCGGCATCGACCCGGTTGCCCAGGCGGATCAACAGGCAGCGGTCGCCGGCGGGCTCGATGTGCCATCCGTCGCGCAGGCGCTGGTGCGCAGGCCCGGGCTCCGCCACGCTCCCGGGTTGCGCCGGTGCATCCATGTCCGCCGCTTTCATGGCCTGGACAGCCTGCGGCAGGCCCGGACGATCTGCTCGCATGCCATGCGCAGACGGTCATCGGAGACCGCATAGGCAAACCGCAGGTACGGCGCCAGGCCGAATGCCGTGCCAGGCACGACCGCGACACCCGCTTCCTCCAGCAGGTAGCGCGCCAGGTCCAGGTCGCTTTCGATGAGGCTGCCGCCCGGCGTGCGCATGCCAAGCGTGCCGCTGCAATCCGCATAGAGGTAGAAGGCCGCGGGCGGCGTGCGCATGGTCAACAGCGGCGCCGCCCCCGCGAGCAGATCGATGGCAAGGTCCCGGCGCCAGCGCAGGCGCGCCATCCAGTCCTCCAGGAAACCCTGCGGCCCGTCGAGCGCGGCGATGGCCGCGGCCTGGCTAACCGAGCTGGGGTTGCTAGTGCTTTGGGATTGCAACATCTCCAGCGCTTTGACCAGCCACCGCGGGCCGCCGGCATAGCCCAGCCGCCACCCCGTCATGGCGTAAGCCTTGGAGACGCCATTGACGGTGAGCGTGCGCGCCTTCATGTCCGGCGCCGCCTGCGCAAAGGAGCAGAACTCGCCCTCGAACACGATCTTTTCATAGATGTCGTCTGACATCACGAGCACGCGGGGATGTGCGCGCAGCACGTCCGCCAGCCCACGCAGTTCGTCGGCGGAGTAGAGTGATCCGGAAGGATTGCAGGGTGAGTTCAGCATCAGCCAGCGTGTCCTGGGCGTGATGGCGGCGGCGAGTGCGTCCGGCGTCAGCTTGAAGCCGGCATCGGCCGCCGGCGTCACCGCCACTGGCGTGCCTCCGGCAATGCGCACCATCTCGGAATAGGACACCCAGCAGGGCGCCACGACAATGGCTTCGTCCCCGTCGTTGACGGTGGCCAGCAAGGCATTGAAGAGAATCTGCTTTGCGCCCGTCGCGGCAATGACCTCGCTCTCGTCGTAGTGCAGGGCATTGTCACGTACGAACTTGCGCACGATCGCGGCCCTGAGTTGGGGCGTGCCTGCCACGTTTGTGTAGCGCGTATGCCCGTCCATGATGCCGGCGACGGCAGCCTGCCGTATGTGCGCGGGCGTATCGAAGTCGAGTTCCCCCTCGGCCAGGCTGATGACTGCGCGGCCTTGCGCCACCATGAGGCGGGCGGCTTCGGCAACAGCCCCCGTGGCCGACGGCCGCGCGGCGCTCAGGCGGGACGCCAGGCGGGTATCTAAGCTAAGAACAGACATGGCTTGCGCTGCTTTCCTATACGCGCCCATGGGGATCGATCGATCGCACATGGCATTGCGTTGGTGGTTGATATGAGGCTTGTGTGCCATTGGTATGCCAATGGAGTGCAAGCAATACACGTGCCAAACGGATTGCTACGCTTGGACGGGTTGTGATGGTGTCCTGGTCAGTACACGTCCCGCGCGATCGTCCCGCACTTCTCCTTTTGCGAAAGCCAGCCGTCCGTTGACCCAGACGCTCTCGATACCTGCCGATAGCGTGGCCGGCTTGGCGAAGGTCGCGCGATCCCCGACCGTGTCCGGGTCGAACAGCACAAGATCGGCCGCCTGGCCAACGGCGATATGGCCGCGGTCGGCGATGCCGAGCTCGCCGGCGGTCAGGCCGCTCATC
This sequence comes from Cupriavidus sp. GW823-FHT07A04, assembly GCF_058794615.1. Lineage (NCBI taxonomy): Bacteria > Pseudomonadati > Pseudomonadota > Betaproteobacteria > Burkholderiales > Burkholderiaceae > Cupriavidus > Cupriavidus sp. GW823-FHT07A04. The sequence goes on from NZ_JBXAHA010000005.1 coordinate 395,870, forward strand.
TTGTGGATTGCCGTGACCAGCGGGAAAAGCCGCTCCTCGCGCGAGTAGTGGCCCAGCACTCGGGGAAATGTTCCCCACAGGCGCGGGTGGGGATGCTCGTCGTGCGGCATGCCGTCCGAGCCGATCATGGCTTTGGGGAAGGCAAGGATGCGGCGCACGTCGCCCTCGTCCATCATGAAGTAGACGGCGCCGGCGGGTGCCAGGCGCGCGGCGGCTTGTTCATCGCCGCAGCCCATCTCGCGCGCAATATCGGCCAGCAGCCTGCCGGCATGTTCCGGATGTGGCGTGGACCAGCTGACCATCACGGCGGCGGCGCGCGCCACGAACTCCGGCCGCAGTACCGTGGAAGACGCGTTGTAGGGGTAGCAATCCAGCGATACCGGCTGCGTTTGCATCGCGGCTGCGATGTGCTTCAGCGTCTCGGCGGAGCGCCCGTGATTGGCGATGCCCGCCAGCTTGTGGTGCGAGATCAGAACGCGTACGCCAAGCCGCCTGCCTATCTCGAAGGTTTCATCCAGCGCATCGATGATCTTCTCGGCTTCGTTGCGCATATGGGTGGCATAGAGCGCGCCATGGGCCCGCAGGGGCTCGCCTACCGCGACGATTTCGTCGGTGGTGGCAAGCCGCGCGGGCGGATAGAAGGTGCCGGTGGACATGCCCCAGGCACCTGCCTCGAGCGCGTCTGCCAGCAGGCGCTGCATGGCATCGCATTCGGCCGGGGTGGCCGGGCGTTCCAGGTTGTCCATGACGCTGGCCCGCAGCGTCAGGTGGCCCACAAGGCAGACGGCGTTGACCGCGGTCCCGTTCGCGTCCAAGGCGTGGAGGTAATCGCGGAAGGCAGGAAAACGTAGCCATTCCGGCGTGGCGATCAGGTCCAGCGGAGGCGGTATGGCGGTGCCCGGCCGCGCAGGCGCCAGGCTGAGTCCACAGTTGCCGGTGACGACGGTTGTCACGCCCTGGGACAGCTTCGCCGTCATCGCGCCCGGCATCAGCAAGGCGCGGTCGTCGTGCGTATGGACGTCGATGAAGCCAGGCGCGGCAACCCGGCCACGGCCATCGATGCGTTCCACCGCGCTGGCGTGGGCAAGCTCACCAACGGCCGCGATCTTCCCGTCCTTCACGCCCACGTCGCCAACGAAGGCGGGTCTGCCGCTGCCGTCCACGATCGATGCGCCGGTGATACAGAAGTCGAAAGTCATGCTGTTTCCCTGTCTCCCCTGGCGTCAGTGACCAGCCTGGCCGGCGTTCGCCAAACTGGCTTCCAGGCGGCCGATCAGCCGCTCCAGCTCCGCAAGGTCGGTTGCGTCCAGCACCGGTCCGGGCTTGCGCACCGCGGCACTGGCGATCGCACCGCGCCGGCGCAGGGTTTCCTTGCGCAGTGCCAGGCCGATGCCGTACTGGAACTCATGGCGCAGCAGCGGCAGGTACAGATCGAACAGGTCTTCAGCTTCACCGGCCCTACCCTGGGCGAAAAGGTCGCAGACCTGGACCAGCATCTCGGGGTAGGCGAAGCCGGTCATCGCGCCATCCGCGCCCCGCAGCATCTCCTGCGGCAGGAACAGGCCGCCATTGCCGGCCAGGATGCTGATGCGACGCAGGCCTTCCGCCTCGCTTTGGGCACGAATCTGCGAGAGCTTGCGCAGGCCGGGTAGCTCCTCGTGCTTGAACATCACCACCTGCGGGAATTCCCGCACCATCCGCAGGACGACGTCGACCGAGGTGTAGACGCCAGTGGCCTGGGGGAAGTCCTGCAGGCAGATCGGCACATCCGGTCCAAGCAGGCGCGCAATGGCGGCGTAGTAGCCATAAACCTGGTCGTCGGTCCTGAGGTTTGCCGCTGGCGCCAGCATGACCCCGGCCGCGCCGAGCGCCATCGAGGTCCTCGCCAGGCGCTCCACATGCTGATTCGACGCGTGGCTCACCCCGACAATCACCGGCACCCGGCCATCGACCCGCTCGAGGACGCGGCGCACGAAAATCATGGACTCCTCCTCCGACAGCTTGGGCGCTTCGCCCATCATGCCGAGGATGGTCATGCCCGCGACCTTCTTGCCGAGGTAGAAATCGACCAGGCGGTCGGTGCTCTCCAGGTCGAGCGCCCCCTGTTCCGTGAAGGGGGTCGCGGAGATGATGAAGACGCCCTTTGCGCTTTCGTCAATGCGCGATGTACTTGTCATGTATGAATCTGCTGGTTGATGGAAGCATTGATGGACGTGTTGATGGACGTGTTGATGGACACACGGAGTCACAGGTTTGTATGGCGCGCAACCAGGCCGGCGCGTGCGTTGGCGAGGTGCAGGCTCATGGCGGCGCGCGCCGCGTCGGGGTTGCGCTCGGCGATGGCCTGCAGGATGGCGATATGCTCGCGTGCGCAGGGCTCGAAACGCTCGGGTGCGCCGTTCTGGTCGAAGCATCTGGCCTTGATGCGCAGGTCATGGATCGTCTGCGCCAGCATCTGGTTGCCGCTGGCCGTGGCGACGGTGTCGTGCAGCAGGTTATCGATCCTGTGGTTCTCGTCCTTGGTGGTGTTGCGCGCCAGCAGATGCGCCTCCACCTGGGCGATGACGTATTGCGCATGCTTGGGGTCCATCCGGCTCGCGGCCTGGGCGGCGGCTTCGCTTTCCAGCAGGCCCCGCATTTGGAGAATCTCCAGATACTGGCGCAGCGTGGGCTCCTTGATCATGAGCTGCCCGCGCGGCGTGCGCACGGCAAAGCCGCCGCCGATGAGCCGGCTCATGGCTTCGCGCAGCGGCGTGCGCGAGATGCCCAGCGTTGCCGCCAGCGCCCGTTCCTGCAGTGGCGTCTCGGTGCGCAAGCGGCCCAGCTGGATCATGTCAAGCAGCGTGTTGTAGGCATCGCCCGCCAGGTCGGGGATGTCCCCGGCGGGCGTGGTCGAGGTCAGCGCGATGTCGTCCAGCTCGCTTGCGGCAGCGCCGTGGTCAGTCTCGATTTTTGTCAGTGTTTTCATGTTGGTGCGGTAGTGAATATGCTGTCGCGCTGCTGGTGCTCACCGGCCCTCATTGGGTGGCGAACACCATGGCGTCGCTGGGGCTGAACCCCCAGGCTACGAGCCGCCCGGGCTCGTGATCGGTACCAGCCATGCCGGCAGCCGCATAGGCAACGATGGTCCTGTCCCGCCAGGCGATGAATACCTTCCAGTGCAGGCCGCAGAAGGTCGACGCCACCACGCGGCCCTCGTGCCGTACGTCCGACGTGCCAAGCTGCGCGCCAACGCGCACGTTCTCCGGCCTGATCCCGAGCACGCGGGCGGGTTCTCCGAGGAAGTTGCATTCGCCGAGGAAGCCCGCGACGAACGGCGTATCGGGCGAGCGGTACAGCGCGGCGGGCGCGCCCGCTTGCACGATGCGGCCCTGGTCCATGATGACGATGCGGTCCGACAGGTTCATGGCTTCCTCCTGGTCGTGGGTGACGAAGACCACCGTCAGGCCGAGGTCGTGGTGCAGCTTCTTGAGCTGCAGCTGGATCGCCTGCCGCAGGTTCTTGTCGAGCGCGCCAAGCGGTTCGTCCATCAGCAGCACGTCCGGCATGAAGACCAGCGCGCGGGCCAGCGCGACGCGCTGCTGTTGCCCGCCTGAGAGCTCGCGTGGCAGGCGCGCTGCCAGGGCCTGCAGGCTCACCAGCTCGAGCGCTTCGCCAACGCGCCGCTTGATGTCCTCATGGTTGAGGCGCCGCATGCGAAGCGCAAAGGCTACGTTCTCGAACACCGACATATGGGGGAACAGCGCGTAGTTCTGGAACACCATGCCGATATTGCGTTCGGCGATCGGCGTGTGGGTGACGTCGCGGCCGGCGATGTGCACGCTGCCGGTGTCGGGCGCTTCGAAGCCGGCGATGATCTTCAGCAGCGTGGTCTTGCCCGAGCCCGAGGCGCCAAGCAGGGTACAGAATTCGCCGCGTGCCACCGATAGCGAGACATCCGGCAGCGCGACCGTGCTGCCATAGGACTTGCGCACGGCGCGCACCGAGATGTCCTTGCCCTGGGCCTCGGGGCGCTCGGAGAGCTGCAGCGCAGGCGCCGCAGCATAGGGCGGGGACGCGGTTGGCGAGAGGGTGGCTTGCATCGTCATGCTCCTTTCTTCTTTCCCAGCAACTGGTTGGCCATCAGGATGAGCGCTGTAGCGGCAATCAGCACGCAGGACGCGGAGATCACCGTTGGATCGAAATCGTGCGCCAGGCCCTCGTACATCAGTTTGGGCAGGGTGCGGTTACGGATGGTGGTGAGGAACAGCGCCATCACGACATCGTCGAACGAGGTCACGAAGGCGAACACCGCGCCGCCGACGAGACTGGGCAGCAGCGCCGGCAGCATCACCAGCCGGAACATGGTCGGCCACGGGGCGCCCAGGCTCAGCGCTGCCAGTTCCAGGCTGGGATCGAAACTGCGCAGCGCGGCGCGCACCGTGATGTAGACGTAGGGCGTGGCTAGCACGGTGTGGCCGATGACGATGGCCAGCGAGTTGGCCACCCAGCCCAGCGGCGCCAGCAGGTAGTAGAGGGACACAGCGGTGATGATCGCCGGCACCGACATCGGCACGACGAACAGGGCATCGAGCCAGCCCTTGCGCGCCGACGCCATCTTGTGCACGCCCAGCGCCGCGGCGGTGCCAAGCAGGGTGGCCAGCACCGTCACGATCGCGCCAACGCGCAGGCTCGACCAGAGAGCATCGAGCCATTTGGCGTCGTCGAAGAAACTGGCGTACCAGCGCAGCCCATACTGCGGCGGCGGGAACACCGGGAAATCGGTGGTGCCGAAGCTCATCGGGATCACGATGACGATCGGCAGCACCAGGAACACGGCGCAGGCAATGCCGGCGGCCACGGCGAGCCGACCGCCCGGAGTGCGCCCCGTGCCAGGCGTGCTGCTGCCCTTGCTGGTCGAACCGGCGATCAGCTTGTCCAGGCCGAAGAGGCGATTGAAGAGCCACAGCGATGCTAGCACCGTGAGCAGCAGCACGGCGGCTAACGCCGCGGCCAGGCCCCAGTTCAGTTCCTCGGTGATGTTGTAGGAAATCAGCTCGGCCACCATGCGCTGGGCCGGGCCTCCCATCAGCGAGGGCGTGATGTAGTAGCCCACCGCATTCATGAAGACGATGATGCCGCCCGCCACCACCCCGGGGCTGGTTAGCGGCAGCACCACGCGGCTGAAGATGCTCACCGAACCCGCGCCGAGACTCTGCGCGGCCTGCACCAGGGTGTGGTCCAGCGAGCGGAACGAGGCATAGAGCGGCAGCACCACGAAGGGCATCAGCACATGGGTCATGCCGATCATCACACCGGTGAAGTTGTAGAGGAAGGCCATCGGCTGGTCCAGAATGCCGCTGCCCGTCAGGAGGGCATTGAGCGGCCCGTTCTTGCCCAGCAGCGCGATCCAGGCAGAGGTGCGCACCAGTGCGCTCGACCAGAACGGCAGCAGCACCGCGAAGAACAGCAGCTTGGCCACATTGGGCCGCACGCTGGCCATCAGGTAGGCAAGCGGGTAGCTCATCAGCACGCAGGACAGCGTCACCGCCGCGGCGATGGTGAAGGTGTTGCCCAGCACGATCCGGTAGATTGGCGTGTCGATCAGGTGGCGGTAGTTGGCCAGCGTCGCCACGCCGTCCTGATAGAAGCCTTCCTTGAGCAGGCCCGCGATGGGCCCGACAAAGAAGCACAGCAGGAAGAGCAACAACGGCAAGCTGGCGAGCACCGCCGCGCGGCTCGGACGGCGGCGCGCCTGCCTCACGGCGGGTGCGGTCGAGGCGGGGGGAAGGGGCAGGGCGGTGCCTGTCATGATGCAGTTACCTCGCGGTGGTACGAATCAACGTGCGCGGATCTGGTTGTAGCGCTCGACGATGGCCGGCCCCTGCTTTTCCCAGAATTCGGAGTCGAGGAACAACGCGCTTTTCAGCCGTTCGGGCGTGGAAGGCAGGCGCTGCTTGCGGGCCTCGTCGATCAGGGGAAAGGCGGCTTCGGTGGTGGGACCGTAGGCGATGTGCTTGCTGAATTCGGCCTGGTTCTTCGGCTGGATGATGTAGTTCAGCAGCTTCAGGGCTTCGTCGCGATGCGGCGCACCCTTGACCAGGGCGAAGTAGCCAACCTGCGCCACGGCGTTGCCCCAACCCATCTGGATCGGCAGCCCGGAATCGATGCCGGCCTGGAAGCGGCCGTTCCAGCCCAGCGCCATGACGACCTCGCCGCTGCCTAGCGCGTTGACCGGCTCGGCGCCGTTCTTCCACCACATGGCGACGCTTGGCTTGATCTTCTCGATCTGCTTCATGGCGCGGTCCACGCCAGCAGGCGTGGCGAGCACCTTGTAGACGTCGGCGGGCGCAACGCCGTCGGCGATCAGCGCGGCCTCGATGACGGTGGCCGGATCGTCCTGCAGCGTGCGCTTGCCCGGGAACTTGGCCACGTCCCAGAAATCCGCGAAGGTGGATGGCTGGGGCTTGCCGGCCGGGAACGTCTTGGACGAAAAACCCACCACGGTCGAGAAGATCTCGGACGGCACACCATAGTCGTTGCGCGCGCCGCGGATCACGTGCTTCTGATCCACCATCTCCGGCGTGATCTTTTCGAATACGCCCAGCTTGATGCCGCGCGTCAGCCGTGCGCTGTTCTCCGTCACCACATCCCAGTTCACGGTCTTGGTGTCGATCATGGCGCGGATCTTTGCGACCTGCGGATCGGTGTCTTCCGTCAGCTTGACGCCAGTGTCCTTGGCGAACGGCTTCAGCCAGGCCTCGCGGATCGCGCCCTGGTAGGCGCCGCCCCAACTCGCGAAGTTCAGTTCCGCCGCGTGGGCTGCACCTGCCAGCAAGGCCGCGGCGGCCGCCACGGTACTAACCATTTTCTGCAACTTGCTTGTCATGCTTTCTCCAGTTGAAACGCCCGATTTTGGGGATGCGGCCATCAGGATTCTGCTGCCCGGCAAATGGCATGCATTTTGCGTGCCAGTGGTATACCAAGCGGCGCCGAGTGGCGTTTCGGAGAATGAAAGTGCGGGAAGTCGATCTGAATTCAGACCTGGGCGAGAGCTTTGGCCCTTATGAAATAGGGGACGACGGCGCCATGCTGGCCATCGTCACGTCGGCCAACGTGGCCTGCGGCTTTCATGGCGGCGATCCCGTCGTCATGCACCAGACCGCGGCCCAGGCACTGTCGCGAGGCGTCGATGTTGGTGCGCACCCTGGCTTTAACGATCTGTACGGTTTTGGCCGGCGCAAGATCGTCGGGGACAGTCCCGGTGACATCGAGAAGATGCTGATCTACCAGATTGCCGCGCTGCAGGGGATGGCGCAGGCCGTGGGCCATCGCGTGACGCACGTCAAGCTCCATGGCGCCCTGGCCACGATGGCCTTCGAGTGCCCCGAGCTTTCCGACGCACTCATCGGCGCCATGCGCGCCCTTGACCGGGATCTCGTGCTGGTCTGCACGCCGCACAATGAAACCGAGCGCGCGGCCCGCCGGGGCGGCGTGCGCATGGCCTGCGAGGTCTTTGCGGATCGTCTCTATGGCGACAACGGCTTAACGCTGCCGCGCAACCAGCCGGGCGCCGTCATCCACGACCCGGGCGTTGCGGCGGCACGTGCCTTGCAGATGGTTCGGGAGCAGGCGATTCATACCGTTGGCGGCCGCAAGCTCGACATGCGGGTCCACACGATCTGCGTGCATGGCGACAACCCGCAGGGGGTTGCCATTGCCAGGGCGGTGCGCGCCGCGATGGAAGGCGATGGCGTACGCATTCGTCCGCTCAGCCAGCTCGATTTCTAATCCCAATCCTGTTCGTATTCCAGCCGATTCCTAGGTCGGCCACCTATTTTTTTCACAGCTAACGTCTCAACATTGACCCGAGGCATTATGAAATCTCAAGACGAATCCCTGGCGCGTGCCCGCGGCCTGTTCAATATCGCAGTCACGCCTTTCGCGGCGGATGGCAGCCTGGATCTCCCCGCGCTGACGGAGAACGTCGAGCGCATGCTGGGCCTGGGCTACGACGGCCTTCTGATTGGCGGCACCTACGGCGAATTCCCGGCCATGAATACCGCCGAGCGCGCAGCGCTCTTCCGCCACGCCATGGAAGTGGTGGGCGATCGCGTGCCTGTATTGCTATGCACCGCACATGCCGATGTGCGCGTGGTGAAGGAACTGACCTCGTTGGCTGGCGAACTGGGCGGATTGCCCATGTTGATGCCGCCGTTCGTGTCCGAAGTCACCGATGGCCAGATCGTGCGCTTCTTTGAGGAAGTGGCGCCGCTCTCTAGAACCGGCGTGATGATCTATAACGCGCCGGGCGTCGGTATTACGCTATCGGTGCCGCTGATCGAGCGCCTGTGCGATGTGCCCCAAGTGGTCGCACTCAAGCAAGGCGATCTCAATCCGACCACGGTCGATCAGCTCGTCGGGCGCGTCAGCGGCCGCATTCGCGTACTGGCCGCATCCGATCTCGTGATGCTTGGGCCGCTGGTACTAGGGTTCGACGGTGTCAGCTCGACCAACAGTTGCGCGCTGCCTGAGTTGGTCAAGGCTACCTACGATGCGGTGCGCATTGGCAACGCGGCGGACGCCGGCGGGCTGCATCGTCGCTGGTACCCCATGCGGGCGGTCGCCCGCAAACTGGGCCAGCCCCAGTCCACCAAGGCTGCCATGAATCTGCGCGGCTGGCGCGGCGGTCATGTGCGGCAGCCGCTGCGGGACCTCGATGCAGCCGGGATCGAAGCCGTGCGCGAAGCTTTGCATGCCAGTGGGGTGCGCGAGGCGTGACTACCAGAACCTTGTGTGGGGCATTGCTGCCCTACTGCAGAGGCAGGCCAGGCGTCGGCGGCAGTGCCATGGCCCAGCGGTAGACCAGCAGGCGGCCCTTGTAGGCATCGATGCCGGGCGCGGCCACGCGGTCGAGCTTTTCCTCGCGCATCGCGAAACCCTGCTCGGCCATCTGCCGGTTGAAGGCGGGCCGGTTGCCGCGGTCGGGATCGATGATCCAGATCTCGACCGTGGGGCTGGCATGGCGCCCGATAAAGTGGGCGAGGTTGGCATTGGCATCGCGCTCGTAGAGCAGGTCGCTGCCGATGATCAGGTCGAAATGGCCGTGGACGTCGGCGGGGGCGGGGCCGGCGCCAGCAGGGGCATCTTGCTCGTGCTCCGCGGCGCTCCAGTGCCCGTGCCGGTACTTCATTGGCGCGAGGTCATTCAGGCGTACGTTCTCCGCGAGGAAGGCGGCGGCCATCGGATGGCAGTCGCTGGCGGTCACGTCGGCACCCCTGCGGTGCCCCACCAGGCTGGCCAGCCCCAGCCCGCAGCCGATTTCCAGCACCCGCTCGGTGGGGTCCACCGGGCGCAGCGCCATGCGCGCGGCCAGGTGCGCGCCGGACGGCCACAGCAGCCCGAATAGCGGCCACATGGCGGAAGAAATGCCCATGCGTTCGGCTTCGCCGAGGGGATCGGAGTACTGCTGCTTGTCCAGCAAGGAGCGAATGACCAGGTCGGCGACGCCCGTCACGGCGATGCTCTCTTGCTTGGTTTGGTAGCCGGGCATCGAGGGGGGAAGCCAGAACGCCGGCTTCGCAATAGGAGGGAATTGGCCAGTATGCCCGAAAACCCCTCCGCAAGCCTGGAATGTGAGGCTAAATGCGTCGAAATGAAGCGAAGTCACCATGAAAAGGGGGTGGGCAGGCGCCGCCGCAGGCAGGAAGTGCGGCAACCGCCTGACGCGGCACTCCGTTCTTGTTGCCACCCACGCCGTGCGAGAATTCGCGATAAGCAAAATAGCGGAAATCACGATCCGCCTATTCTCGGAGATTATCGCGGTGAGCATTCCATCGATCCCATCCATCCCGTCCAGCGCATCCATCCGCAAGCGCCTTCGCATGCGGCACCTGCAACTGATGCTGGCGCTCTCGGAGTCGCCCTCGCTGCGCCAGGCGGCCGAAGGGCTGGCCCTGACCCAGCCGGCCGCTACCAAGTCCCTTCAGGAACTGGAAGACGTGCTCGGCGTATCGCTCTTTACGCGCCACGCGCGCGGGCTGGACCCGACGGTATCGGGCAAGGCGGTGATGCGTTACGCGCGGGTGGTCTTTGCCGACATGGATGAACTGCGCGAGGAGCTTGTCGCCATCCAGGCCGGCGATGTAGGCAAAGTGCGCGTGGGCGCGGTGATGGCGCCGGCGCCGGACCTGCTCACCCACGTGATCGTCAAGCTCAAGCAGGCGCATCCGCGCTTGCACATCATCGTGCAGATCGATACCAGCGACGTGCTCGTGCACGCGCTGCAGCAGGACCAGATCGATATCGTGCTGGGCCGCATCCCCGATGGCTGGCCGTCGGAGGAGTTGTCGTTCGAGACGCTGGGGGAAGAGGCGCTGTCGATCGTCACCCGCGTGGGGCATCCGGCGGCGGCGCGCGGCAAGCTAAAGCTGGCCGCGCTGACGGAGTACGCGTGGATCATCCAGCCGCACCCCAGCCCGATGCGCCAGATCATCGACCAGACCTTCCGCGAGAATCGCGTGCCGCCGCCGGTGAGCACGGTGGAGACCTCGTCGATCCTCACCACGCTATCCGTGCTGCGCGAGTCCGACATGCTCGCCGTGCTGCCCACCTCGGTGGCCCGCTACTACGAAGACCTGAACATGATCGCCACGCTGCCGGTAGCGTTGCATGGCCGGCTTGCGCCCTATGGCCTGGTGCTGCGCAGGAGCCGCCCGCCCACTCCCGCCATGCAGCTTGTCATCGACATGCTGCGCGCGGGCGGAGCGACGGCAAAGGGTGGCATGGAAGGCAAGGGCGGGGCGGCCACCGCCAAGCCTTAGTCCCGCCCTAGTCCGCGCGCTCAATCCCGCGCGCTCAATCCCGCGCCCTCAATCCGCGGAAATCTTGGCCTTGCGGACCACTTCGCCGTAACGCACCATCCGGTCGGCCATCATGCGTTCGAAGGCGGCGGGTGCCATCTCCTCGGGCGGGAACACGCCGCGCGCGCGCAGCGCCGTCTGCATGGCGGGGTCGCTGGCGGCCTGGCGCACCGCCTGGTAGAGCTTCTGCACCACCGGCTCGGGCGTGCCGGCAGGCGCGGCAATGCCCGTCCAGGAGCTCAGGTTGAGCTGCGGGTAGCCCAGCTCGGCCATGGTCGGCACGTCGGGCAGCTGCGGCAGGCGCTGCTCGGAAGCCACCGCCAGCGCACGCACCTTTCCTTCCTTGATGTAGGGCAGCATGATGACCAGGTTGTCGAGGATGAACTGGACCTCATTGCTCAGCACGGCCGTGATCAGGTGCGTGCCGCCGCGATAGGGGATGTGCGTGGCGTAGATGCCGGTGCTGGCCTTGAGCATTTCCACATTCAGCTGGCCCATGCTGCCAACGCCGCCGCTGCCGTAATCGAGCTTGCCCGGGTTCTTCTTCGCGTAGGCCAGGAACTCCCCGAAAGTCCGCACCGGCAGGCTTGAATGCACCACCAGGGCGTTGGGCTGGCGGCCCAGGATGGCGATGTTCTCAAAATCCTTGATCGGGTCATAGCCCAGCTTTGGCTGGGTCAGCGGGTTGGCCAGGTGGCTGCTCTGGGAGGACACCACCAGCGTATAGCCATCGGGCTTGCTGCGCGCCACCGATTGCGTGGCGACCGAGCCGCCCGCGCCCGGGCGGTTGTCGACGACCACCGGCACGCCGAGGATGCGCGACAGCGGCTCCGAGTACTGGCGCGCCATGATGTCCACCGAACCACCAGGCGGGAAGGGCACCACCAGCGTGATGGGGCGCGAGGGATAGGCGCCCTGTGCTTGCGCGGCCAGCGGCGCGGCACACGCGAGCGCGGCTACGCTGAGGCCGGTGTGGAGGAAATGGCGGCGAGAGAATGGCACGTTCGGCATGGCAGTGAGTTGAAGGTAGTTAGAAATCGGGTGCGGGGGGCAGTGCCCCGGCTCAGCGCAGTGCGAGGACGGCCAGCGCCACCGCCTGCGCGCGCGGCACGAAAGTGGCAAGCTCGCAGTACTCGCGCACGGTGTGCGCATGGCCGCCCACCGGGCCGGTGCCGCACAGCGTGGGCGTACCCACCGAGGACGTGAGCCCGCTATCGGCTGCGCCGCCGGTGAACTCGCCGTCTACCGAGAAGCCCAGGTGCTGCGCGCCGCGCTGGTACAGCGCCAGCAGGTCCGCGGGCGTCTGGGTCATCGGCCGGGTGCGGCGCATCTCGGTGATCCTGCCTTTGGTACGCGGCAGCGATTCGGCCTCGATGATCGCACGCACCTGCTCGACCAGCGCTTCGATGTCCGTGTCGGCGGTAAAGCGCACGTCGAGCTCGGCCTGCGCAAGTGGCGCCACCATATTGGGCACGATGCCTCCCTTCACACAGCCCACATTGGTGGTGATGCCCCGCTCGGCGTCGGTCAGCGCATGCAGCGCCAGGATCTTGCGCGCGAGCGCGTCGATAGCGCTGGCGCCCTGGGCATGGTTGACCCCGGCGTGCGCGGCCACGCCCTCCACCTCGAACTCCACCACCATCGACCCCTTGCGCCCTGTGACCAGGTTGCCGCTGACGCGGCCGGGCTCGGCGTTGAACACGGCGCGCGCGCCGCGCGCCACGTCCATGATCCGTTCGCGGGTGGCGCCGGAACCGATTTCCTCGTCGCAGGAAAAGAACAGGCGCACCGGCAAGGCGTTGCCGCCGCAGCGCGCCAGGGCCTCGGCCACGAATACGTTCATGACCAGGCCGGATTTCATGTCGGCCACGCCGGGCCCGTAGGCAAGCCCATCCTCCACGCGGAAGGGGCGGCGTGCGGCCGTACCGGCCGGGAACACGGTGTCCATATGGCCCATCAGCAGGATGGGCGCGCCATCGCCGGCACCGGGCACCAGCGCATCCAGGCACACGCCATAGCCGGGCACGGCATGCAGTGTGACCGCAATGCCGGCGGCCTCCAGGTGCGCGCGCAGGACCTCTGCCACGGCCGTCACGCCGGCTTCCTGCCGGCTGCCGCTGTCGATGTCGACAATGCGCTGCAGGAGCGCCTGCATTTCAGCCTGCTGGCCGCCCAGCCAATCGATCAACCCGCTTGCCGCCTGGGCATGCATGTCGCTATCCGCTGCGTTGTCCGCCATATACCGCTTGCTCCTTGCTTCGTGTGGGAGTGAATCGTTCATTGCAAAAGTGATATGATCATGCAATACGCATTGCAACGTGTCAACACCATGAAACATGCCCAGGAGACTCCCTCACGTGACGCTACCTTGCTCGAGCGCCTTGCGCGCGAGGCGGCCACGCTGACCGCCCGCGAGCGCACCTTGGCCGATGCACTGGGCCGCGACTATCCGCATGCGCTGCTGGAATCGGCCACCGCGCTGGCTGCCCAGCACGGCACGAGCGCTTCCACGGTGGTGCGGCTGTTCGCCAAGCTGGGCTATGCCAGCTATGGCGATGCCCAGCGCGAGGCACGGGCCAGCGTGACGGCGCTGCTGCCCACCGCCGGCCAGCGTGCGCCGGCCACGATTGGCGGCAAGCGCACCCTGCGAGCTTGCGTGGACGACGCGCTGCTGCACGACCAGCACAACCTGGCGGCCACCCACGAAGGGCTGGACATGGCCGCCTTCGAGGCGATCGCGCGCCTGCTGGCCGAGCCGCGCGGCCGGCTGTTCGTGCTGGCGCAGAAAAACAGCGCGCCCGTGGGCGCATGGCTGGCGCTGCATCTGAATATGTGCCGGCCACAAGTCCAGGAACTGGGCGCGGGCGCGGTGACGGCCACGGATGCCATGCTGTGGGTGGAGCCGGAGGATGTGCTGCTGACTTTCAGTATCCGGCGGTATTCCAGCGCACCGGTGAGCATCGCGCGCGCCTTTCGCGAACGCGGCGCGCGCGTGATCGCGATTTGCGACAGTCCGGCCGCGCCACTGGTGCCGCTATCGGATCACCATCTGTTGGTGCGCACGGCCAATGCGTCGCCTTTCGACTCTTATACGGCGGCTTTCTTCCTGTGCAATGCGCTGGTCTCGGCGGTCGCGCAATTGCGCCATCCGGCGGTCATCAAAGCGTTGCAACGGCGCGATGCGCTGTGGGAGGCTTTTGAGGCGGATCCTGTTGAGGGGTTGAGGCGGGGGTAGGGATTTAGCTCTGGGTACGATATTGCTGCTTTGTAGCCCCGCTGACTGTAGCCCCGCTGACGCGGGGGTGGCGTTTGTGGGCGGGGTTTTGATGCTTCTAGCTGCTGTCGCGGCTGTACGGTATTGGCCGTTTTGGAACGTGTGAGATGTCACTTCTCTTTACTCGTAAAGAGAAGTAACCAAGAGAAAGCGATCCTTGCAGGAGGCTGGCGTGGCGTCATTGGGGACCCCAATGGTTTCGTCGTCAGGCCCCGGGTGCTAATGGACTCGTGCCGTAACCGGTTCAGAGCACCACGACCCGGCCAATGCCCAGGGATTCGTGGTGGTCCCCCCCGGTAGCGGCCATCACGAACTTCAAGCCGTCTGTCGCTCGCGGAGTGGCCGGCTACGAAGTTGCAAGCGTCCCGTTTCCGTCGTGGGCGCGGTGGCACCGGATTGATAGGCCGAAGAATTCTTCCACCGTGCCCACCCCACCACGAAACCATCACGGCGTGACATATCGTGACACTTTGCACCGGTACCGGCAGATGGATGAATGAGCAGGGATGCCGCTACCGAGCAGCCTCACCACGAAACCAGCGCCATCCGCAGGATCGTGGTCACTCGATCCGGTAACGGCATGAGAGGGTTTGAGGCGGGGGTAGGCTGGTGCCGTCGATTTCGCCGCTGACGCGGGGGTGGCGTTTGTGGGCGGGGTTTTGATGCTTCTAGCTGCTGTCGCGGCTGTACGGTGTTGGCTGATTTAGAACGTGTGAGATGTCACTTTTCTTTACTCGCTCGCGGGCTCGTAAAGAAAAGTAACCAAAAGAAAGCGATACCCATGTGGTTGATTCGTACATCCTTGCAGGAGGCTGGCGTGGCGTCATTGGGGACCCCAATGGTTTCGTCGTCAGGCCCCGGGTGCTAATGGACTCGTGCCGTAACCGGTTCAGAGCACCACGACCCGGCCAATGCCCAGGGATTCGTGGTGGTCCCCCCGGTAGCGGCCATCACGAACTTCAAGCCGTCTGTCGCTCGCGGAGTGGCCGGCTACGAAGTTGCAAGCGTCCCGTTTCCGTCGTGGGCGCGGTGGCACCGGATTGATAGGCCGAAGAATTCTTCCACCGCGCCCACCCCACCACGAAACCATCGCGGCGTGACATATCGTGACACTTTGCACCGGTACCGGCAGATGGATGAATGAGCAGGGATGTCGCTACCGAGCAGCCTCACCACGAAACCAGCGTCATTTGCTGGAGCGTGGTCCTTTGAACCGGTAACGGCACGAGGCCATTAGAACCCAGGGCCGTACGACGAAACCACCGGGCTACGCAACCCCAATAAGCCAGCCTCCTGCAAGGATCGCTTTCTCTTGGTTACTTCTCTTTACGAGTAAAGAGAAGTGACATCTCACACGTTCCAAAACGGCCAATACCGTACAGCCGCGACAGCAGCTAGAAGCATCAAAACCCCGCCCACAAACGCCACCCCCGCGTCAGCGGGGCTACAGTCAGCGGGGCTACAAGCAGCCCCCCCGCCCCAAAAGGCCCGCATTCCTTCACACCACCACATCTTCCAACGTGACCAACTGCGCCCCATCCTGCACCTGGTCGCCGATACCATAAAGCACCTCCTGCACCACGCCGTCGGCCGGCGCGGTCAGGGTGTGTTCCATTTTCATGGCTTCCATCACGATCAGCGGATCTCCCTTGCCAATGACCGTGCCGGCCTTGACCATCACCGCGATGATGCGGCCCGGCATCGGCGCCACCAGCTTACCGCCCTCGGCATCGGCGCTGCCCGCATGGGCCAGCGGGTCGATGACTTCCAGCCGGGTTTGCTGCTTGCCGCTGAACACGTAGAGAGCGTCGCCTTCGATATGGGTGTTGCCCTTGACCGTGCGCTCGCCCAGGTCGAGTGCGTGGCTGCCGGCCAGGCTGGCCGCGCGGAAGGGCAGGGTCTGCTCGCCTACCGTCAGCCATTGCTTGCCGCCATCACTGCGCAGGCTGGCCAGCGTTTCGCCTTCACCGGTGCGCAGGCGGAACTGGCTGGTGGCGTCTCCGTTCAGGCGCCATGCGCCGGCGTTCTGCCAGGGCGAATGCGCGTCGGCCGGGTCCACGCGGCGCGCGCGGGCTTGCGCATCCAGCAACGCCGCCACCGCCAGCGCAATCACTTCCATGCCCACGGGCGCGGCCGGCGGAAACAGTGCCGCCTGGTTGCGCTCGATCAGGCCGGTGTCGAGGTCCGCCGTGCGGAACGCCTGCGACGTCACCAGCCGCTGCAGGAAGGCGATATTGGTCGACAGGCCCACCACGTGATACTCGGCCAGCGCCTGCGCCATGCGCGCCAGCGCCTCCTCGCGGTCGCGGCCCCACACGATCAGCTTGGCGATCATGGGGTCGTAGTACGGGCTGATGGTGTCGCCCTCGCGCACGCCGGAGTCGATGCGCACGCCAGCCGGGCCGTTGCCGTCCTGGCCCAGCGCGAACGTGACCGCTGCCGGTGTGCGCAGGTAGCGCAGCGTGCCGGTGGAGGGCAGGAAGCCCTTGTCGGGGTTTTCGGCGTAGACGCGGGCTTCCAGTGCATGGCCGTGGATTTGAAGCTGATCTTGCCTGAGAGGCAGCGGCTCGCCCGAGGCTACGCGCAGTTGCCACTCCACCAGGTCCTGCCCGGTGATCATCTCGGTGACCGGGTGCTCTACCTGCAGGCGGGTGTTCATCTCCATGAAGTAGAACGAGCCGTCCTGGTTGGCGATGAATTCCACCGTGCCAGCGCCGACGTAGCCCACGGCCTGCGCGGCGGCAACGGCGGCTTCGCCCATGGCGCGCTGGCGTTCCTCGCTCATGCCAGGGGCCGGAGCCTCTTCCAGCACCTTCTGGTGGCGGCGCTGCACCGAGCAGTCGCGCTCGAACAGGTAGACGCAGTTGCCGTGCGTGTCGGCAAAGACCTGGATCTCGATATGGCGGGGGCGGGTCAGGTATTTCTCGACCAGCACGCGGTCGTCGCCGAAGCTGGCGCTGGCCTCGCGCTGCACGGACGCCAGCGCGGCTTCAAAGCCTTCGCTGGCTTCCACCACGCGCATGCCCTTGCCGCCGCCACCGGCGCTGGCCTTGAGCAGCACGGGGTAGCCGATGCGGTCGGCTTCGCGGCGCAGCAGGGCGGCATCCTGATCCTCGCCGTGGTAGCCGGGCACCAGCGGCACCGCGGCCGCCTCCATCAGGCGCTTGGCCGCGCTCTTGCTGCCCATGGCGCGGATACTGGATGCCGGCGGGCCGATAAAGACGAGGCCGGCTTCGGCGCAAGCTTCTGCGAAGCCGTCGTTCTCGGAGAGGAAACCGTAGCCGGGATGGATGGCCTGCGCGCCGGTGGCCTTGGCCATCTCGATGATGTGGTCGCCGCGCAGGTAGCTGTCACGCGCTGCCGCGCCGCCGATATGCACGGCCTCGTCGCACAGTGCCACGTGGCGCGCGTTGGCGTCGGCGTCGGAGTAGACGGCTACCGTGCGGATGCCCAGGCGGCGGCAGGTGGCTGCCACGCGGCAGGCGATTTCGCCGCGATTGGCGATCAGGATCTTGTTGAACATGACTGTTCCTAGTTTTCTGGTTCTGGCGGCGCGGCTGCGGTGGCCGCGCGGCGGATGCGCATGATTGGCTGGGTGCCTTGGCTCAGGCAGGACGCCAGGACGGCGAGCGCTTCTCCAGGAAGGAGCGCACCCCTTCGCGGCCTTCGTCCGACGCGCGGATCGCAGCAATGCGCTCGGCGGTGTCGGCCAGCAGCGCATCGTCGATGGCGCGGCCGGACACTTCCTGCACCAGCCGCTTGCTCTCGCGCACGGCATTGGGGCTGTTGGCCACCAGCGCGGCGGCGATCTCGCTCACCTTGGCATCCAGCGTGTCGCCCGGCACCACCTCATGCACAAAGCCCAGGCGCAGCGCGTCGGCCGCGCCGAAGCGCTCGGCCGTGATGAAGTAGCGCCGCGCCGCCTGCTCGCCCATGGCGCGGATCACGTAGGGGCTGATGGTGGCGGGCAGCAAGCCCAGGCGCGCCTCCGACAGGCAGAAATTCACCGTCTGCGCGGCCACGGCGATGTCGCAGGCGGCAACCAGGCCCACGCCGCCCGCATAGGTGTCGCCGTGGATGCGCGCGATCACCGGCTTGGGGCAGGCCCAGATGGTGTGCAGCATCTGCGCCAGCGTGAGCGCGTCGGACCGGTTCTCGTCGTGCGAGTAGCCGGCCATCTTCTTCATCCAGTTCAGGTCGGCGCCGGCGCAGAAGGCCGGGCCATTGCCAGCCAGCACGATGGCGCGCACCGTGGGCTCGCTGCCGAGTGCGCGGAACGCACCGGTGAGCTCGGCGATCACGGTTTCGTTGAAGGCGTTGCGCACGTCCGGCCGGTTCAGCGTGACGGTGGCCACGTGCTGCGCGGCCGTGACGGTAAGCGTGGTGAAATCCATGTTGGTGTCCTGTACGGTGCGATTCGTTATCCGGGGCGCTTGAGCAATGGAAAATTACATGCGGAACACGCCGAACTTCATCTCGCCGATGGGCGCGTTGAGGCTCGCCGACAGGCCCAGGCCCAGCACCGTGCGGGTTTGCGCGGGATCGATCACGCCGTCGTCCCACAGCCGCGCGCTGGCGTAGTAGGGGTGGCCCTGGTGCTCGTACTGGTCGCGGATCGGTTGCTTGAACTTGTCCTCGTCTTCCGCGCTCCAGCTGCCGCCCTTGGCCTCGATGCCGTCGCGGCGCACGGTGGCCAGCACGCTGGCTGCCTGCTCGCCGCCCATCACCGAGATCCGTGCGTTCGGCCACATCCACAGGAAGCGCGGCGAGTAAGCGCGCCCGCACATGCCGTAGTTGCCAGCGCCAAACGAGCCGCCGATGATCACCGTGAACTTGGGCACCTGCGCGGTCGCCACCGCCGTCACCATCTTGGCCCCGTTGCGGGCAATGCCCTCGTTCTCGTACTTGCGGCCCACCATGAAGCCGGTGATGTTCTGCAGGAACACCAGCGGGATCTTGCGCTGGCAGCACAGTTCGATAAAGTGCGCGCCCTTGAGCGCCGACTCCGAGAACAGGATGCCGTTGTTGGCGATGATGCCCACCGGATAGCCCCAGATCCGCGCAAAGCCGCACACCAGCGTGGTGCCGTAGCGCGCCTTGAACTCGTCGAAGTCCGAGTCGTCCACGATGCGCGCAATGACCTCGCGCACGTCATAGGGCTTGCGCGTGTCGGTAGGGATCACGCCGTACAGCTCCTCCACCGGATAGCGCGGGGGCAGCGGCTCGTGCAGGCGGATCTGGTCCGGCTTGCGGCGGTTCAGGTGCTGCACGATATTGCGCGCCAGCGACAGCGCATGCGCGTCGTTCTGCGCAAAGTAATCGGCCACGCCCGACAGGCGCGTGTGCACATCGGCGCCGCCCAGGTCTTCGGCGGTGACTTCCTCGCCGGTGGCGGCCTTCACCAGCGGCGGGCCGCCCAGGAAGATGGTGCCCTGGTTCTTGACGATGATCGACTCATCGCTCATGGCCGGCACATAGGCGCCGCCGGCCGTGCACGAGCCCATCACCACCGCGATCTGCGGAATGCCTTGCTTGGACAGGTTGGCCTGGTTGTAGAAGATGCGGCCAAAGTGGTCGCGGTCCGGGAACACGTCATCCTGGTTAGGCAGGTTGGCGCCGCCCGAGTCCACCAGGTAGATGCAGGGGAGGTTGTTCTGCTCGGCGACCTCCTGCGCGCGCAGGTGCTTGCGCACCGTGAGCGGGTAGTAGGTGCCGCCCTTGACGGTTGCGTCGTTGCAGACGATCACGCATTCCTGTCCGGCCACGCTGCCGATGCCGGTGATGATGCCTGCGCCGGGCGCCGCATTGTCGTACATGTCGTAAGCCGCGAGCTGCGACAGTTCCAGGAACGGTGTGCCCGGATCCAGCAATTGCTGCACACGCTCGCGCGGCAGCAGCTTGCCGCGCCCAAGGTGCTTGGCGCGGGCTTGCTCGCCGCCGCCTTCCGCCAGCTTGGCGATCTTCGCCTTGAGGTCGACGACCAGCGCCTGCATGGCGTCGGCATTGGCGCGGAAGGATTCCGAGCGCGCATTGAGTTTGGTTTCGAGCGTGGGCATAAGGTGTCGGATCTCGGGTCTTTGTTCTTGTGGCTTGTGCTGTGGGCGCGGGGGCGTCGGCTGGATGCTCAGGCCGTTTCGGCGTAGAGCTCGCGCCCGATCAGCATGCGGCGGATTTCCGAGGTGCCCGCGCCGATCTCGTACAGCTTGGCGTCGCGCCACAGGCGGCCGACCGGGTATTCGTTGATATAGCCGTTGCCGCCCAGGATCTGCACGGATTCGCCGGCCATCCAGGTGGCCTTCTCGGCGGTATAGAGAATCACCGCGGCGCAGTCCTTGCGCACCTGGCGCACGTGTTCCTTGCCCAGGGAATCCAGGTTCTTGCCCACCGTGTACAGGTAGCTGCGCGCTGCCTGCAAGGTGGTGTACATGTCGGCCACCTTGCCCTGGATCAGCTGGAACTCGCCGATGCTCTGGCCGAACTGCTTGCGGTCGTGGATGTAGGGCGTGATGACATCCATGCACGCTTGCATGATGCCCACCGGGCCACCGGAGAGCACGGCGCGCTCATAGTCCAGGCCGCTCATCAGCACCTTGGCGCCCAGGTTCTCGCCGCCGAGGATGTT